>NZ_JBHTHG010000023.1:0-8300 GCF_042676365.1 Bacillus sp. CGMCC 1.60114
CATATTCATAAAAAAGCACGTCACCCTTTCTTATTAACATAAGAGAATAGTAACGTGCTTTTAACTTCAAAAATAGTCTAAATCCTTAAGTTGATGGATGTGTGGTGCTACCCTATATCCATTGACCTTTTACTTTGATATATGTTTCATCGACTCTCCAGGAGTCATTTGTTTGTTTAAGGTGACGTCGGATTCGTTTGTCCAATTCAGGATCGTACTGATGAACCTAACGCATAATCGTTGTATGAGAAATGGATAAGCCTCGTTCCTCCATCATTTCCACTAAATCACGAAAACTGAGGTTGTACCGTAGGTACCATCTTACCGTTAACAAAATAATATCAGGCTGATAATGCTTCCATTTGAACCCATTCTCCTTTTCCATACTGATCACGCACCTTTTTTAAAGTAATATTATCAGTATGTCCAAGTTTAAGAGACTACTTGCAAGAGCTTTAGAGTTTTTGCACCAGAACCCTAAAAAGTTATATGGATAAAAAATTAGAAAATTATATTTGTGTTTTGTCCTAAAAGAGTTGTTTTATATGAATTTGACAAAATTGTGGCAATAATTCTTTGAGAGGAAACGAGTCTCTTCTTAATTATATATGGCGTAATATGACCATCTCTTTAATGATAGTTATTATTGTTTATTGATAAAATTATGAAAATGTGCATAATTTTGTTTTTATTTGTTTTTTTTTGTATTTTATCAATATACTTACAAAGTAATTATATAACGGTTTTCCCTTTTTTTGTTAATTTAAATATCAAACTGGATGAGCCGTAAATTATACTAGGAGGAAAAGTCATGTATGCAGAAATTATTGAAAATAAGCTCGAATCTTTAAAAGAAAGCGGACAATATCGAGAATTTGTCACAATTAATCGGATACGGGGCCAATATCCTTTAGCACAATTGAATGGTCAGAAAGATGCAGAGCCAGTTGTCGTTTGGTGCAGCAATGACTATCTAGGAATGTCTCAGCACCCAGTAGTTACTGAAGCAATGCACGATGCAATTCGAGCGTTTGGTGCTGGTTCAGGCGGATCTCGAAATATAGGTGGTACACATTATCATTACGCTGCACTTGAATCTTCACTTGCGGAATGGCATGGTAAAGAAGCCGCACTAGTTTTTCCTACAGGATATGGATCGAATGATGCAACATTACAATGTTTACTTCGTTTATTTCCAAATTGCATAGTATTTTCTGATGAACGAAACCATGCTTCAATTATCAATGGTATACGTAGCACTCAAGCCGAACGAGCGATATTTAAACATAATGATGTTGACCATTTAGAAGAGTTACTTGCAGCTCAACCACATGATCGAGCAAAAATTATTGTATTTGAGTCAGTATACTCAATGGATGGCGATATCTCACCGATTCAGAAAATTGCGAATCTCGCAGATAAATATAATGCTTTAACATTTCTTGATGAAGTACATGCAATCGGTATGTATGGTCCTCGCGGAGCAGGAATAGCTGCTAAACTAGGTCTTGTGGATCAATTGGACTTTATTCAAGGAACAATGGCAAAAGGTATTGGAGTAATCGGGGGATACATTGCAGCTTCAGCATTACTAATTGACGCTGTTCGTTCTTTTGCATCCGGTTTTATTTTTACTACATCTTTACCACCAGCTGTTGTTGCAGCCTGTCATGCTAGCGTTGAACACTTAAAATCTTCAGATAACGAGCGAAATGTCCTGCACCAAAAGACTAGCATGTTAAGAGAAGCACTTGCTCAAGCAAATATTCCGATAATGGATTCAAGTGAAACACATATTCTTCCTGTACTAATTGGTGAGGCAAAAAAATGTAAAGCTGCTGCCCAGCGTCTACTTGAACAACATCACGTCTATCTGCAGCCTATTAATTCACCAACGGTTCCTGTCGGCACAGAACGCTTCCGGGTTAACGTTACACCGAATCACACTGAGGAACAGATAACGCAACTGGCTGTTGCATTAACAGAAGTTTTTAATTATTTTGATATTCCTTTTGCACAGGAGAACGACGTGGTACATGTATGACAGCTTTTATGTATATCTTCTGCTTAATAGTTTGGGGATTAAACTTTATTGTAGTAAAAATACAAGGTACACCTGTAAGTCTTGAATTGTCATTGACCTATCGCTTGATGGGGGCTGCACTAATGTTTATTGTTCTCATGTGCGTGGTACGTCCAAATGGTAGGCCTTCTCGTAAAGATGTTTTCCCCCTTGTTACTTTTGGGGTATGTAACTTAGCCCTAAGCTACTTGTGTTTATACTACGCGACAATTTGGATTTCTGCCGCACTAGTAACGCTGCTGTTTTCACTGAAGACAGTTCTGACACCGATTGCACTTCGTATATTTCTAGGTGAGCGTCTTCATCCCCGAATTCTAATAGGGGGAATAGTCGGTATTACGGGTGTTTCTATATTGGTTTATCCATTACTAATAAAGAGCTCTAGTACAAGTGACTTAAAAGGAATAGGCCTTGCATTGATTGGAACTATACTTACAGCTATTGGTGATGCAGCTTCAGCCCAAAATGCACGTCGTGGTATTAATGCAGTTTATTCGAATAGTGTTGGCTTTGTTGTGGCTTCGATATTTTTACTTGCTATTTGTGTTTTTCAAGAACAGAACTTTACACTACCAACGTCAGTTTCTTATCTTGGGGCTTTGGCATTTTTAACTGTATTTGCTTCCTTTGGGGCATGGATGTTCTACCTCAAGCTAGTAGAACGAATCGGTGCATCAGTCAGTAGTTATATGGTGGCACTTTTTCCTGCAATAGGTGGTGTCGCCTCTGTTGCGATTGGAGACTCTACACCTACTCTCTATTTACTGTTCGGATGTTTATTTAGTTGCATTGGAGCAGCAATTGCACTAGGATTTCGCTTACCACACAGGAATCGGCATGTTATGAAAAATGAAAGCCCATGGAATTAAAAAATTCCCATGGGTTTTATTTATAAAATATAATGCTGTTTTCTTCTATTGTGAACAGATCTTCAAGATTTCTAGTGTAATTGTAAATAAGGCGTAACTATCTAGTAGATTGCATTCTCTATTTATTGATTTTTTAAATAAACATGATTGTTCATCTTTAATACTGATAAATAAATCAATACACCTTTTTATTAAAAATTATTGTTAAAAATATCAAAAAAAACCTTTAAATTGGATACAAATCCTGATAAGAGGATGGATTGTTTATTATAGTCATTATTTTCGTTAACTTTTAGTTATGAAATATGTGTAGCTTTGAAATTAAGTCGTACCGTTTATAAAAAAGATGAACCGTTTTTAAAAAAGTTGCGATGTTTTGGAGAAAGTTTAACTGTTTTAATGGTGTGAAAACAAATTAAATACAGTGATATCAGCTTTTATGTGAAATTTTGATTAAACTTTCTTAAAAAAGTAAGTTACTAAGAATAACGGATGATTCTTATTTTGATCAAACTTTATTTAAAATAACAACTGACCATATATCAAATTCTTAGTGGCTGCGAGATTGCTTTTAATTGAACTTTATTTCAAACCAACAATATGTTCTTAATACAAAAACATCTTATTAATACATCCCTACTACTAATATTAAGGAGAATGAGTAATCATGAAATATAAATCAGTATTTGATATTATTGGTCCTATTACTATTGGAACACCTAGTGCTTATGGAGTAGAAGCAACAAAGATAGGACATATTGTTCGTCAGCTATTTTTAAAAGACCCAGAAAAAATTGAAATTTCTTTATATGGAGCATTCAAAAAAATTAATTGCACTGTTGGAGCCGATGTAGCAATTGTTGGTGGTATTTTAGGCTTTGAAATGGAGGACTCACTATTCTCTAATGCACTTACAATTGCAACAGAAAGAGGAATTACAATTAATTGTATAGAAGAGATTGCAAAACCGTCTTATCCCAATACAGTAAAGATTACTTTATACAAAGGTGAAGATAAAATTGAGATGATTGCTTGTTCGGTTGGTTGGGGAAAAATCAAAATTATTGAGATTAACGGTTTTGATTTGAAGTTAAATGAAACAAGATCAGCTCTTCTTATTATGAACAATGATCATTTTGGTACAATTTCGTCTGTAACTTCTATATTATCAAGACGTAAAATTAATATTAATATCATACGTGTATCGCGAAAAGAGGAAGGACAAATATCTCTATTGGTAATTGAAACTGAGGAACTATTAAATCATGAAATAATCGAGGAGATTAAAGGATCATCAAAGATTTATCAAACACTAGTTTTAGATTAAACGGTTTTAGTGCAAGGAATCTATAAAACTGGAGGAAGGTTCTGGTGCAAAGTTTCTTCACACACAAAACGGCTGAGATGATTGCTGCTAAATGTTATGCAACCATTATTAACTTTTTTAATTCTTTATACGCAGAAAAAAGCACAGTCTGTTTGAAGGCTGTGCTTTTATTGTGCGCCTAGTATGCGTCTATTCTCTAGGGTTCAAGTACCGAATCGTGAAGGCAGTAGTAACGATTAGCTTAAGACAAGGGTGTGTCCGTGGTGACGCGGAATCTGAAGGAAGTCGGCGGCAAATCTCAAGTCTGAGGAACACGAACTTCATATAGGGGTACCGCCACATGCCCATCAACTTAAGAATTTTCTCTACCCCAAAGTGTAAAAAAACGCCATCCTTTCCTATGTTGTGACCCCTATTTGTGATACGGTTTTTCGTAACAGGACAGACAGTCAATTTTCCAATTTCGTCCTACTTCTGATTCTCTCCGACCAACCCATAGAAAAACAATTCCATCAATTGATCCATATTTCTCGTTATGCGTTCTTGATTCGACGCTTCCCAATGCCGACCCAGCTCATTTTTGTACATCGTGAAGTACAGCATAGTAATATCTTCTGTTTGATCTCTATGAATGTAACCCTCTTGCTTTCCAATCGTGACAAACTTCATAAAAAATTGCATGACCTTCTGCTCATTATAGCTCTCCAGCCTTTGCATCAACCCACTCACCTCAGAGAATGGGGATTTCTGAAACTTATCCGATAAAATTTGTAAATTTTTAGCTTCTAGCAGCATAATTTCCTTCGTCTTTTCAGGAAAGGAACACGCTGAATTCAGAATCTTCTCATACTGCTCCAACTGTTTGTCCATCCAATTTATAAGCATATCGGCATAGAGCTGTTCTTTTGTTCCAAAGTAGTTATAAATGGTAGCGGGAGAAACATTCGCATTTTGAGCGATTTCATTCACGCTTACCTTTTGAAAACCATATTTGGAGAACAATTCAAATGAGGAGCTGTATATTTGCTCAATTTTGTTCTGTTTTCGTCTTTCGAATCCGTTCATATGCTCCACCTCACTTGTAGTGTAGCCCAAGTTTTAGAGTAATTCAATAAAAGTAGTACAAATCTATTGAAATCTCAATTTTAAATATTTATAATAATTTTGTAGTAAAATAGTATATTTACTATATATCTTTTTTTGTTCAACACGATGTTCGCAAACATTAACTTATGATGGGAGTGTGCTTGTATGAAACAAATTCGGATTCCTTCATTTTTACATGATGTGTTCGGTGAAAAACAAAGTATTGGGTCTATTCTAGCCATACTGTTTTTCGGTGGATTGCTAACCATTGCGTTATATTTGAGATTCCCTGAACTCACAGACAACTTGCCGATTTGGCGCAGTGCCCTGGCATTATTGTTGATATTCGATATTTTTTCTGGATGCGTAGCCAACTTTACAGCTTCAACCAGCAACTTTTATGCAGCACGCAAAACAAATCGAATCGTATTCATTGCGATACACTTTCATATCATTCTTGTTGCGCTTCTCTTACATACAGATATTTGGTATTCGATCGGGGTTTGGGCTTATACGATTGCAGGAGCATTTATCGTGAATGCTCTGATTGGGAAGCATTCACAACGATTTATTGCAGGCTTGCTCCTGTCTGTTGGTCTTGGCTGGATACCGATGCTGCCAAATATACAGCCCTATATGTTGATCATCTGCTTATTATTTATGCTTAAAGTGTTATTTAGCTTTGCCGTTGATCATTATGAGAAAACAAGCAACAACACAGGTGAAAAAGCATGAGTGCTCCGTATCGAATATCCAAGCTCACCAAACGGGAGAAGCCCTTATTCGTATCACTCATGAGCAAGGCATTTGCTAAAGATCCCTTATTCCTGCATGTATTTGGTGATTCGGAGATTGATAGAAAAGCAAGAAATAGCGTGACAGCTTTTGTGTCCTTTATGTTTGATAAAAGCTTTATGCTCAATGAAGAGGTGTGGGGCTTGTATGAAAATAAAAACTTGCTTGGCGTATACACCGTTGAAAAACCGCAACCTAGCAGGCTTCAAAATATAACAGGAGGAGCATTACTAATCGGGAGGTTGATTCCATTGTTTTTTCAACTGTCTGGAAAAACTTTAGGTCTCCTCAATTCCTATATGCGAGTGACAAGATCATTTGCTCCTAAAATGGCGCATCACTACCTTATCATGATTGGAGTAAACCCGGAGAACCAGGGCAAGGGAATCGGTAAGGCTCTGCTGCAACACCTATTGCATACGGTACATACGGATAATAAATCGCAGGGAGTCGCACTGGACACGGAAAATGCTGAAAATGTAAGTTTGTACCGGAGATTCGGATTTGCTCTAAGCGGAGAAACACAAATTGACATGGTACCCGTGTATTGCATGTTCTATCAGAAAAAGAGCTCGGGCAATAGAGATTCTGAGATTTCGAATTATTTATGAAGTGGTTTTGAATTTCATACTAGGGGTCACCTTACATGCCCATCAACTCAAGAGATTTTAATACCTTCAAACACAAAAAAAGTTATCCTTTCTAAACAAGCTAAATTAGAAAGGATGACGTTTTCTTATGAATCTCTCGATTCAAGATGAACTACTACCATTTGCAGAAGAATTACAACGATATGTTACACCTATATTTTTAGAAGAACTTGCAAGAGAAATCGGATTTATAAAGCGAAAACGTAAGTTTTCTGGCTCAGACTTAGCTACAATTTGTATTTGGATCAGTCAACGAGTAGCAAGTGATCCCTTAGTACGATTATGTAGTAGGCTTCATGCAGCTACTGGTACTTTACTCAGCCCTTAGGGCTTAAATAAACGTTTAAATGCTAAAGCAGTTTTGTTTTTACAACATATTTTTTCTTTACTGTTACAACAAAAAGTATGTGAACAAACGCAATTTTCTAATCATCTCTTCTCTTATTTTGGGCGAATTCGTATCCTAGATGCTACCTTATTCCAAGTGCCAAATGCTTTAGAGAATATATATCCAGGCTCTGGAGGGTGTGCCCAAACAGCTGGAATCAAAATTCAATTAGAATATGATCTGCACAGTGGGGAATTTCTTAACTTTCAAGTTGGACCAGGAAAAAATAATGACAAAACTTTTGGTACAGAATGCTTAGATACCTTACGACCAGGGGATTTATGTATTCGTGATTTGGGTTATTTTTCATTGGAAGACTTAGATCAAATGGATCAACGAGGTACATACTATATTTCTCGTTTAAAATTGAATACGAATGTATATGTGAAAAATCCAAACCCAGAATGCTTTAAAAATGGTGCAATTAAGAAACAATCAGAATACATACAAATAGATGTGAAACAAATTTTAAATCAACTACAGCCTGGAGAAACATTTGAATTAAAACATGCTTATATCGGTGATAAACAACAGCTGTTTGCACGTGTTATTTTTAACCGACTAACAGAAAAGCAACTTCAAAAACGACAAGCAAAAATCGCGGAAAAAGAAAAATCCAAAAATAGAACGTACTCAGAGAAAAGTAAAGTTGTAGCGGGATTAAACATGTACGTGACGAATACACCTTGGGAATGGGTTCCGATGGAACAGGTACATGAGTTATATACTTTGCATTGGCAAATAGAGATTGTCTTTAAAACGTGGAAATCACTCTTCAAAATAGATCATTATCGTAATGTAAAACAAGAACGATTAGAGTGCCAAATATATGGAAAGCTAATCGCTATTTTCCTGTGCTCCTCTACTATGTTTAAAATGCGTCAACTTCTTTTACAAAAGAAGAAAAGAGAATTAATCGAATATAAGGCAATAGGGATGATCCAAGATTATTTATATCTTCTGTATCAAGCTATACAGAAAAACACCCAAGAAATAATAAAGATTCTAATCCGCCTATTCCACCTACTACAGAAAAACGGGCGAAAATCTCATCGATATGAGAAGAAAACAGTCTTTGATATTATGGGTGTTATCTATGAGT
>NZ_JBHTHG010000024.1:0-1296 GCF_042676365.1 Bacillus sp. CGMCC 1.60114
TTGTTCCTCAAAACGAAAAAACGAACCGAATTCCCATGGACAACTATGAAGAGATAAAATTTTTGTTTTGGGGATACTTCAAAATCTTAACTTGATGGGCATGTGGCGGTACCCCTAAAAAGATTTTTGTAATTAAAGCAGAATAATTATATTTACCTCCATAATTTGTAAGTAAGTTATTTATCATTAGGTATCAATTAAAAAATACAAGATAATGAAAAAAGGAGGAAATTTAAAATGACGTATCCCACATTAAAAATGTACGACTACCACGCATGGGCAAATGGAGTTATAATTGATCGTTTAAAAGAACTTCCTCAAGACATTTATCATAAGGAAATTCAAACAGGTTTTTCTTCAATATCAAAGGTGTTGTCTCACATTTATGCCTCAGATTACACATGGTTTGACATTATTTCAGGTAAAAGCATGGATGAAGCATTGGCGCATGAAGATCAGTTAAGAGAACAGGCGGAAACAAAAAGTATTGAGGAAATGAAAAAGATCTTTTTAGACTTATCTGAACGTTACAAAGCACTTCTAAACAGTCAAGAAGATATCGACAAGGTGATTGTAGTTGATAACCCCTATGCTGGGTTGCTTGAAACTTCTGTTTCTGAATTGTTGCTACATGTTGTCACTCACGGATCTTATCATCGTGGGAATATAGCTACCATGTTACGGCAAATGGGACACACCTCCGTGATGCAAGATTATGGACTTTACCTATTCATGCCCCAAACTTCATGATTACTCGTCTTGGGGTCTTGTATATTTTTATAAAAATTCTTCAATTAAAAGAGTGCTAATGTAATAAGGTTTTCAACGACCTGAGTAATTCTGGAATAGGGCGCTTAAATGGAATAAATAGTAAAGAAAAAGACCGCGAAATATACAAAGTTTTATACAAAACTTATATATTGCAGTCTTTTTAATATGCAAAAATTATACTGCCATTTCATACATAAATTAAATGCCAAATACATGAGCTGCCTACATCTACACACTAAAATGCCTCTTAAAATTGCCAACAGGTTGCGTATAGACGCGACCTAATTGGTTCTACCAACGTATATTTTCATTATTAATTATTGTCTTCCGCATTTTATATTTCTGTCTTACCGTACAGGGAACCGGCTAAAATGTGTCCAAATTGTGTCTAAACGTACAATGTTTCACTTTTGGTGACGTGACCCCATGCCCATCAACTTAAGAAAAAGAAATGCCCCCAAAACGAAAAAATGAGCGGCTTCTCAGAATAACTATCTGTAGAGAAAGAAAATTTTAATTTAGGGG
>NZ_JBHTHG010000025.1:0-14034 GCF_042676365.1 Bacillus sp. CGMCC 1.60114
TTAAACATTTGAAGCAAAGTTTTTGAAGAATACAAGTAAGGGGTACTATACAACATTTGATATTGACTCATATATCTCACCATCCATATAGATTTCTAGGTTCTTTAGATACATATGAATCAGTTGTTATATTTTGAATTTGTACCATTAAAAACAATAAAAATAAGCTATTCCTTTTCACACGAATGTAAGGAATAGCTTTAAATCTTATTACATTAGAAAGACCTTGCTATTAGTAAAGGTAATAAGCAAGGTCACTCTCCTTTTTTACTAATTTTTTCAAGTATTCGTATCCTTCTCTTGTAATCAGTAACTCTCTACCTACCATTTTTACGCTACCCTTCAATAAAACATTTGAATGTCTCACCCACAAAAAATATATATATTTAGGGTTTTTACCTAACTTTATACTCGCTTCACGAGCCGCTAAAATCTCATTCCATATTGATAACAAAAATGCTCCACCTCCCAGCATTTTAATTTATTTATTCCATTTACACGGTACTATACAATATCCTATTTTTGATGTCCTCTAATTTTTTTATATTTCATTTTCTTTTTTACGTTGTTGCTGTCTGTGTTGCTCTTGTCTTTCTATTTCCACTTCTTTTTCTTTTCCTAAACTTCCATAAAGTAAATTTCGTTCTTTTGTCATGAATGACAACTTATAATGCAATTCAGCTTCATCAGTTATGTCATAATTCTTTTTGAGATAGTTCATATCACGCTTGGCAACATCATACTGTTTAAATTCATGATAATGTTCTTGTTTAAATGCCATTTTATTTTCGGCTTTTTTATACGCCACGATTAAAGGATGACTCTTTTTATAAGTTTGGAAACAACCCTTCATTTTCTTTAATCTAAAAATTTCATTATCAATACCTAAAAGTTGCTTTTCAAAGCTGTCAATTAATGCTTCTTTATTTGCTTCAATTTCATCGAGTTCCGAAAGTGAAACATTTAGTTTATATAGCTTAGAGCTTAATTCATTTAAGTAATTAATGTTTTGTTTAGTAGCCCATCTTTGAAGTCCCTTATTATTTTTAAATTTCTCTTGGGATTTATCTATCCATTGTCTGTTCATAATACTTGTTTTAATCGGTGAATAACCTTTGTTTTCTATTCTGTATTTAATAGAGGATTCAAGGTAATTAAACCCCATTGTTTTAGTCCGCATAAATTTCCCTGACTTCGGATTCTGAAACGATAGATATTTTCCTTGTTTATGCTCATATCCTTCTTTTTGCATTAAGCTTAAAAATTCATCAAATGAATTTGATTTTGATATATTTTTATCAATTATTTCTTCAAATTTTCCTTTGAAGGATTCCTTCTTTGATCTAGCTACATATTCGTTAAAAGCTAAATATTTTTTTCTTCCTTTTCTGCCCGCTTCGATTATCGACAAACCATATTTTTCAGAGATTTTATCATTTTCTAGACGTAATCTATCCAAAGAATTTGCACGCTTAGAATCGAACATTTTTAAGTTATTAAAATCAATATCATTGAAAATAATATGATTGTGTAAATTATCCGTTTCTGTATGTGTAATTACTGTATATTGATGATTACCTTTCAGATAATTATCAGCAAATTCTACTCCGTACTGATGAACTTGCTCTGGTGTTAAGTTGTCATCACTATCAAATGATTGAATTATCATTCTTGCACTCATGTTTTTATTACTATTATTCTTTTCATTGTAGTCAACTAAAACACTTTTAAAATCTCTCTCTATTGTTTCAATAGAACACTCATACGATGTAACTAATTCTTCATTTGTTTTATGCTCTTGCATACCGTAATTAATGAATGCCCCTAAATTCCTAACTTTTTGTATTTTAACAATAGACATTGTAATCAATCCTTTAATTAATAAATTTCATATTCATCTAAAATATCTTTCAGTTCAAACCAATCATCATCTGAAAAAACATTATCGAGTTTGGATAACTTAAATTTCAATTTCTGTGCAAAAATAAAAATGCTATCGGCCAATTTTATTAATTGGTCATCATCTAACTTATAGAGCGTATCTCCATATAAATATTGCCATACATATTCTGTTACTGTCTTATCTTGTTCGGGGGAATTTTCTATGCATTCTATAATATAAACAAAATCTTCTTTTATCTTTTCATACACTTCTTCTAATACTAATTTTTTTGGTATCTTGATTTGATTTTCCGATAATGATTTTATTAATTTTTCCTTCTGTTTTTTACTCAAGCTATCGCTATTAAACTTGGTTTTTAAATCAATTAATCGGTCATATTCTTTATTGATTAATTTTATGATTTTCTTCTGATTAATTTTCAAAAAATCAATATCATAATCAGTATAAATTCCATCTGTATTGATCCTTCTAATTAAGCTATTTATGTTCTTACCAATATAATTTATTTCTTTAGCTAAATCTCTATAAGCTTTCATATCCACTTCAAGTTTGAAATGTGATTTTGCTGAATCAATAACAAATGCTGAAGTTGACTTATATCCCATTTCTATAGCTTTATTTTTTATCATTTCTTTATCTTTTTCATCTAAAGTTATTTGCAAATATGTTTTATGAATAAACCCCATAATTTCACCACCATTTTTTAAAATTAATCGAGCGAAGCGACAACAAATAAATAAGTGATTTTGTCAAAAATCGCTTATTTATATTTGTAAAGGTCGTAGGAATCTCCTACCAAGTCAAAAACACCGTTTTGGGGGATTACCATGGTAATCCCATAGCTTGCCTTTATCTAAAATCCCAATATTTTCTTCTTGAAATTATATCATCTTTAGCCAATATATGGGATAATTTGGTTAAATAATTTATAAAGGGGATGATCTGGAAATGGTTTCTGTAGATGAACATACACAGGTCGCAATGGAAGTCGTAGCACAAACTTTAAAAATATCAGAGCAAGCTTTATTACGTGTTTTAGAAGCATTGACAAAGTTGCTGGAAAATAAAGAACAAGATCCAAAAGATTATGTTCTTGATGACAATACTAAAGTTGGAAAACAAAAAATTAGTGAGCTTATTAATAAGCATGAAAAAAATGGTGGCGTAGTTGCTTTAGATGAAAATTTAACAAAGCAACAATTACGCGATTATCAAAAAGAGTTAAAAAAATTAGGCGTGGATTTTTCTGTTGTAAGAAATGGGAAAGAGGATTATTCTTTCTTCTTTTCCGCAGCACAAGCAAATGTAATTGAAAAAGCATTAAAAAATGTTGTTGAAAGAAAAATAGCAGTTTTAGATAAAGAAGAAGTTAAAAAAGCTGAAAAAGATTTAAAAGAAACTCGTCAAAATTTAACACCAGAACAAGCTGAAAAAGTAAAAGAAATCTATGACGAAATTTCCTCATCAGAAAATAAAGAACCAAAAGAGAATAATATTAATTATGATCGTTTGTCAAAACAAGAAAAACTTCTTTATTCAAAATTAGAAGAACTTGACGAAATTAAAAGAAGTTTATACTCACAAGAAGTGCAGCGTGTTGAAAACCTTTTTGCAAACCGTTATAAACAAGATGTAGAAAAAGAACCTAAGTTAACGAAACAAGATAATAATAAAGAGAAAGAATCTAAAAAAGAAAAAACTAAAGTTGAAACAAATTCTAAAGATGCTAAAGAACAAGTTAAAAATATGCTGAATTCATTGGGTAACGATGAACAGAAATTAATGGTTCAATATATAAAAGTTATGTCTGAAGGATTAGATAATCAGTTTGCAGATAAAAGCACAGATAAAGAATCAAATAAATTTAAAGAGATGCTGAAAAATTTTACTCCTGAACAAATTGAAAAAGTGACTGCTGTTGTTAACCAAAATGTTTCTTCTGTGTCATATTCAACCGAAAATAAAGATGGAAAAATTCATGCCAATAATTTTCAAAGTATTCTTGCAGATATAAAGAAAGAACGTGCCAAAGAAAATGGAAAAGAGAATCCCAAGCAAAAGAAAGTTGAATTTTCACTGAATGGCGTTAAAGAACTTGATACAAAAATCAAAAAAGAACCAAAAGAAATATCGAAAGATAAACACCAGAAACAATCAATTAGTCGATAGAAATTTAAAAGGATGGATATTCTTATTATCTATCCTTTTTTTTAAATATCATAAAGAAAGGAATGTTCATTATGGATAGAGGGATAGATGAGACTTCATATAGAATATTATGCGAATTTGAAAAAAGTTTCCTTGAAGATTTTAAGGAAAAAGATGATGGAAGTATAGAATTTACTTTATTTGATTTAAAAGATAATGAAAGAGGATTTCCTTCTCAATCAATCACATATATTTCCTTCAAAGATTTATTTGAGGAACAATATAAAGATTCATTTTTAACAAGTATTGAATCTTTAGATTTGAAAGAATTAGATAACAAATTAGGGGCTAGCACATTAGATACCATAATGGCTAGAGATCCAATCATTCGTATTCGCTATGAAGAAATTAAAAAAGAACGGGATTTAGATAATGATGGAACGCCTGACCGCGTAGATATAGACGATACAAAAAATTCTATTCAAACTGTTGGAGATTTGGACAAAGTAAAAAACTCAACAAATAAAGAAACACAAGAGGATAATGAAGATAAGAAAAAGAATAAAACAAAGCAAAAAAGTCATGATATGGAGCTATAAAAGAGCGACTATCTATGGATATTATAAAGTTTATTCTTAGGCTAATTTTAAAGCTATTGATGTTTACAATTACAATTTCATTCGCAGTCATGAAATTTGTGATTATGTTTGCTTTAATGCTATTTACACTCGGAGCTTTTGTATCAAATGACTATTATCGAAGAAGGTTATGAAGGTGAGCACAGAATCTCAAAAATAAAATAACAATTCTGAAGAAAAAAATAGCGGTTCATCTGAAGATGAACCAGAAAATTCTAATATATTATCTAGCGCCCAAGTCTTTCAAATATCATCATAAAATAAATATAAAAACCTTCTTACTGATACATTAAACAGCAAGAAGGTTTTTATTTAAACTTGCAAATCAGTCACCAAATATCGCACTCTCATCAACATTATCTAAATAATTATCATCTTTTTGTTTTTGTTCAATTGAATCAGATTCTTTGTGTTCTTTTGATACGTTTACTTTGTTCTCTATCTTCTCACTGGACCTTACAGTTCCTTCTGGAACGGTTTCATTTTCATTAACAGTTGGTACGTTATTATTTAGCTTAATACTATTTACATTTGCCTTTTCTAATAAAGCAGCAATGTCTTGATAAAACTCTTCTTTCATGAAGAGATCTCTTTGCATTTGCTTTGATACTTCATAGTCTGTTACATCGTTTATTCCGTACTGATCTACAAAATGTAAAACCAGTGTAATTAACGATTCAGATATGTTTGATTGTTTATCGAGCCAGTCATGAAATTTAGGGTTTGTTTCTTTTTTAAAATTCCAGTTATACTGTTCTCGTCGTTTCTGTTTACTCATTTCTTGGCCACCTTAGAAACTAGTTTATCGCTTAAAATTTCCATTCCTCTAACGTTCATTTCAGTTGCATACTTTTCAGGAATCCAAAGTAATTGCATGTCGTTTACTTTACAAAATTCTAATGCTTTTCTATATAAATCATCTTTTAATGCAATTGATCCTCCACCATAAACCGCAAGGACTTCGGCTTTACTAGCCGTTTTATAAATGTATGACTTTTCGATATCATTATAAATTCCTTGAGCTTGAATGTAGCGTGTATCTTCCAAGAATTCTACAGCCTTATCATGTTTTTTATCAGTGGAATCCGTAAGTAATTCACTAAATTGTTGGCGATTAATATCTACACCGCCCTCATATTCCTCTTGTAGCAGCTTAATTGCTCCTTCTATCGCATGACCAATTCCTCTTTTTTCTCCCCAACATGCGTCTGGAACAGGGTTTAAACCATCAGAATAAATGTACTCAGATGTCCCATCTCCAACATCAGCATGTAAAATTTTCTTATTTTTAAAGTATTGGCCATCTATATTTTCTAATTCATATAGCTCACAGAAATCTGTGAACATATCAGAATTCCCTTCGAAAATCGCATATAAAGCCGGAACACCCTCACGAGTTACCTTTACAATTTCAAATGCAATTTGTACTGTTACTTTTTCTTCCCCTACATATACGATCACAAGGTGCTCATTATCCTTAAAACGGCTTTCAAGAAAACGAGCTTTAGATGGTTCATATTCGGAAGCCGGAATTGCTAAGATGAGTGATGCTGGTATTTCCATGTTTTTTGGCAATTCTCCTACTTCATTATAAATTGTTTGTACCGCTTTAGTTGCCATAACAGATAGAACATTGATTACTGGTAGATCTCGCTTATGTTTATCTCCTAATTCAATGTCCAAGGCATCTGGTTTGCCATTAGAGTGTGCAGCACGATATCCTACATAGAATTTCCCATCACGCTCAATCGCATCACTTGTTACATGAACACAAATTTCATCCATCAAATTTGTTACACTATGTTGCAAACTTCCCTCTTTATTTTTCACACGACCAAATACACGCTTATTTACATTTTGTTGTTTGACTAACTCACCATTAATCATCATTTTCAATTCACTATTTCCAATATCAGCAACCGTTCTCATTATCATATTCAAAAACCACCTTTTTTATATGTTTTTTATTCCTTTTTTATATCTTAATTACATTATAAACCTTCTTAGGTAGAATCACAATACAAAATACTCTTATTTTATATAAATTTTATATATTTTTTATATTAATTTAATGCAGAATTTTATGATTGCGTTAGAAGTATATTTCTAGTGCTTTTTCAACGCGCATTAAATATAAATAATCTATGAAAATAATACAAAAAATGAACCTAAAACATTAAACTCAAGATTTTTAATTTATTTTATATAAAAAATAATACATCTTTTATATGAAATTCATAGAAAAATAACATCGTAGGACTGCAAGTACGAGTTATGAATGGAAAGTGGATGTTGAGAAGGAAGAGGGCGAGAATATTAATTTTACAAACCTCAAAAACAAAGAACCCTAAATGCAATTCATCTAGGGCTCTTTATCTAAAAGCTTTTATTACCGCAATTAAACAGTAGAGGAATACACATGGCATCTGTCCATGGTACCGGACTGAGTGTTCTTTGCGAAGGAGGATAAGGAATTGACAGATTCACTCCACCAAAACGCTTGAACCTATTACAAATAGGTTCAAAGGTCTTCCCAACCCCTTCTAAGCTTGGAAGGGGTTGGGGATGGTTGGTTCACTTCCAGAATTGCCACCATCGCTTCTTTTTTTGTTTCTGTTGTTTAGATTCTAATACTTCTCGCAATGTTTGCAGCAACAATTCATCTCGTTTTTTTATGCTTTCATCGACATATTTTCGTAGTTCTTCCATTTCCTTTTTTAACGCAGCAATTTCATTTGCCGCGCTAATAGGAGGGGAGGTGTCCTCAGTTTGTTTAACTTGTTTACGTTGTTTGTCTACGTTGTCCATTGTGTCCTCAACGTTGTTTACATTGTTTGAGATGTTTACAACGTTGTTGTGGACGTTTAAAACATTTAAAACACATTCAGGAATTGTTCCAAAACCCTGTTCATGCAACTCGATCATTTGTTTAAATAGCTCTACATCATGCGTAGAATACAATATTCGGCCATTCTTTTTTGTAAATTGATGTCCTAGACGTCTGAAATGACCTGTATACGTTCGCAATGTACTTGGGGAGATGTTTAATGTGTTTGCAATGTCCGAACTGTTTAATGGACGTTGTAAACGTCCTAAAGGTATGACTTGACTCATACAATCAACTCCTAATATGAGATTTAAAGATTAGGTGAGTTGCTGTAGCATTTCTAGGAAGTTTAAGAAAATCCTTGTGCTTCCCTAAAAGAAGTCAAACTTCCCTAAAGATTGCACATGTATTTACAAGGCTCTACAAAATGTGTTTTGATCCAAGTATATTCTGTTTTAATGTAGCCTGTATTTTTAAAAAAATTATATTAATCACTGTACATAAATATAGTCTTCTTATTTCTTAATTTTATAAATTCACATAGAGATTTAATAAAAGTTTTATTTAATTAATAATTCATTTTTAATGTATAAATTTAATTTAAAGTATAGTAATCAATTTTTTATATAAAAATTAAACATAAAAAAATATAAAGTACAAATAACTATATAGAGAAACTTCAAACTTACCAATCCCTTGGGGCTCTAAGAGTTGGAGAATCATCTGAAAACTTGAATCGAAATACTAACTTATTCATAAGTACAAGTACAAATTATCCATATTTAAACAAGATTAATAACAACATATTAAGTTTCACACAACTAATGCATTGAATTACTAAGAAATTCACAAGTTTCCAACCGTATTTTAGAATATGAGGACATAAAAAACAGTAGGCACAAAAAGTTGAACCTACTGTTTCTCTTAAATTATGAGGATGAAGAAAGGCTTGATATTAAAACATTGCATGACAAATAGCCCTGTCATAATTGATTTTTTTGAACAAGGCTTATAATCTATTTATTTTTTAAAAATCAGGTCAGACGAAGACTGTCTGGTACATTAATCTTATTCTCAACTAGTTTAACGAGTATTTCATGTCGTGTTGTATCATCTAAGTAAGCATCACGCCATGAAACTAGTGATTCGCGGAGTTTTGCTCGTACAAATCCACCGATTGTCTTTATCTTCTCTGTTGCTAATAAACTTTCGAATTGGTCCATTGCATATGTCATTGCATATGTCATTAAACCATCACGGAGTTTTTTATCTTTAATGAAAGCAGCAATCTTTGATATTTCATTTTTAAACGCTACAGTAATGTCTCTACGATCTTTATTTGCTAAAGCAATACCCGCTGATTTAAAACGAGCCATTGCTTCTTTTCGCATTTTAGCTTCAGTTTGTCTGGTCTCAACTTGGTCATTTTCAATCACACATTCAGGATTCATACTAACTGTAAATTGAGTAATAACAATTTGCTGGATTTTTTCACGTATACGGGTTATTCGATTACGTGGATTTCGAACTTTCTGTACAACAGCATCAAATTTAAAAAGTGGTGAGATAATTTCTATGTAGTTACGCACCTTTTTTGCATTTCTTCCTAAACGCTCTTTTAAGCTGTCCATGTTACGAGGTAACGTGTATTTTTCAATAGAATCGTTACTCTTAAATTTAAGCTCACGAGTGAAATTATTACATAGGTTTAAAAGTTCAATGATGCCTTTACTGTCACGATGAGAAACTAATTCTTTCAAAATAGAAGTCTCTAACAATAGATTAGGAAGTCGAAAGTATGAGAGTCCACCGTCTTGATCTTTAGATTCTCTTGCTGTACGATTTAACTTTTCATAATTGCAAATTACATACACTGGAATCCCGTTAATAAAAATCTCTCTAACAAGTCCAGAGCGAAGTAAAGCTTGAAAGCCTGTATGAATGGTTGTATAGGGAATATCCGATTCATTCGCAATATCGGATAACTTGAAATCACGTGGAAGTTGCCCTAAATCATTTACTTTATAGTGAAGTAAAATATAAGTGGCCAATGCTGATGAAGGCAAAGCATATTCTCCAAGTTCATGATTTTTGAGTAAATATTGATTAATCTCATCAAAAAACTTTGGCCCATGCATGAGGAATTTTTGTTGTGTTTTTTTCTTTTTACTAAATTTCATGTTTGTTTGGAATGTTTCTGAACCAATCTGGATGTTATTACTCAGATCAGCAGCTGTTACATTTTCGTAACTTGTTGCCATAGAAAAAACCTCCTATTTTTTCCACCGCAAATAAGCGAGAAAAATAGAGGTTTTATATTCACATTGTATGTACCGTATGATATAATTTTAACATCAAGTATGATATTAGAGAAAAACACATACAATTATATTGTGAATTAAAACCCTATCTTGAGGAGTTTTAAATTGGTTCCGGTCGCCAAACTAGAAGCCAATTTAAAACTGTGCGGTGGGGTTTTATTTTTTTATTTCGAAACTTCGGAAAAGTTATCGTTTCTAAATAAGCTATTTTTATTTTACAATTGTCTTTGGATAATATCAACACTATACAAAGAGAACTCTTTACAGGTTTACTTATATTTTGCTAAACTTATAGCATATAATGTAAACAACAAAGATTTTCTTTGTGTTCATACCAGACGCTTTATTCCCAAAACTTTGGTCGGTTGGGGGAATAAGGCGTTTTCCATTTTTTCGTACTTTTATTTGACTTTTATTTTACCTTTATTATCTTTCGAAAGCCAGTATCGTTTGGGATTTTTGTCAATTCAGCAAAATTCGATAATGAATGATTATCTATATAGTATAAGGTTCGACAAATTTAGGGGAGAACCCAAAAGTTACCCCTTCCCAGATTAAAGATAAAATGGTAAAATTTATAACCTGTTATAAAAAATAGTTCTTTATCGGTGTTTATATCATTTTTTTGTGATTTTTTCATCCATTACTTTATACTCAACTTCTCGCTCATTTTTCGGAGAAAGTAAAACCTCTTTTTTTTCTTCATAGTTCATTTTTGGTTCCTCCTTTTTATTTTCAAAATATCCAGCAACTAAATCTTTAATTTCTGAAGGTTTCATAAAATCAGTAAGTCTATCCAACATATTTTTCATTTCATATTGCAACTGTTCTTGATAAACTCCACTATTTTCATAAGTATCGAGCATTTGATTTAAAACGGCTCTAAATTTATGAGGATGTTTTGCGATTAGCTCATTCTATAAGGGAAGGAACAGTTTCAGCATCGCTTATTATGGGGAAACTAAGGTCTTATTCAAGACAAAACAGCTTGGCTACAGCCTTACGTGAGATGGACCGAATAGAAAAAACGATCTTTATTTTAAATTATATTTCAGATGAATCATTAAGAAGAGAGATACAAAAAGGATTGAATAAAGGAGAAGCGATGAATGGGCTTGCAAGAGCTATTTTCTTCGGAAAACAAGGCGAGCTTAGGGAACGAACCATACAGCATCAATTGCAAAGAGCCAGTGCCTTAAATATAATCATCAATGCCATCAGTATCTGGAATACTTTACATCTAACAAAAGCAGTTGAATATCAAAAAAGGTCAGGTAGTTTTAATGAAGAATTATTGCACCATATGTCACCCCTAGGTTGGGAACATATTAATTTGCTAGGAGAATACCATTTTAATTCGGAGAAAATGGTCTCATTAGATTCTTTAAGACCACTAAAACTTTCTTAACGTTGTTAAAAACGGGGGAATCGTCTTGAAAATGTGCTTAGCGTTGTAAATCCGCATTTTCCTGACGCTACCCCTTATACCAAAACGATTCATGATTTTGACTATACTTTTCAGCCTAGCGTGAGTGAGCAGCGAGTAAAAGAGACATTGACTTGCCGGTATATCGCAAACGGGGAAAATAGGATTCTTCTTGGACCGCCAGGTGTAGGTAAAACTCATTTAGCTGTATCCTTTGCCGTAGAGGCCCTTACTCAAGGGTATACAGCCTTATTTTTAACAGCTGATGAAGTAGTGACTGAATGCCGAAAGGCAGACTCTAAAGGCTCTATCAATCGGTTAGTAAACAAGTGGAGCCGTCCAGATTTACTCATTATGGATGAAGTGGGGTATTTCCCTTTTGACGAACTTACAGCAAACATCTTTTTTCAGGTAGTATCTAAACGATATGAAAAAGGTGCCATGATCCTTACATCCAACAAATCATTTATCGAGTGGGGAAAAATGTTTGGGGATGATGTATTAGCTACTGCGATTTTAGATCGCCTGTTGCATCACTCCGTCATTTTTAATATCAAAGGGGAATCTTATCGTTTGAAAGAAAAGAAAAAGGCTGGATTTTTACCTGCCAATGTAACTCAGTAACCGATTTGTATGGGGATTTTTATTCCGATGAAATTTTGGAAAAACAAACCGATGTTGACACTATTATGATATTTACTTTTACTTAGACTTCTTTTTTATATAATTAATACATATTTATTAGTACATTAATAAATAATTTAAGATATTAAAAACATTGTAAAAACTAAAATTGGGAAATCTATTGTCACTACTGGTTTTCAGTAATTTTTGATTCTTCTTTTCTTTTGGTTATCCCCTCCATTTATTAAACTTACTCACAAGAGAAATTTTCAAGGAGGCTTATTTTTCACCTAGATGTTTGAAATATTTGGAGTATTATTATGATTATTTCTCCTATTATTTGATTTTTTTCGTTAAAATGAAAATCATTATCAATTATATGAGGATTAAGAGAAAGAGTACGTAATATAAAAGAAGAAATTTTCTTAAAGTAGAGGAGGGAAATACTCAGAAAGAGGAATTGTCTAAAAAAGAGCATGGGAAAGCAGGATACAATCAAGCGGTAATTTTCGCCTGATAGTACCCATTTACAATTTTTCGGATATATGTATGTAGACTGGATTCCATTTGGCTTAATATTGTATGGAATGATTCAACATTTTCTAAAGCACTCTTATGTAGGTCTAGTTTGACTGCATTTAATGCTTTTTCTACAAGATTTAAACCAAATTCATGAACCAATGCATGAATGTCATCTTTCTTTATGTCATAGCGTCCATAGGATTTAAAGAATGATTCAAATTTATAAAACAGATGCTCACCCATAATTTTTTCCATAAATCTTTGCTGTTTACTATCGCGTGAACCGGTTAGATTTATGGACATAATGAAACCATCTTTAATCTTATCAACGATGGATTTTTTAGGTTGTTTCTCTATGAAGAATTCTCTTACACATTCATGTTTCTCTAAGATTTCAACATGGAAAATTTGGTTTAATTGCGCTGCCATTTTTTTAATTGCAGCTTTATATCCAATATAGTTAGGCAGTACATGCTTAATCTCAGAGTAGGACAATAATGCTTCAGTATCCTTTTTCACATTCACATCTTTCTCATATGCAAATAATGCTCGTAATCCCATGCGTAAAACATTTACGTTTTTAATTTCAAATAGTAAATACATAACCTCATCAGAGATAGAGGTATATCCACTTTTAGAAGTGTATGAGTCAAGCTCACCTTCAAAGGATTCCTGATGTGCCGGGTGTTCAGTAGAGAGGGATGGAGTCTCATCAGCAGTTGTTTCTTTCTCTTTTTTATATAAATCCAAGAAGTTTTCAAGGTAATTGCTAAGATTGACCTGAATGTACTCTCCCCATAGGCGATCCCACTGAATAATTCCATGCTGCTCTAACAGTTTATTATTGTTTTGAATGGTACGAACAGAGCACTGAATCGAAGTTGCCAGTTCCTGCTCAGAAAGCAACGAAATATAGCCCTGACTATTACATTTAGAAACATAGGCAAGTACCTGTTTCATTAAAGAAGCCGTCCATTTAATCTCCAAAAAGTTTTGAGCTAAACCGAGTGCATGTTTCTCATAGTAATAACGACCATCATCTTGTTTTGTTTTACGATTTAAGCCACTCATACAAGCTAGGAGTTTATTCGCTACGAGAATATGTCGCTTCATAGTCATTTTTCGTTGCTTCATGTTGTACCCTCCTTTCATCCGACACATTTATATGTTTAAAGTATAGACAGTGAAGAAATATCTGTAAAATCGCATTTTAGTACGGAAGAATGGTGCACTTTTCGTTAAAATCCTTACGTATCAAGGGTTCAAGGGAGAATGATTAACTATGACACTTTGGTACGGAAGAATGGTGCACTTTTGCATTTTGGTATGGAGAAGTAGTGCAAAAATCACGATTTTTAAAAGCATTACTCATAAAATAGATAAAAAGCTATGTGGAAGCACGAAGAGATGTAAAAAATTTTTAATTAATTTTTGTTGTGAGTGGCATTTTAGTACGGAAAAGTGGTGCAAAAATACATTTTAGTACGGAAAAATGGTGCAAAAGTACATTCTGGTACGGAGAAATGGTGCAAAAACAGCTGGATTTTCTATTTTTGTTCACAAAAAGTTCATAATTGCATGAGGATAAAATTTTATCTTTTTAGGATAAAGAGTTATTTTTACAC
>NZ_JBHTHG010000026.1:0-8140 GCF_042676365.1 Bacillus sp. CGMCC 1.60114
TGTTTCCACTTGAATAAATTTTGCTTTTCCATACTGATCACGCCCCTTTTTAGAGTACTAGTATCAGTATGTCCAAGTTTACTAGATTTCTTGCACCAGAACCAGAACGATGGTAATAAAGAAATTTCTATAACATTAACACGTGAGCAAGTGCGGGAAATCAACTTAATGATTGCTTCTTCCTCTAAACGATTCATCATTGCGCCGGATAAACCATTACTGGAACGAGTTGTGAAGAGCGTAGAACACCGTCGGGGCCAACGTAAATTAAAAAAAGAGCCGAATATTTAATATTTCGGCTTTTTTTGTGCTATCAGATATAATTTAAAATTGAATTTTTTATCTATAATCACACAATTGAAACGAAGTGTTTTCAGTAACTAACCAATGGATGATTAAGGTTAACCCATAGTAGGGGGCACCATATACAAGGAATGTTCTTTCGTGACCCTGTTATTCAGATTTTCTTATCAATTCCCAATAAAAATAATATTTAATATAGAAATTATTTCAAATTATGTCTATAATTATGATATTACCATTACATATTCCTGGAAGGTGTGAACAAGATGGAAAAGAAAACCGTTTTGCAAACCAAAAAGGTTACATTTCAAGAACCCAAGTTGATAGTAAAAGGTAGCCTCAAAGAAATGACAGGTGGGGGATCAGGTGAACACAGGGAATCTGGAGTTGGTAGATTCTTTTAAATAAATTGAAACTCCAATAGACTCGGTACATACTGAGTCTATTTCTTTATAGCAGGAGGAAGCAGATGGATTACTTTCAGATTATGATGACAGGAACAAAAGAGAAAATATATGTCCCACCATTAGGATTATGGGCAACGCTTATGATTTGGTACCACACCCTGGTCGTTATTTATCAAATGAAACGAACAGATAGCAATAAATTATTGCATCAACTTAACAATGTTTCTACCATTCGAACCTTTTCCTTTAAACGAGAAATAGACCGCTATTTGTTTGCTAGAAGAGTAGTGTTTACTTCCTCACAAGTGATTCAATTTTTTCATAAACGAGCTCTGTGTTTGGAAAGATCTATCGCTATTTCTACATCGC
This sequence comes from Bacillus sp. CGMCC 1.60114, assembly GCF_042676365.1. Taxonomy (NCBI): domain Bacteria; kingdom Bacillati; phylum Bacillota; class Bacilli; order Caryophanales; family Bacillaceae; genus Bacillus; species Bacillus sp. CGMCC 1.60114. The sequence goes on from NZ_JBHTHG010000026.1 coordinate 1,080, forward strand.
TTCGAATCATGGGTTTGCCTTCTCAAGTGGTTATTGGTCAACGAGCAGTGATGGCAGCAGATAAAGAATTTGAGTGCCATGCTTGGGTAGAGCTGGATGGCGTCCCTATCAATGACTATGTTTCTCGAAAGTACTGGTTTAATGAACTCTATCGTGTTCCAGAAAGTAAAGAAGGGGAGTTAGCATGAGATTTACAGAAGATATTGGTGGTGTTTTTTCAATCAATCATTCTACTAATTCCCTATTTATCAAAGGAATAGTATGGGCTAGTATGTCCAATACAACCATTCATATGGTAGATAAACTGAAAAAGCACAATATATCCAGTGCAAAACAGGAGTTTGTAGAATGGTTTACAAATGGTAAGAAAGAATGGTTACGTGATATTGATGGATCTTTTATGATGGCACTGCAAGATCCAATATTAGGAGGGATCTTATACCGTAGTTTGGAATGTAGGATGTCTCTCTATTATCGAGTGGAAAGGGAAAAGTTATATTGGTCCAGCAATCCGATAGATTTGGTAGATAAACATATTCCTCTGTTAAAGCAAGTAAACCGACAAAAAGTACTTGTTTCTTGTTTAGGTGGTTTTTTAAATGAGGAGCAAAGTCATTATGAAGGAATACGCCGCTTGCCTGCTGGCCATCTTCTGGTATATAAAGATGGTCACTATATAGTAGAAGAACTTGATGTTCCAAGAATACAAAAAGAAACAAGTCGAAGAGATATATGGAGCTACGCGGAAGAAGCAAGGTATTTGATTCAAAAAACATTAGCAAGAAGATTAGAAAAAGGAAAAACCATTGGCATCCAATTGAGTGGTGGAATGGATTCTTCTGCTTTGTTATGTAGCCTAAAAGAGTTAGGTGCTCCTGTTGTTGCATACCATTTATCTTGTGAAGGAATTCGTTCTGCGGACGAAACCAAATATGCACGTCTTGTAGCCAATCATTTTGATGTTCCGTTATATGAAGTTCATTTACCAACAGAGATAAACACAAATACATATTTGAATTATAATTGGCGTTTTCGTACACCTCTCATTCATAGTTGTTATCGTGGATTGGAAATGGTGCAAGAGAAGTGTCAAGAACATGGAATCGATACAATTATCCCTGGGTATATGGGAGACTTTGTTTTTGCTCCTGTGAACAAACCAAGTTTTGCACAATTATGGAACGCTTTATCCAAAAGAGAACTCATACATTATCTGTGGGAGAAATCAGGTTGTCAGCCATATTTTTCTGATAAGAAAAAAGTGGGGTTCTCGCGAACAAAAATCTTTGAGCCATTTTTTACTGACTCGGCATTAGACGAAATTTCTCAGGTAAATGATTGTTTGGAGTTTTCCGATCATTTGATAGATAATTTTCGTATTGTTGCCAATGATGAATCAGAATCAACTGCACAAACAAGGCTTTTTAAGCAGAATATCTTATCCAATTTTGTTTTAAGTCGCGAAATCATGGAATTTTCCTTACGGCTTCCAGATGTATACAAAATTACGCCATCTAGTGGACAATGGATCATCAAACCAGTTTTGCGGCTTGCTTATTTGGATAGCTTGCCAAAAGAGATTATCACGCGTAACCATGATCAGTTGTTTAATTCGATTGATGAAAACTATATTGTACACCACAACCAGCAAATTGCTTCTTTTTTGTGTCATTCCCACTTGGTGGAATTTGGTATCATAGATGGAAATAAAATACAGACACTTCTATCAAATAAACGAACGGCAGCAAGTGTGACAGAAGGTTTGATGAATTGCTTGATGATGGAGATTTGGTTGCGAAATCTAAATAAACTTTCAAGATTACAGAAGAAGATGGAGGTTGGAAAACATGTATCGCCCTAGTTCCTTTATAAAAGTTTCCGAATTATATGATGAATATATGTTACTCGACACTCGCACAGGGAAGTATTTGAATTTCAATGAAACAGGTAATTTGTTTTGGAAAGTATTAGTAAAAGAGAAAAATGAGGAAGAGATGATACAACATTTATTGGAGCAGATTGATGCAGATAGAACTCAAATTGAAAGATCTTTATCGAATTTCACGGAAGAATTACTAGAACAGGGAATCATAGAAAAATGATAAAAAAAGGGGCACAACACCGATTCGCACGTGCGACCGGCTGCATTTCGAGAGGCTCTAAGAAGGATCAAAACTGAATCAAAACATTCAAGGCAGCATCCAGTTGCCTTGACTCACATATGAAAGTTCACCACCTGTGAGGGGTGGTTTTGTTGTGTAAAGGGCGTTTAAAAAAGTACACCTTTTGAACCACTTTTTATTACCAGGTATGTTGACGTACAATAAAGTTGTTTAATTTGGGGTACCGTCACATGCCCATCAACTTAAGAAAACAAATCCACCCCAAAACGAAAAAATGAGCTTTTTTATTACAAGTTAGGACAAAATCTCGTTCTGGGGGAGGTGTATTTTCTTAGCTTGATGGCGATGGGGCGGTACCCCTATAAGCTTAGCTTGATGGGCATGGGGTAAGTCCGAGATAAGTCCAAAAAGCGCTATACAGATGTAAAAAAATGTAAACAAGGCACAAAAGCCCTCATTAAGCTGTTTTAAACTCTACCTCTAGGTTTCGGTATAATCCCTCCTGTAAAATGACAATAACGCCGTTTAAAAATCTAAGTTTTATTCTACAATAGCGCCCTTTAATCGAATAACTTAAATTTATCCTCGTTCTAAAAAAATCACTTATGATAGTTCAACTAACACACCCTCTAGTTTAATAAGGAACTATCTATTGACATACAAATAATTACAAAATATAATACATACATATGAATGTATGTGTGTGTGGAGGTGATAATTTGGCACGTAATAAATATCCTGAAAAAACGGTACAGAGAATATTAGATGCTGCAACTAGACTTTTCCTTGAAAAAGGATGGGACCAGACAACAATCCAGGATATTATTGATGAATTAGGAGATTTAACCAGAGGGGCGTTCTACCATCATTTTAAATCTAGAGAAGATCTTATAGATGCAGTTCTTAAACGGTTGGCTTCTGAAAATAATCCTTTTGAGAAAGCAGAGAAGATGAATGGTTTGAATGGTTTAGAGAAACTAAAATTTGCTTTTCAACTTTCCTCTCCTCATTATCACGTACAGATGGACGTGATTAAATCAATTCCATCTATTTTAAAGAGTCCTACACTTGTTGCCAATCAATTAATGGAATGTATCAAAATTGGAGCACCAAGTATACAATCAGTCATTGAGGAAGGTGTAAGAGATGGTTCAATTTCCGTTCAATATCCAAAACAAACCGCTGAAACATTTATGCTGCTATCAAACATTTGGTTAAGCCCAATTATTTTTTCAGTGAGTACTGAAGAATATATGCAAAAGGCAAAACACTTACAAGAACTATATAACAGTATTGGTTTGCCAATTCTTGATGACCAACTACTAACTTCTCTTGAAAATTTTCACAGGGAAAACTACGATAAAAATAGGCTGTCATAAGACAGTTTGTTTTTTAATTACATACATACATATATATGTATGTTAAAAAATAAACATCTGAAGGAGGTTTATCATGACAGCTGAACTTGTTATAAAAGCCACTAGCTTAGTTAAGATATTTGACGGCAAAGAAGTTATTCAGAATTGTAATATGACGGTTCGTAAAGGTACAATCTATGGCGTTTTAGGAGCTAACGGATCAGGAAAGACAACTTTGTTTAAAATGTTAATTGGATTACTCAAACTTGATGCAGGTAATATCAAAATCTTAGGAGTTGATAATGCTGATAATAAATATGAAATCCTAAAAAATATAGGAAGTATTATTGAAACTCCTGTGTTTTATGAACATTTGTCTGCAAAGGAAAATTTAGAGATTCACCTTACTTATATGGGCATAGTCAATCCTCACATTGAAAATACCTTAGAGATGGTAGGGCTTAAAGGTACGGGCAATCTACCAGTATCAAAATTCTCACTTGGTATGAGACAACGTCTCGGGATTGCGCGAGCCGTTATTCACAATCCTAAGATATTGATTTTGGATGAACCTATCAACGGATTGGATCCGATGGGTATACGTGAAATGAGGGAACTATTTCTCCACCTAGTAAAAAAACGAAAAATGACAATATTAATTTCTAGCCATATTCTAAGTGAGATCGAGCATATTGCAGACACCATTGGAGTTATTGTAAACGGAAGAATTGTAGAGGAAGTATCTTTATCATCCATTAAAGACCAATTCCCAGATGGACTAGAAGACTATTTCTTCAATATTATTACTGGTAATGGAGGGAAGGTAAATGCTTGATTTAATGAAAATTGAACTTAAAAAAATTAATATCCGCACATACATCAAATCAACATTCGTTATCTCAATTTGCCTGCTGGTAGTGCTCTATATGACTATTTTACAACCACGAGTAGAACCAAATATACCAAATATACACTTATTTTCTGGATACAAAAACATCATTTCTTTATTCGGTATACTCAATTTGGCTGTCTTTAGTGTATTAGCTTCTGTTATGTATTCTCGATTTGTAATTGAAGAATATAGAGGAAAACGCGTAATACTTCTCTTCTCTTATCCTATAAGCAGAAGTAAAGTTTTCCTTTCAAAAATTATGATTGTTTCATTATTTACTATAATCTCAATGACGATTAGTGATGTCATCATATTTTCTATCTTTGGTGTGACTGAAACTTTCTTCCCTTTAGTAAATGACAACATTACATTTGAAGTTATATCTAAATCTATTATGACAACAATTATTATGGCTGTGATGGCCGTCGGGTTAAGTATCATTTCAATGGGATTAGGCTTTATAAATAAATCAATCCCTACAACTATCGTCTCAGCGATTTTACTCTGTTCCTGTTTAAGTAATATTTTTTCAACTGTCTCTTTAAAATCCAATATTCTCTCTCCCGTTTTGATTGTAATAGTAATTTTAGCTGGAATCTTTGTTGCAAGAAATGTAATGAAAAAAATTAACCTTATGGAGGTATAACTGTAATGGAACATACAGTGGAGAAATTCATAGAAGGGAAATTAGAAGGTCTTACTCCCGAGGATTTATACGGAAATATTATTGCAGGAGCCATCCTAGCTCTTATAGGCATCTTTTTAATGATAAAAAAATCTCCAAATAAAAACTTAAAAACAATTGGATTACTTTGTATTGGTATTGGCGTAGCATCGATCATTAGTGGGTTCTTACATATTCAAGAATTTTCATAATTAAATTTAGAGAAAGAAAGGAGGTGAATATTAGGGGTAGCACCAACATTTCGCGGATTCTGTACGTTAAGGCTAAACTCCTTGATATAACAATGTTTTCGTTATAAGTACCAAAAACAAACGTTTAAGGAACTTTGTGCATTTCTAATAAAATTGATAGAAATACGATCAAAAATCAGTTCCAAAACTCATTACCAAAAACAAAGCACCATAAAAAGTATTAAATATCGTTTATGGAACACTCTTAACGTACGGTAAAACCAAGTTTTTTAACTGGAAAATTCCTTAGTATACGAAATTCGCGTGGCGGGACCCCTGTAAGATAAAAATATAAAGAAGAGTGAAAGGGGGATTCACCGTTTGTTAGGATAAAAATAATCATTATGAAGATAATTACGAATTCCATGTTGCCCTTTTGTCATTGGTAGGGATAATAGCTGTGTAGTTAGTACGAAACAACAAGCAACCGCCCATACAATATGGATAGAGGAGAGGAATGTCTTATGAAAACACGTAGTCAAATTACATTTGTAAGTCTTGCCCTTTTAATAGCTGGAAGTTCCCTGTTATACACGACTCCAACCTCAATTGTAAAAGCAGAGCCCGCTGAAAATGTATCTAGTTCGTCACACACAAGCACTCAACGAGATCGTAATTCCGTCAAACAAGCAATGCGGGATACATTGCTTCTTGGATTCCCGGGGATACTTGCTAAAACTTCTGAGGGTGGAAAAACGTGGGGGTATGCCGCTGGGGTAGCGAATCTGATCACCAAGAAACCAATGAAAACAGATTTTCGCTTTCGTATTGCCAGCGTGACGAAGACGTTCACGGCAACGGTTGTACTTCAATTAGCTGCAGAGAACCGCCTGAATCTAGACGACTCCATCGAAAAATGGTTGCCTGGTGTCATTCAAGGAAACGGATATGATGCTAAACAGATTACTATCCGGCAGATATTGAACCATACAAGTGGTATCGCCGAATACTCAAGGTCAAAAGAAGCTGATTTTTTTAAGAATACAAAAAAATCATTTACTGCTGAAGAACTAGTGAAGATGGGACTTTCACTGCCCCCAGACTTTGCCCCAGGAAAGGGCTGGTCTTATTCAAACACAGGATACGTATTACTGGGTATCCTTATTGAAAAAGTAACCGGAAACAGTTATGCGGAAGAGATTGAAAATCGGATTATTGAACCACTTGAATTGTCGAATACATTTCTACCTGGCAATTCAAGCGTTATTCCAGGCACCAACCATGCCCGTGGATATTTCCAACCAGACGGAGCAATTGAGCTAAAGGACATTACTTATTATAACCCAAGTATAGGTAGCTCGGCTGGAGATATGATTTCTACTGCAGATGACTTAAACAAATTCTTCTCTTCCTTACTCAGTGGCAAATTACTGAAGGAACAGCAACTAAAACAAATGCTTACTAAAGTTCCTACAGGAAGAGCAGAAATTGATGGATATGGTCTTGGAATCTATGAAACTAAGCTTCCAAACGGTGTCTCGATATGGGGACACTCAGGTGGCATTCCAGGGTTTATTACTTTTGCTGGAGGTACACTTGGAGGTAAGCATACGTTAGCCGTCAATTTGAACAGCTTAGGAAAAGTTGACAATCCTGATCCTTTTAAAAATATTTTACTTGCTGAATTTAGCAAGTAGGCAAAAAGGGGTTCTGGTGCAAAGATGATTTCAAAAAACATAGGACATGAATTTCCTATTAACTTACGGATTATGCTGCAATGCCAAACAGTTTATCAATGAATTCTTTTCGATTTTGGGCAGACTTCACCCCTTG
>NZ_JBHTHG010000027.1:0-7511 GCF_042676365.1 Bacillus sp. CGMCC 1.60114
ACCCACTTCCCCTAGATTAATTGATACCATAAGTCTAGCAAAGCGACGAAATGGAGTCAATTAACGTAACCCTATACGTATTTTGACGCTAACGCATCAAAATCAATAGGGGTCTGCGACGCTTATCGGCTCCGCCTGGCCATGCTAAGCATGACAAAAGGACCTCGGACTTTGTCCGAACCTACAAGGGGAACTCTTCCCCTTGACCCCATCAATCGAACTCCCCAACCCCTCAATCCTTGAGGGGATCCCTCGCCGGTTGGCAGGAACAAACAATTGTTTGTTCAATACCAAGAGGGTTCGGGTGTAGTGTGGTTGGTCAAGTCAAATACTCCCTTTGCTTCGCTAGGTCCGTTTTGATTGACCAACACACAAATAATTATTTCTTTTAAAAATAAACTTAAATCCCTCAGACAAGCCAAAAGACTCTTTAAAACAGACACTTCCTTGGTACGTTGTAAGGGGATTGTTTTCAAAAAAAAAGCGATCATAATGCGAATAAACGTTAGGTATAACGTTTATACTGCTTTTACACCACTTTTACACCACTTTTCTACTAGTTTTATACTTATGATTTTGAAATTTCCCTCATAGAGTTCCTTCTCTTTTATAAGGTTAAAATTTAAAAGGTTAATGGATAAAAAAAAGCACTTTAAGTGCTTTTTTTTATCCATTCCATCTTTGTGTCCATTGAAGTTGTCCAGCCCAATTAAAACGAACCTTTACTCCACTGTTTATTCCTTCATTTACAAATGTAGAAGCAATACCACCAACAATACCACCAACAACACATCCTACAACACTTCCTACCCCACTAGGTAGTCCAAGTATTCCACCTATAGCACATCCTAAACCTGACATAATCATCGAATTCATATTTTGAAGATCAGCTTTTCGTATATAAACAGTAAAACCACTCCAACTCGCATCGCTAGTATACGCGGATTGTAATTTACCAACAGCTACGCTTATATTGTAATCATTAATAAATTCTTTAAAAATTGCTTTTTCATTTTCATCTAGTCCATATTTATTTACATCGATTAAATCATAATTTATTAAATTCTTTCCATCCATTTTATAATCCTGAGGAAACGAAGTCTTCGCTAATTTAGCTCCAACAGCTAATTGTTCAGAAACTTTATCTAATTTTTTAAAATTACTAACTTCATTTTCTTCTAATTTAGTAGAATTTGAATCATCCGTAACAATTATGTTCGGATTTATCAAATTTTCTTTATTTATATTAGATGCTGTACAACTACAATTTGAATTCAAATCATTTTTTCTCTCTTGTTCAGCTGCATAAGTTGAAGGTGAAAATGTTAAAAATGATGTAGATAAAACTGAAAAACATGCAATTCCCACTACTAATTTTTTAACTTTCTTCATTAAATCCCATCCCTTAGTTTTTTTACTAACAAACTAAGCTTATAATTACTCCCAGTATTTAACAATATTCATGAATATTTCTCAACAATTAAAGAATAGTCTACTAATATCATTTAAATTTCTCAGGTTCTTCAACTTTAAATGATATAACTTCTCCACAATCTAAACAAAATCTCACAAGCAATTTTGAATTTTTTTTAAATATCGATACCTTATTAGGCTCATACACATGTGCTTGTTCAGAACCTAATACCCCTTCTTTTAAATTAGAAGACCCACATTCTTTACAAACTATTGCTTTCATCATCAATCCCTCCTTTTATTATTTTAAACGTAAAATAATAACCTTAATATGTAAACATAGTTATATTTTAGAAAAAAATTACATAATATTCAAATTATTATAGCGGACTAACAAAAACTGCTACGTTTTTTAAGATAACTAGAAAAATCAAAGCTACTATTTTAAAAGTATCAATCTGAAAGTAAACTTTTAAATATTAGTTTACTTTCATTTCCCCTTAATCATTGACTTCACACCAAATCTACTGATATCCTCCAAATACTCAACAAAAGTATACATTCAAAACACTGAAAATAAAGGAGTTATTGAACATTTCACAATATATTTATTCAAATAGTTTACTTATAATTTTTACCCAACCTAAATAAGAAAATCCTATAAGAATTGACCACAAAAATGCTAAACGGATACTTCTTGGAATTGATATCCATAATTTAAATACTCTCCAAGATAAATTATCTTTTTCGCTTTTTCTCATAATCATCACCCTAATAAATTTTAATATAATTAGAATAATTTGTAAGTTTATTTGTTCAATTAACATAACCCCACTTATCAGTAGTCACTGTATCTAGAAAAAACCCCTTCAATCTACTTACTGAAGGGGTTTCGTATTTACATAATTCTCGTTATCAGAAGTTATCTATGTTATAAAGAATCAATATAATTTTTAGCTTCAAATAATGATAATCCTAAAACTTCTCGTGCCCTTTTAATAGCTTTAACCTTTTTTCCATCTTTAACCAACAGACGAAGCTCTTCGTTAATTACATGCTCTGAAATATCCATTTGCTTAGCAATTTGTTCCAATTTATCTTCTGTTTGTTCTAATCTTTTAGTAACCCGATTTATACTATTTGAAATATAAAATATACCAACAATAATTAGTGCTGTTATAAGCCAAAAATTCATATTAATTTCTCCTTTAAAGAACTATTTATTATCTATTTTATATAAATTAACCATAAATTTCCTTATGAATATTCTATTCATGTTCAGTTAACATAACGTATCATTATAGATAGCAAGGAAAAAAGAACCCAATCAGAATTGAATGTTTTTTGTTATACTTAGAAAAAGGGAGGAGATGGAGTTATGCACTTGTTTTTTGACACTATTTTAAAGCATTTAGAACACTTTGAAATTAAATGTACAATTATTTTAAGAGATAGTAAGTCAATTAAAGATTGCAAGATTATAGGTAGAGAAAAATATATGATTTACATAGAAACAGAAGAGAAACAACACCTTTTATTTAAATCAAACATCATCGATATTATCCCAAGTCAAAAATTAGATTTACATCAAATCAGAGAAAATACTCGTAAGCATAAAAAAGATATACAATTAGAACATGCAAAATAATACATAATAAATTTCACAAGAGAGATTAAATATCTCTCTTTTTTGTTTGCTCACATGTTGGTTGTTATACTGTAAGTAATTTATATATCTAAGGAGCAAAGTAGCTACGTTGGTACTTTGACCTAGTAAACAAAAAAGCTCATTTCTTATCTTCTTCAAATAAGAAACGAGCTTTTCTTTCTATTATTAAATTCTAATTTATTTACCAAATAGACGAATCCAAAATGATTTCTTCTGTTCTGAAGCTGCTATTAGGCGCTTACTATCTTGTATTTCTCTTAATACTTGCATTAATTGAATATCTCTTTGTTCTTCCCTTATTATCCTTTGGGCATCAGTTTCCTGTAAAAGTTTACTTTGTTGATCCAATCTTTGAATTAACTCTAAATTAAGTTGTTCTAATCGTTCTATACGTTTTGTTAATGTTTTTATGTGTTCTGTATCTGCTACGTTATCTGTAGCAACAGTTGCTATCTCATTTTCTTCAACGCTTGTCATTGCTAGATTTATAGCCTGTTCTAGTGTTACGTTCTTCTTGTTCATAGCTGTTACTAGCCGTTCTATAGTTGCTACGTCTTTATGATAAAAAATTCTAGAATTATTATTGCCGCGCTCAAAAGGATACCCGGCTTCTTCCAGGGCAAGGCAATATTTACGTAAAGTACTTGAGCCAATCCCTAAGTTCTTCGCTACCTCAGATCCCCAATAACTTTGAGCCATGTTTTATCCTCCCTCTGTTCTAAGCTGTTCTTTAGTTGCTATATAGTGTTTTCCTTCTTTAAAAAGGTAACACCTTCTTTTTTAAATTTAAAGAAGAGTTTTCAATTGTCTTTTGAAATTAGCCGAAGTAAAACACAGTAATCTAACTGCTTTTTTATACAAAATTTTATACAAAATTTTGTACTAATACAGACCATTCATAAGTCTAAAAAATCCTAATATCTCTGCAATGTATAAAATCATGCATAGCATCATAAAAAGAGAAAACGCACAAACTCCATTGTACCAATGGTTTGTGCGTTTTTCTTGCTACCGATAATGTTACGTTATGTTAACTGAACTTGAATAGAATATACAAGAAAAATTGCTTTACTACCGTATTATTTGGATGGTAAAATTTAGAAAAAGAGGTGAGAGTTATTTCGAATATAATGAATAAGATTGTATTTAAAAGAGCTATTAACTTTTTCATATTAGGGGTAGCACTAACAGTTATTGCAACCATAATAACTTTTATAATCAATCCAGATTTTAAAGAAACACTCGAAGGGGTAGGAAATAGAATACCAGATCAAGTAGAGAAAGTAACAGGTATAAAAAAGGTATGGGCATATATTGTTCATAATGGTTTTATTGTACCTTTACAAATGTTTATATTAGCCTTGATTCCAATACAATTTTTATATGTTATACATATAATTTCAACTGTTTCACTTCCTGGGATTCTTTTTGGAATTGTGTTACAAGCTGATTTTAAAAAAGGTTTTGGGATAATAATTTCTACCATCCCTCATTATCTTTTTGAAGTTTTCGCTTATTGTTTATTTGCGGCCATTCTTTTTGAATTAAATAAATTTATTAGAATCAAATTAAAAATGATGTTCAAAAAGGATAAAGAAAGAGTATCTCTTAGTAAAAAGATTTTAGAAGTAATAAAAATTTATATTGTTTTAACTTTACCTATAATTATCGTTGCTGCATTCTTAGAAACTTACATAGCCAATATCATACTTGATTTATTTTAGAAACTTTATATGCTTGATGAAAATTAAGATTTACCTAAACATAATACAAACTGTGCTTATAACTTCCAATAACGAGAATTATGTAAATGAGCTGTCCATATGGGCAGCTTATTGTATTTTTTGCTTAGCGTGGGGTTTTTCCGAAATGTTGGCGGTACCCCTGAAACAAACAACAAAAAAGAATCCTGCATAAGCAAGATTCTCACAAAAAATATGGTTATTCCTTCAGTCTAATTAGTAAAGAAGATGGAAGACGCCTCATCGTTCCAAGTTGATCCGACATAGCTGACATTGATACCGGATTGCACCCAGAATCTTGCCCCTCTGTAGTTACTATCCCAACACATAACTGTCCAGTTATGATTGTAACCCGCCTTCAACGAAGAGATTTTGTCGTTCCAAGTTGATCCGACATAGCTAATATTACTGGAAGCTCCAAAGTAACTCCCTCCATAATTAGAATGTTGATAAAAATACGAATTATAATAAACAGCTTGGGCTGTAATCGTATTGTTCTTAGTATCCTTTTTACGCTCAACAACAGCACTCTGCAAATGATCATTTAAACGGTCTTGATTTGTAAACCCATAGACTACTCCCTCTGCTTTTGCAGCGTCATCGAAAACAAACTGAGTTACATTCTTTACATGCGAATCATCTTGTGCATATTTAACACCATCAATCATAACAGGCAAGTCTTTTAATTGAACCATACTCTGTGTTGAAGGTGTTTGTTTTGAAACTGAAGTTGATGTCGTATCAGCAAAGGCAGTAATAGGAATGATCGCTAAAACAAAAATCAGTAATGTAATAACTATTTTCTTCAAGAAAATCCCTCCTAGATGGTTTCCTATCCCCAAAAAAGGAAAATAGGCTTAATTCATAAGGAATTTAAGTGTTACATTTATTCCTCGAATCATTTCCGTACCCCTTAATTATTATTAATTAGAGCTTCTTTATATGTATAAAATTCCCAATAAAAGTACAGCAAATTATAATTTCAGACAAAGAGAGTTCCTTTCCTTTCGATGTTTCCCCTTGTTTTTGGGTGTGAGGTAAAGGTTGGGGTGAAGCGAAGCGAGGGGCTAGCCCCTTTTCGTGTTATAAAAATATAGAGTAATAGCTTATTCTTGAACAGTAGATCTAGGCGGTTCGGCAGGTATAATTGCTAATTCAAGTCGTACTACCTAAATCCTCGTTTTTGGTATGTTCGGCTTGGCAACATGCCCATACCTGCCGAATTTCAGAATGCAAGGAGAAAGGAGGAAGATTTTTTGAGTGGAGTTCTCAAAAAATACTCTCCGTTCCTTGTATGGAGAAAAGCCCTTATATATAGAGTGAGAAGAGAGAGAGGTTTAAAACTAATATAAAGCGTTGATAATACTAGTTTTTTTAAACTTTTCATGTGTGGCGTTTTCGCCACACATTCGTGGCGTTTTTGCCACACATGAAATAATAAAAAAAAGAATCGACCAAGGTCAATTCTTAAATAATTTATTAGGTAATTGTTTTAATATAGGCATTTTCATGGCTTTAAAAAAAATAACTTGTAAATGCTCTGGGACATTATCTTTATCACCTGCAAAAATAATATGTGGATTTACAAACAAAGAATATGCTTTTGCGTTACTTCCTTCAGTACCACTTTCAGCCTTTGCTAGTATTCCTTTTTTCACTAATGAATTAACCAATTTACTAATTCTATCTCTTGGTCTCTCAAGTTCTTTAGCAAGTTCTGAAATATTCATAGGTACAACGTTTTTAGCTTTAACATCAAAAACAATAGAATTACTGTAAAAAGAAATATAAGGAGTAATATCTATTAAAAATCCTTTTTCGCTCAAAGTTAAATATTCTTGTTTACTTAAAAACTTCATGTTTTCTTGCATAAATTGAGCAAACCTCACTTTCGACTGAGGGCTTCTTTTAGTGCCTATGTAAAGTTCTTTACCAGTAGCTTTAGCCATAATTTCCATTGCTTTTTCTAATTCAGCTTTTGAAACCTCATTATGATCTTGCTTAAATTTTTCATTTTCAATTTCCAAATCTCTTTTTCTAGCATTTCTTTCGGCTTGTCCAAAATCTACAACTTTTGTCATAAAATAATTCTCTCCCTTTTGTGGAAGGAATCAACTTTTATATGTTAGAATGTATATAGAGTATATAATTGGTTGATTCCAACCTGTTTATGAAGAAACGCCTCGCCGACCAAAGCTAGGGCGTTTTTTCTATTTTTATCATAACATGAAATCTATTGTTAAATAAAACCACTCTTAAACTCTTCTAGAATGTTTTTAATCAGTTAAGGTAATTCTACCCCCATCGAAGAAAATAAAAGCCGCATAAACAAATATAGGGGGATTAGAACTATACTTGTAGCTAATCCCGACTTAAAGGCATCTATCCAAAAATACATTAAAGTATCTTTTTTAACATTAGAAATCAATTGATTGCTCTTTTCTTCAACTTTTTATAATCTTGTTTGAGCTCTTTGACTCATGTTATAAATCCTGTATTCTCGTTTAACCTGGCTGGATCAATGCCAGTATTTCCATGAATGTTTTCCCTGTTATTATGACTCAATCAACTTTGATGAGACTCGTTAAATGAAATAGAGAACAACATAAAGTGCACCCACTTCCCCTAGATTAATTGATACCATAAGTCTAGCAAAGCGACGAAATGGAGTCAATTAACGTAACCCT
>NZ_JBHTHG010000028.1:0-58672 GCF_042676365.1 Bacillus sp. CGMCC 1.60114
AGAGGTCACACCCGTTCCCATACCGAACACGGAAGTTAAGCTCTCTAGCGCCGATGGTAGTTGGGACTTTGTCCCTGTGAGAGTAGGACGTTGCCAGGCAAAAAAAAGACGAGTCAGTAGACTCGTCTTTTTTGTATTCTTTTTTATATAGGAAACTTTATATTCTTTATTCATAAAATAAAAAACGGCTGATTAAATGAGAGAAAATATGGATAGGATAAAGAGGGAAGCAAAAGAGTTGCAAAATTTTTTAATACGTATATAATTAAAGTCAAAGATAGTCAAAGTCAATAAAGGTGGAGGATAAATGAGAAATATATCTGATATTATTGAACAATATCTAAAGCAAGTTATTGACTTGAGTAATAATGATGCAATTGAAATCAAAAGGAATGAAATTGCTGATAAGTTTGATTGTGTGCCATCTCAAATTAACTACGTTATTAATACTCGTTTTACAATAGAAAGAGGATTTGTAGTAGAAAGTAAACGAGGTGGCGGAGGTTATATTCGCATTATAAAAGTCAAATTGCATGATGAAATAGACATTATTAATCAAATGTTACAAATGATTCAGTATAGCATTACTCAATCAAGCGCTGAGAGTATAATAAGGCGTTTAGCAGAAGAGGGTATTGTTACCGATAGGGAAGCAAAGCTCATGTTTAGTGTGTTAGATCGATCTGTTTTGCTAACGGATTTACCATTTCGAGACGAATTACGAGCACGTATGCTTCAAGCGATGCTTAGAACATTGAAGTATAAGTAAAGTGAAACTTCCTTTAGGAATGCTTTATCTCTTGAGGATTAGTTGAACGAATAAGGGTATAAATTAATAACTCGTTCCTATTGTAAAGGTGGGGAAATACGTTGATTTGTCAAAACTGTAGTTCACGACCAGCAACGCTACATTTTACAAAAGCAATGAATGGAGAAAAGACGGAGATTCATCTTTGTGAGCAATGTGCACAAGAAAATGGATATACGTCTTTCTTTCAATCAAATAAGTCTAGTTTGTCATTTCATAATTTATTAGCAGGACTACTGAATGTCGAGCAACCTGTATCTGAGAAAAAAACAAATGATTTTTCGAGTGAACAGCCTTTGCAATGTCCGAAATGCAATATGACGTATCCAAAATTTGCAAAGATCGGAAGGTTTGGTTGTTCGACTTGTTATGAAACATTTAAAGAACAATTACAACCAACGCTAAAACGAGTTCATGGTGGACATACAAAGCACCATGGAAAAATTCCTAACCGTATAGGAGGAAATATTCATCTAAAAAAAGAATTAGATGAGTTAAAACTAAGATTGCAGGAGTGCATACAACAAGAAGAGTTTGAACAGGCTGCTGAAGTACGAGATAAAATTCGCAGCATAGAAAATCAGCTTCGTGAGCATAGAGAGGGGGAATAATTCTATGTCACTCGATCGTATTATGAACGAAGCAATCAGTCCATGGATGAGGGAAGAAGGTCCTGATTCCGATATTGTTTTAAGCAGTCGTGTTCGATTGGCTCGGAATTTACGAGATTATGAGTTCCCGACTATGCTAACAAATGAGGAAGCAGAGCAAATAATTGATGTATTTCAAGAAAAGTTTGCTAATCAAAAAGTTGAACCTTTCGGGAGATTTGAACTGTTACAAATGAATAGGATTCAACCTTTGCAGCGCAGAGTATTGGTAGAAAAGCATCTTGTAAGTCCTGATCTAGTGGGAACAGAATATGGTGCTTGTTTATTATCTGAGAATGAACAAGTAAGTATTATGCTTAATGAAGAAGACCATATTCGAATTCAGTGTTTATTTCCGGGATTACAATTATCAGAAGCGTTGCATAGTGCAAATCGAATTGATGATTGGATAGAAAGTCAGATTGAATATGCATTTGATGCACAAGTTGGTTATATAACGAGCTGTCCTACAAATGTAGGAACAGGTTTACGAGCTTCAGTGATGATACATTTGCCGGCTCTCGTTTTAGCAGGACAAATGAACCGTATTGTTCAAGCAATTAATCAACTTGGGTTAGTTGTGAGAGGGATATATGGTGAAGGTAGCGAAGCTTTAGGGAATATATTTCAGCTTTCTAATCAAATGACATTGGGGAAATCTGAAGAAGATATTGTAGAAGATTTAAAGAGTGTTGTTCAGCAACTCATTCAGCAAGAACGAACAGCAAGAGAATCCATTATGAAAAGTTCAAGTATTGAGCTTGAAGATAAGGTGTATCGCTCTTACGGTGTATTAGAGAATAGCCGGTTAATTGAATCTGCTGAGGCAGCAACGTGTTTATCAGATGTTCGGCTTGGTATTGACCTTGGGTATATAGAAAATATATCTAGGAATATTTTAACAGAGTTAATGGTACTTACACAGCCTGGAATCTTGCAGCAATATGCTGGAGGCCCCTTACAACCTGGCGAAAGAGATTATCGCAGAGCAGCACTTATTCGTGAAAGATTACGAATTGAACAAAATCGAGCGAATTAGGAGTGTGATTCATATGATGTTTGGAAGATTTACAGAGCGAGCACAAAAGGTATTAGCGCTATCCCAAGAAGAAGCAATTCGTATTGGTCATAATAATATTGGTACAGAGCATATTTTACTTGGCCTTGTGCGTGAAGGAGAAGGGATTGCTGCAAAAGCATTGGTCGCACTTGGATTAAGTCCAGAGAAAGTTCAAAAAGAAGTAGAAGCACTAATTGGGCGTGGTACAGAAATGTCCCAAACAGTTCACTATACGCCACGTGCAAAAAAAGTAATAGAGTTATCAATGGATGAAGCACGTAAACTTGGTCATTCTTACGTGGGAACCGAACATATTTTACTAGGTCTTATTCGTGAAGGAGAAGGCGTTGCAGCTCGTGTTTTAAATAATTTAGGCGTAAGTTTAAATAAAGCACGTCAACAAGTACTGCAGCTTCTTGGTAGCAACGAAACAGCTTCGGGGCATCAAGGTGGTGGTTCGGCTAATGCAAATACACCGACGCTTGATAGTTTAGCTCGCGATTTAACAGCTGTAGCACGTGAAGAGCGTTTAGATCCGGTAATTGGCCGTAGCAAGGAGATTCAACGTGTAATTGAAGTATTAAGTAGAAGAACAAAAAATAATCCTGTGTTAATTGGAGAACCTGGTGTTGGTAAAACAGCAATTGCTGAAGGGTTAGCACAACAAATTGTAAACAACGAAGTTCCAGAAACTTTACGCGATAAGCGTGTTATGACATTAGACATGGGGACTGTAGTTGCTGGTACGAAATATCGGGGTGAGTTTGAAGACCGTTTAAAGAAAGTTATGGATGAAATTCGTCAAGCTGGTAATATTATTTTATTCATTGATGAGCTTCATACATTGATTGGTGCGGGCGGTGCAGAAGGGGCTATTGACGCATCGAATATTTTAAAGCCATCATTAGCACGCGGGGAGCTACAATGTATTGGGGCGACAACGCTAGATGAGTATCGTAAATATATTGAAAAAGATGCGGCATTAGAGCGACGCTTTCAACCGATTCACGTTGATGAACCAAGCTTAGAAGAATCGGTTCAAATTTTAAAAGGATTACGTGACCGCTATGAAGCACATCACCGCGTTTCTATTTCAGACGATGCGATTGATGCCGCAGTAAAATTATCAGATCGTTACATTACAGATCGTTTCTTACCCGATAAAGCAATTGACTTAATTGATGAAGCAGCTTCAAAAGTCCGTTTACGTTCTTATACAACACCACCAAACTTAAAAGAACTTGAATTGAAGCTAGAAGAGGTAAGAAAAGAAAAAGATGCGGCAGTACAAAGTCAAGAATTTGAGAAAGCAGCTTCTTTACGTGATATGGAACAGCGCCTACGTGAAAAATTAGAAGATACGAAGCGTCAATGGAAAGAGCAACAAGGTAAAGAAAATTCGGAAGTAACAGTAGAGGATATTGCAAATGTTGTTTCAACGTGGACGCGTATTCCAGTTTCTAAGCTGGCTCAAACAGAAACAGACAAACTACTGAACTTAGAAAATATTTTACATGATCGTTTAATTGGGCAAGATGAAGCGGTTGTTGCGGTTGCAAAAGCAGTTCGCCGTGCAAGAGCAGGTTTGAAAGATCCAAAACGTCCAATCGGTTCTTTTATTTTCTTAGGACCAACTGGTGTTGGTAAAACGGAACTTGCACGCGCATTAGCAGAATCTATGTTTGGTGACGAAGATGCAATGATTCGTATTGATATGTCGGAGTACATGGAAAAACACTCTACTTCTCGTTTAGTTGGTTCTCCTCCAGGATATGTTGGATATGAAGAAGGCGGCCAGTTAACAGAAAAAGTTCGTCGTAAACCATACTCCGTTGTCTTACTTGACGAGGTAGAAAAGGCACATCCAGATGTATTCAATATTTTACTGCAAGTGCTAGAAGATGGCCGCTTAACAGATTCAAAAGGTCGTACAGTTGATTTCCGTAATACTATTGTTATTATGACCTCTAACGTAGGTGCAGATGCATTAAAACGGAACAAACATCTTGGGTTTAATGTACAAGATGAAAGTCGTGATTATGCAGATATGAAGGGTAAAGTGATGGATGAGTTGAAAAAAGCATTCCGTCCTGAGTTCTTAAACCGTATTGACGAAATTATTGTTTTCCATACATTAGAGAAGAAACATATTAAAGAAATTGTTACACTGATGGTAGAACAGTTGGTCAAACGTTTAAAAGAACAAGAGATCGATTTAGAGTTAACGGATGCAGCAATTGAAGCGATTGCCGATAAAGGATTTGACCCAGAGTACGGTGCTCGTCCACTACGCCGTGCAATTCAAAAACATGTAGAAGATCGATTATCAGAAGAACTTCTTAAAGGGGTTATTGAGAAAGGTCAAAAAGTTGTTTTTGATGCAGAAGGAGAATCATTTGTCATTCGTAGTGCAGAAAAGGTAAAATAAGTATAGACAAACAAAAGGGGGCTAAACAATAGCCCTCTTTCTTGTACAAAAAGAAATATTTTTGTTACATATGAAAGCGAAGTGAAGTGTAAAAAACGATGGCTAAAAAGAAAACGAAATTTACATGTCAAGAATGTGGTTATCAGTCACCAAAGTATATGGGAAAGTGTCCGGGATGTGGACAATGGAATACACTGGTGGAAGAGATGGAACCAGTTGTATCATCAAGAAGGTTGAACTATGCAAGTGCAATTCAAACTGAATTAACGAAGCCTCGCCGCCTAAAAGAAGTGGAAACGAAAACAGAGGCGCGTATTGAAACAAATTTTCAAGAGTTTAATCGGGTGCTTGGTGGTGGAATTGTAGATGGTTCTCTCGTGCTCATAGGGGGAGATCCTGGTATTGGGAAATCAACACTATTACTGCAAATATCATCACAACTAGCAGATCGTACTTATGATGTTTTATATATATCAGGTGAGGAATCTGCAAAACAAATTAAACTTAGGGCAGATCGTCTTCATGTAAATGGAGATAATTTATTTGTTGTATCAGAAACAGATTTACAACGAATTGCAGCATATATAGATGAAATGAATCCGTCATTTGTAGTAATTGATTCTATTCAAACCATTCATTTACCGGAAGTAACTTCAGCGCCGGGAAGTGTTGCGCAAGTACGCGAATGTACAGCAGAACTTATGAAGCTTGCAAAAACGAAAGGAATTCCTATTTTTATTGTAGGGCATGTAACGAAAGAAGGAGCTATAGCTGGTCCACGTATGTTAGAGCATATGGTGGATGCCGTTCTTTATTTTGAAGGAGATCGTCATCATACATATCGAATTTTACGAGCAGTAAAAAACCGTTTCGGTTCAACCAATGAGATGGGAATTTTTGAAATGAAGGAGCTTGGCCTTTCAGAGGTGTTAAATCCTTCTGAAATTTTTCTAGAAGAAAGACCTGTAGGTGCTGCTGGTTCAACGGTTGTTGCTTCTATGGAAGGAACAAGGCCTGTTTTAGTAGAAATACAAGCATTAATTTCTCCTACAAGTTTCGGGAATCCAAGAAGAATGGCAACAGGAATTGACCATAACCGTGTATCTCTTATTATGGCGGTACTAGAAAAAAGAGCAGGGCTATTGCTCCAAAACCAAGATGCGTATTTAAAAGTTGCTGGTGGAATTAAATTAGATGAACCAGCAGTTGATTTGGCAGTCGCTTTAAGTATCGCATCAAGTTTTCGTGATAAACCGACTTTTCCGGGTGATGCAGTCATTGGTGAAGTTGGTTTAACGGGAGAAGTTCGTCGTGTGTCTCGCATTGAACAGCGTGTACAAGAAGCTGCAAAATTAGGATTTCAACGTGTTATTATCCCGCGAAAGAATTTAGGTGGATGGACGATTCCAGAAGGAATTGAAGTAGTTGGAGTATCGAATATAGGAGAGGCTCTTCGATTTGCACTAGGAGGATAAGATATGGAAGAAAACAAGCAACGTTCCAAAAGTATTATTAATATTTTGCAGCTCGTTGCACCGGGGACACCGTTAAGAGAAGGAATTGATAATGTGCTCCGGGCACAAACGGGTGGTCTTATTGTACTCGGGTACAATGAACAAATTAAAAGTATTGTTGATGGAGGATTTCATATTAACTGTGCTTTCTCTCCTGCTAGTCTATACGAACTAGCAAAAATGGATGGGGCTCTTATTTTAAATGAAACAGGAAGCAGAATCTTAATCGCTAATGGACAGTTGGTTCCTGATTCATCTATTGACTCCATTGAAACAGGTATGCGCCACCGGACAGCAGAGCGAGTGGCGAAGCAAACAGGTAGTCTTGTTGTTGCTATTTCACAAAGACGAAATGTAATTACGTTATATCAAGGAAACTTACGTTATACATTAAAAGATATTGGGGTTATTTTAACAAAGGCAAACCAAGCGATTCAAACATTAGAAAAATATAAGGCTGTATGGAATGAGGGCATAACGAACCTTGGTATTTTAGAGTTTGAAGAAGTGGTTACGATGTCTGAAGTTGTGCATGTACTACATAGCGTCGAAATGATGTTGCGGATTAAAAATGAAATCTTTAGTTACATTCATGAATTAGGAACAGAAGGAAGACTTATTCGTTTACAATTAACAGAATTGCTTGCTGACGTGGAAGCAGAGGCTGCGCTATTAATTAAAGACTACTATTATGAAAAAACACAAGATCACTATCAAATTTTAAAAAAATTACAAGAGCTGGCGAATGCACAACTTCTAGAAGATAGCGATTTAGTAAAATTACTTGGGTATTCCGGACAAATGAAATTAGAAGAAAGTATTACACCAAGAGGCTATCGGATTGCGAGTAAAATTTCTAGAGTTCCACCTCTTATCATTGAAAACTTAATTAATCGTTTTAAGAACTTACAAGGAATTTGCCGTGCAACAATTGCTGATTTGGATGATGTGGAAGGAATTGGAGAAGTGCGGGCGAAAAAGATACGAGAGGGTTTAAAACGAATTCAAGAACATTTGTATATGAGCAGACACAATTAAGAATATTACATTGATTTCACAATATAGCGACACTCAAAGATTTTTTATATATGATATGATATATTGGTAAATAAAACAAATTATAAAAAAACACGTCCACTTTTGCACTCGACGTTTTGAGTGACGAAGTAATGGTTAATAATGAGTAGGAGGTGGTTGAATGTTAAAACGAATCGTACAGCTTTTCTTTTTAGTTATTGGAGGAGCATTGGGAATTTTTCTTATTCCAAAAGTGATTAATGTTTTGGATATAGGTGCAGTTCCTTGGCTTGAAGGTTCTTATATTCGTGCAATTATTGGTGCAATCATTTTATTTTTAACAACGTTTTGGCTTGTAGATTATATTGTTCAGCTTATTAAACATATTGAGGAAGCGCTTGTAAAGGCACCTGTTACAGATGTGTTATTTGGAACATTAGGATTAATCTCAGGACTAATTGTTGCGTATTTAATCTTGATTCCGATTCGCGAATTTACCATTCCAGTCATTAGTACAGTATTGCAAATCTTTTTCACGCTACTACTTGGTTACTTAGGGTTCCAAGTAGGGTTTAAAAAGAGGAATGAATTGTTAGGGTTGTTTACATTGGCGCAACGCGGAGGAAAGAAAAAAAATACGAATAATGAAAACGAGGAAGTAGAACCGTTAACTTCTAGTTGGAAAATACTAGATACGAGTGTTATTATTGATGGGCGTATTGCGGATATTTGCCAAACAAAATTTTTGGAAGGTACAATTGTCATTCCGCAATTTGTGTTAGAAGAACTACAGCATATTGCTGATTCTTCGGATGCATTAAAGCGTAATCGCGGACGAAGAGGTTTGGATATTTTAAATCGTATTCAAAAAGAGTTATCTATTCCGGTAGAAATTTATGAAGGTGATTTTGAAGATATTCAAGAAGTCGATAGTAAGCTTGTGAAGTTAGCAAAGTTAACAGGCGGTACTGTTGTTACGAATGATTTTAACTTAAATAAAGTTTCTGAATTGCAAGGTGTGACAGTTTTAAACATTAATGATTTAGCAAATGCCATTAAGCCTGTTGTGCTTCCGGGTGAAGAGTTAAGCGTATACGTTGTGAAGGATGGGAAAGAACAGAATCAAGGCGTTGCTTATTTAGACGACGGTACAATGATTGTAGTCGAAGATGGTAGAGAGCATGTTGGTTCTCAGCTTGATGTACTTGTTACAAGTGTATTGCAAACATCTGCAGGTCGAATGATTTTTGCTAAGCGTAAGTTGTTAGAAAAAGCGTTATAAGTAGAGGATTGCGATGATATATACTTTAATTATTCCTGCAGCAGGACAAGGTAAGCGTATGGGAGCAGGTAAAAATAAATTGTTTTTACAAATTGATTCTGTTCCTATTATCATTCATACATTACGAGCTTTTGAAAAAGATGAACAATGTAAACATATTATTTTAGCGATTAATGAAGAAGAGCGTTCTTATTTTGAAGAATTGCTTCAAACATATCCTATTCAAAAAGACATCTTACTTATTCAAGGTGGTAGTGAGCGTCAGGATAGTGTATACAATGCTCTTATGTATGTAAGGGATGTAGAGTATGTACTTGTCCATGACGGGGCACGTCCATTTGTAACGAAAAAGATGATTGAAGATGTATTGCAAATGGCGAAAGAAAAAGGTGCTTCCATTTGTGCGGTACCTGTGAAAGATACAATTAAAAAAGTGACGCATGATACTGTTGTTGAAACAGTAGAACGTTCTCATTTGCGAGCAGTTCAAACGCCGCAAGGATTTCATGTTCCCATTCTGTTAGAGGCACATGAGAGTGCAAAACAAGCGGGCTTTCTCGGAACTGACGATGCTAGTTTGGTGGAATGTCTTCCTAAAGAGGTAGGAGTTGTAGGAGGAAGCTATCATAATATAAAGGTGACAACACCTGAAGATTTAGTGATTGCTGAAAGCTTTCTACGAGTTTTGAAAATACAATAGCAATGTTATAATAGAAAAGCTCGGTAGCTACCGAGCTTTTCTATATATAGAGTAGAAATTTCAACAGACGGAGCTTTTATATGCCCGTAAGAATGATATAAAGTTTACTAGTGTAGTTTGAGGAGGAATTGGAAATGTTTCGAATTGGGCAAGGTTTTGATGTACATGCATTTGCAGAAGGAAGACCGTTAATTATTGGTGGAATTACAATTCCATATGAAAAAGGATTACTTGGGCACTCTGATGCGGATGTCCTTTTACATACTATTGCTGATGCTTGTTTAGGGGCGATTGCCGCTGGTGACATCGGTAAACATTTTCCAGATACAGATCCTGCATTTAAAGATGCGGATTCAGCTGTGCTTTTGCAGAAAGTGTGGGAGTTTGTGACAGAGCAAGGGTATGTACTCGGAAACTTAGATTGTACAATTATTGCCCAAAAACCAAAAATGGCACCACATATTGAAAGTATGCGCAAGAGAATTAGCGAACTGTTGCAAACAGACGTGGAGAATGTCAATGTGAAGGCAACGACGACAGAAAAATTAGGATTTACAGGACGAGAAGAAGGAATTGCTTCGCAGGCTATTGTATTATTACAGAAAAAATAGTTGTTTTTGATTCGCAAGATGGATAATCGTAATTTTTTGGTGTACAATTAAGGAATCTGTTGACATTAAGAATGGAAGGTGTACCAATTATGGAAAAGCAAGTGAGAGTGCGCTATGCGCCAAGTCCAACAGGACACTTACATATCGGAAATGCACGTACGGCATTATTTAACTATTTATTCGCTCGTAGTCAAAACGGTAAATTTATTATCCGTATTGAAGATACAGACGTAAAGCGTAATATTGCTGGCGGCGAAGAAAGCCAATTAACGTATTTAAAATGGCTTGGCATGGACTGGGATGAAAGCATCGACGTTGGTGGTGAATATGGTCCGTACCGTCAAATGGAGCGTTTAGATATTTATAAAAAGTTATATGAAGATTTATTAGAGCGTGGCTTAGCGTATAAGTGCTATATGACAGAAGAAGAGTTAGAAGCAGAACGTGAAGGACAAATCGCTCGCGGTGAAACACCTCGTTATGCGGGTTGTCACCGTGATTTAACGGATGAGCAAGTAAAACAATTCGAGGCAGAAGGACGCATTCCAAGTATTCGTTTCCGTGTACCTGAAAACCGTGAATATGTATTTAATGATATTGTAAAAGGAGACGTATCTTTCAACTCAAACGATTTCGGCGATTTCGTTATCGTGAAGAAAGATGGCATCCCGACTTACAACTTTGCAGTAGCGGCAGATGATCATTTCATGGAAATCTCACACGTTCTTCGTGGTGATGACCATATTTCTAATACACCAAAACAAATGATGATTTACGAAGCATTTGGTTGGGATATACCACAATTTGGTCATATGACGTTAATTGTAAATGAAAGCCGTAAAAAGTTAAGTAAACGTGATGAATCTATTATTCAATTTATTGAACAATATGAAGCGTTAGGATATCTTCCAGAAGCAATCTTTAACTTTATTGCATTACTAGGTTGGTCACCAGTAGGGGAAGAAGAAATCTTCTCTAAAGATGAGTTTATTGAAATGTTTGATGCAGCTCGTTTATCGAAATCACCAGCATTATTCGATTCTCAAAAATTAAAATGGATGAACAACCAATATATGAAAAAGCAAGACTTAGATCGCGTTGTTGAATTAAGCTTACCGCATTTAGTGAAAGCTGGTCGCGTAAGTGAAAACCCAAGTGAACAAGAACTAGCTTGGATTCGCGATGTCATTGATTTATATCACGATCAAATGAGCTTCGGGGCTGAGATTGTTGAGCTATCTGATATGTTCTTTAAAGATCATGTGGATTATGAAGAAGAAGGACAAGAAGTATTAAAAGGCGAACAAGTACCAGAAGTTCTTCGTGCATTTGCGGCAGAGTTAGAAGCGTTAGAAGAAGTAGAACCTGCAGCAATCAAGACAGCAATTAAAGCTGTTCAAAAGCAAACAGGTCAAAAAGGGAAAAATTTATTCATGCCAATTCGCGTTGCAACAACTGGCCAAACACACGGACCAGAACTTCCAAATGCAATTGCACTTCTTGGAAAAGAAAAAGTTTTAAATCGTGTTCGTAAAGTAATTGGTTAACATTTTACGGATTTAGAAATATAATAAGAATACTTTAAAATGAAATAAAAGAAAGCGACGAGAAGGAGAAGTAGAAAATCATGCTTTTCACAGAGAAAACCACCATTTGGCTGGAAGTGGTTTAAAAGCAGGTTTTTGAAGTGCCCCTTTGAGTCTTCTGCTGAACAACGAATATATTTCGAGAAATGTCATGTTGACGCAAAGTAAGCAGAAGCGGTATAAACCGTTATCATGTTTAAGTTTGAGGCTTTTTTAGGCCTAAACAGAGTGGAACCGCGCTGGTAAGGCGTCTCTGTCTATAGACAGAGACGCCTTTTTCTATACCTACAGGTATGGGGGAGAGTTTTTTGGATAAATAATAGTCGGAAAAGCTTTGTAAGGAAGTAGAAATTAAGGACCGGATTGGTTCAGCTCACTATTAGTGGTAAAGAGGTCCACTGATGGAAGTTTCACTTTAAACAAAAGAGGGGGAACGAAAATGTTTAAGAGGCTTCGGGAGGATATTGAAGTCGTCTTTGAACAGGATCCAGCAGCGAGAAGTTACATCGAAGTAATTTTAACTTACTCTGGATTGCATGCAATTTGGGCGCATCGGATGGCACATGCTTTTTATAAACGAAAATTTTTCTTTTTTGCTCGTGTTATCTCACAAATGAGTCGTTTTTTTACGGGTATTGAAATTCATCCAGGGGCAACGATTGGTCGTAAGTTTTTTATTGATCATGGTATGGGAGTTGTAATTGGAGAAACGTGTGAAATTGGAGATAACGTGACAATTTATCAAGGTGTCACGTTAGGCGGTACGGGAAAAGAAAAAGGAAAACGTCATCCAACGATTAAAGATAATGTGTTGATTGCAACAGGTGCGAAAGTGCTTGGGTCGATTACGGTTGGAGAAAATTCTAAAATTGGTGCTGGTTCGGTTGTGTTAAAAGAAGTACCTGCGCATTCTACAGTTGTAGGTATTCCTGGTCGCGTCGTGATCCAAAATGGGGTGAAAGTAGGTCAAGACTTAAATCACTGTGATCTTCCGGATCCGATTTTTGATAAGTTGAAAGCATTAGAAGGGGAACTTGAACAATTGAAAACAAAAATGGTAGTGAAAACAGAAAGGAAGGATAAAAATGACTATTCACATTTATAATACGTTAACACGTCAAAAGGAAGTGTTTGTTCCACTAGAAGAAAATAAGGTAAAAATGTATGTGTGCGGACCAACTGTATATAACTACATCCATATTGGGAATGCAAGACCACCTATGGTATTCGACACAGTACGTCGTTATTTAGAACATAAAGGATACGATGTACAATATGTTTCTAACTTTACTGATGTAGATGATAAATTAATTAAAGCGGCGAATGAGCTAGGAGAAGACGTTCCAACTATTGCAGATCGCTTTGTTAAAGCGTATTTTGAAGATGTAACTGCATTGGGTTGCAAACGTGCAACGGTTCATCCTCGTGTAATGGAGAATATGGATATTATCATTGAGTTTATTCAAGAGCTTGTGAATAAGGGATATGCATATGAATCTGAAGGCGATGTCTATTATAAAACGAAAGAATTTAAAGAATACGGTAAATTATCTCATCAACCAATTGCAGATTTACGTCATGGTGCTCGCATTGAAATTGGTGAAAAGAAACAAGATCCGTTAGATTTCGCACTATGGAAAGCTGCTAAAGAAGGAGAAATTTTCTGGGATAGTCCGTGGGGGAAAGGGCGTCCAGGATGGCATATCGAATGCTCTGCAATGGCGCGTAAATATTTAGGTGATACAATTGATATTCATGCTGGTGGTCAAGATTTAACATTCCCCCATCATGAAAATGAGATTGCACAATCAGAAGCGTTGACTGGTAAATCATTTGCACGTTACTGGATGCATAATGGATATATTAATATTAATAATGAAAAAATGTCTAAATCACTGGGTAACTTTGTCCTAGTTCACGACATTATTAAACAATATGATCCACAATTAATTCGTTTCTTTATGTTATCTGTGCACTATCGCCATCCAATTAACTTTAGTGAAGAATTATTACAGCATACAAATAACGGATTAGAGCGCATTAAAACAGCTTATGGAAACTTAAAACATCGCATGGAAAGCAGTACGGATTTAACGGACCATAATGAGAAATGGTTAACTGAAATGGATAACTTCCAAGCGGCATTTGAAGAAGCGATGGATGATGACTTCAATACAGCAAATGCAATAACTGAGTTATATAATTTAGCAAATCATGCGAATCAATATTTATTAGAAGAGCATACATCAAAAACAGTGATTGCGGCGTATGTAAAGCAGCTTGAAACATTGTTTGGCATTTTAGGATTAGAATTAACGAAAGAAGAATTGCTTGATGAAGAAATTGAAGCACTAATCCAAAAGCGTATTGAGGCTCGTAAAAATCGTGACTTTGCACTATCTGATCAAATTCGCGATGAATTGAAAGAACGTAACATTATTTTAGAAGATACACCACAAGGTACAAGATGGAAAAGAGGCTAAACATGATTGATGCAAAGCAATTAAACAGCTTAGCGTTAGCATATATGGGTGATGCGGTATATGAACAATATATCCGCTATCACCTGCTTCAAAAAGGAACAGTTCGTCCAAATCAATTACATCGTTTGGGGACAAGCTTTGTTTCTGCAAAAGCGCAGGCGAAAGTTGTTCATCATTTACTAGAGACAGCATTTCTTACTGAAGAAGAGGAAGCTGTATTAAGAAGAGGGCGCAATGCGAAATCAGGTTCTGTTCCGAAAAATACAGATGTACAAACATATCGATACAGTACTGCTTTTGAGGCGCTGATTGGATATCATTATTTATTAAATGATCAGACACGAATAGAAGAGATTGTATTTGAAGCAATTCGTGTATTAGAGGATAAGGAAGGAGGCGCGTGAGCGTGAACAGTGAATATATTATTGGACGTAACCCTGTAATTGAAGCATTGAGAGCAGGTCGTGACATTAATAAAATTTGGATTGCAGAAGGTGCTGCGAAAGGGCAAGTGCAAATTGTACTAGCATTAGCGAAAGAAAACAAAATTTTAGTGCAGAATTCACCGAAGAAAAAATTAGATCAACTTGTAGAGGGAAATCATCAAGGTGTAATCGCACAAGTGGCGGCATATGAGTATGCGGACTTAGAAGATTTATTTGCGTTGGCTGCTAAGCGGAATGAAGATCCATTTTTCTTAATTCTTGATGAGATTGAAGATCCGCACAACTTAGGTTCTATTATGCGTACGGCAGATGCAGTAGGAGCTCATGGTATTATTATTCCAAAGCGCAGAGCGGTTGGTTTAACGGCGGCAGTTGCAAAGGCCTCAACAGGAGCGATTGAGTATGTTCCAGTGGCTCGTGTTACAAATTTATCGAGAACGATTGATGAATTAAAAGAGCGCGGGCTTTGGATTGCGGGTACAGATGCAAAAGGGAAAGATGACTATCGTAATTTAGATGGAAAAATGCCGATTGGTTTAGTAATTGGTAGTGAGGGGAAAGGTATGAGTCGCCTTATTGGCGAGAAATGTGACTTCTTGATTCATTTACCGATGGTTGGTAAAGTTACATCCTTAAATGCTTCAGTTGCTGCTAGCTTGTTAATGTATGAAGTGTATCGGAAACGTCACCCAATCGGTGAATAAAAATGAATGATATTTTAATCGTTGACGGTTACAATATTATCGGAGCTTGGGCAGACTTGAAAAAACTAAGGGATGTAGATTTACAAGCTTCACGAGATTTACTTATTGATAAAATGGCAGATTATCAAGGATACACAGGTACGAAAGTAATGGTTGTTTTTGATGCATATTCTGTTTATGGAATTGAAAAGAAGATGAAGCAAGCGCGTGTAGATGTAATCTTTACAAGGAAAAATCAAACGGCGGATGAAAAAATTGAGCAGCTCGCAATTGAGCTGCGCAATATTAATACACGTATTTATGTTGCGACGTCTGATTACACAGAGCAGTGGGCCATTTTTGGACAAGGTGCTCTGCGTAAATCGGCGCGTGAGCTAGAGATAGAAGTTCGAGCGATGGAACAAAGAGTTCGTCATAAAACGAAAAAAACGAAAGAAGAACAACCGGCAATGCGGACGATATTTAGTGAGGAAATTGCAGAAAAATTAGAAAAATTAAGACGAGGAGGGCGTTGAAACATTGACGCTCTTCAAGTGCTTACTGTATAATATTTCTAAATAATAAGCGGTCGGGGGGATCAGATTGGAAGCATACTTCGTAAGCGGCAACAATGTTACATTTAGTAGTTTAGAGGATGAAGAGATAGTTGAATTAGTACGAAAAGGTAATGTTGATGCGCTAGAGTATTTAATTCATAAGTACAAAAATTTTGTTCGTGCAAAATCAAGATCTTACTTTTTGGTTGGCGCTGATCGTGAAGATATTATTCAAGAAGGTATGATTGGATTATTTAAGGCGATTCGTGATTATAAAGAGGACAAGCTGTCTTCTTTTAAAGCTTTTGCGGAATTATGTATTACACGTCAAATTATCACCGCGATTAAAACAGCGACAAGACAAAAGCATATTCCTTTAAATTCATATGTGTCTTTGGATAAACCGATTTATGATGAAGAATCTGATCGAACTCTGTTAGATGTTATATCTGAGGCGAAGGTGACGGATCCTGAAGAGATGATTATTAGTCAGGAAGAGTATGTTGACATAGAGTCAAAAATATCTGAATTGTTAAGCGATTTAGAAAGAAAGGTGCTTTCTTTATATCTAGATGGAAGATCTTATCAAGAGATTTCGGAGCAATTGAATCGTCATGTAAAATCCATTGATAATGCCTTGCAGCGAGTGAAGAGGAAGCTTGAACGTTATATGGAAATGAGAGAAACAGCAACTGTTCACTCGCCTTCACTTAAACGTTAAGTTTTTTAAGTTTGGAAGTTAAAAATGTATTAGGTTAATAGAGAAATATAAAAGAGAGGTTTTTTCCTCTCCTTTTCTTTTTGTGGTAGGGGGAAGCGTCATTGACATTGTCTTTTATTGTATGATACATTTTTAAGGAAATAATGTTACAAGGCTGGTGTAACAGGTGAGAAAAAAAGTTGTACTTGCATGTGAAAAATGCAATAATCGAAACTATTCAACAATGAAAGATACAAGCTCGGTAGAGCGTCTTGAGATAAAGAAATTTTGCAAAACGTGTAATGCGCATATGGTTCATAAGGAAACAAAATAAATAATTGCAATTATGCACTGGAGGTCCCGGAAATGCGTTTGACGAACTTTTTTGGCGATGTAGGTCGCGAAATGAAAAAAGTAAGCTGGCCGAAAAAAGATGAATTAATCCGTTCCACACTTACTGTAATTGCAACAGTTGCTTTCTGCGCAATTTTCTTTGCGGTAGTGGATATGGGGATTTCTTCTTTAATTCGTTTAATTCTTGAATAAGAAGCGCTTATACATGATATAATGTTAATGTTATTTATATGAACTGTGTAAAAGCCCGGTGAACGGGTTTTTTCATTTGCACGAAAAAATGTACGTCAGGGAGGGAAGGACGGTCGTCCTAAATTAATGGAAAAACGTTGGTATGTTGTCCATACTTATTCTGGATATGAAAATAAAGTAAAAACAAACCTAGAAAAACGCGTAGAATCAATGGCTATGCAAGATAAAATTTTCCGTGTTATTGTTCCAGAGGAAACAGAAGTAGAAATGAAAAACGGAAAAGAAAAAATAACAAAGAGGAAAGTATTTCCTGGCTATGTGTTGGTAGAAATCATCATGACAGATGATTCTTGGTATGTTGTTCGTAATACACCAGGTGTAACAGGATTTGTTGGATCTTCTGGATCGGGTTCGAAGCCATCTCCGTTATTAGAAGAAGAAGTAGTTACAATCTTAAAACACATGGGAATGGAAAATGAAGTAGTTGACTTTGACTTTGAACTTCATGAGACTGTACGTGTGAACGAAGGCCCATTTGCGAATTACACAGGTGCTATTAATGAAATTGACCTAGAAAAGCAAAGAGTAACAGTGCTTGTTGATATGTTTGGTCGTGAAACTTCGGTTGAATTAGATTTCCACCAAATTGAAAAATTATAAAATGAAACTTGAAATGAATTGTAAAAAGTGATAATATCTTTTAAGTCAGTACGTCTTCGGAAACGGAGACGTTTTTTGAGAAAGATTTTATCGCTAAAGATAAAATATGAAGTGGGAGGGCAAATCACTGCCCAATTGACCACATCACGGACTTAAGGAGGTGTGTCTCGTGGCTAAAAAGGTAATTAAAATGGTAAAACTTCAGATTCCTGCAGGTAAAGCTAACCCAGCTCCACCAGTTGGTCCAGCATTAGGACAAGCAGGTG
The DNA here is from genome assembly GCF_042676365.1 of Bacillus sp. CGMCC 1.60114. Classification (NCBI taxonomy): domain Bacteria; kingdom Bacillati; phylum Bacillota; class Bacilli; order Caryophanales; family Bacillaceae; genus Bacillus; species Bacillus sp. CGMCC 1.60114. Next base: position 17,998 of record NZ_JBHTHG010000028.1, read on the forward strand.
TTAACATCATGGGCTTCTGTAAAGAGTTCAACGCTCGTACAGCAGATCAAGCTGGTCTAATCATTCCTGTTGAAATTACAGTATTTGAAGACCGTTCATTCACTTTCATTACTAAAACTCCTCCTGCTGCTGTTCTTCTTAAGAAAGTAGCTGGTATCGAGTCTGGTTCTGGTGAACCAAACCGTAATAAAGTGGCAACTGTTAAGCGTGATAAAGTTCGCGAAATCGCTGAAACTAAAATGCCTGACCTAAACGCTGCTAGCGTAGAAGCTGCAATGCGTATGGTTGAAGGTACTGCACGCAGTATGGGCATTGTTATCGAAGACTAATTCGATTTGTTTTTTTTGTAAAAGAGGTTGCGGGTCTGGAATTCCAATTCGCAACCTTTATTATCGTAAATGAGTGTCGTTTTTAAAATAAAAGGATGGGCGCACATCCTCGATTATATCGAAAAGAAGGCGTAAACGTGGGAGGTTATTCCGCTAAGACCACATTGAGGAGGAAATAAAAATGGCTAAAAGAGGTAAAAAGTACGTAGAAGCTGCAAAGCTTGTTGATCGTACAACTGCTTACTCTGCAACAGAGGCAGTAGAATTAGTAAAGAAAACAAACACAGCTAAATTTGATGCAACTGTAGAAGCTGCATTCCGTTTAGGTGTTGACCCTAAGAAAGCTGACCAACAAATTCGTGGTGCAGTTGTTCTTCCGCACGGTACTGGTAAAGTACAACGTGTATTAGTATTCGCTAAAGGCGAAAAACTAAAAGAAGCTGAAGCTGCTGGAGCTGACTTCGTAGGTGATACAGACTACATCAACAAAATCCAACAAGGTTGGTTTGACTTTGACGTAGTAGTAGCAACTCCTGACATGATGGGTGAAGTTGGTAAGCTTGGTCGTGTATTAGGACCTAAAGGTTTAATGCCAAACCCTAAAACTGGAACAGTTACTTTCGACGTAACGAAAGCAGTTAACGAAATCAAAGCTGGTAAAGTAGAATACCGCGTTGATAAAGCTGGTAACATTCATGTGCCAATCGGTAAAGTATCTTTCGAAGATGCAAAATTAGTTGAAAACTTAGAGACAGTTGCTGATGCTCTTCTAAAAGCTAAGCCAGCTGCTGCAAAAGGTACTTACATGAAGAACGTAACAGTTGCTTCTACAATGGGACCTGGCGTACGCGTTGAAGTTTCTACTATCGCGTAAAATTTGGAAGTTGACTTCGTGAAGAAGTTTTAATATAATCATTTATGTTGTGAATTTAAATAGTGTACCGTAGACAGTAGGTGCCAATGCGGCTTAATTTCCTACCTAGGTGTGAATATACGAAACGGAATTTTTTCTGTGACTATATGCCTCCATGTCTACAATTGGGCATGGAGGTTTTTTAGTGCACTTTCGGTACATCTTCTATATAATCTACAGGAGGTGTAATAACATGAGCAAAGCAATCGAAACTAAACAACAAGTTGTAACTGAAATCGCTGAAAAACTTCGCGATAGTAAATCTACAATCGTTGTTGACTACCGTGGTTTAACAGTATCTGAAGCAACTGAATTACGTAAAAACTTACGTGAAGCTGGCGTTGAGTTCAAAGTTTACAAAAACTCTTTAACTCGTCGTGCTGCAGAAGCTGCTGAACTAGCTGAGTTAAACGAATTCTTAACAGGACCAAATGCAATCGCGTTCAGTAACGAGGATGTAATTGCTCCTGCGAAAGTATTAAACGACTTCGCTAAAGATCATGAAGCTTTAGAAATTAAAGCGGGCGTAATCGAAGGTAAACTTGTATCACTTGATGAGGTTAAAGCTATCGCTACTCTTCCATCACGTGAAGGCTTACTTTCTATGCTTCTTAGCGTTCTTCAAGCTCCAATGCGCGGTCTTGCACTTGCTACTAAAGCAGTTGCAGATCAAAAAGAAGAGCAAGGCGCTTAATTTTTTAAAAGATAATTACGTGTTATCGATAAAACAATACAAACCTATTTAAGGGAGGATATTTACAATGACTAAAGAACAAATCATTGAAGCAGTTAAATCTATGACTGTATTAGAACTTAACGACTTAGTAAAAGCTATCGAGGAAGAATTCGGCGTAACTGCTGCTGCTCCTGTAGCTGTAGCTGGTGGCGCTGGTGAAGCTGCTGCTGAGAAAACTGAATTTGATGTTGTACTTGCTAATGCAGGCGCTCAAAAAATCAAAGTTATCAAAGTTGTTCGTGAAATCACTGGTCTTGGCTTAAAAGAAGCTAAAGAATTAGCTGACAACACTCCAAAAGCAGTTAAAGAAGGCGTTTCTAAAGAAGAAGCTGAAGAAATCAAAGCTAAACTTGAAGAAGTTGGCGCTGCTGTAGAAGTTAAGTAATTAACTTTTGAAGCTTTAAAAAAAGCTCGCTCTCATGCGAGCTTTTTTTTTAACTGTAAAGAAAAGAGGTGGCCATGTGGCAGACCATTATTTTTCTAACGATCCCTCTAGCAAAAGTGATCGTAAACGTTGGGAATATAAGTTGAGAGGATCTCAATTTGTTTTCTTATCTGACCACGGGGTGTTTTCGAAAAATGAAGTGGACTTTGGTTCTCGTCTTTTAATCGAAGCCTTTCAGATGCCGGATGTTCAAGGTGACGTGTTAGATGTCGGGTGTGGATATGGTCCAATTGGTTTATCTTTAGCAAAAGAGTTTCAAGGGCGTACAGTCCATATGGTGGATGTGAACGAAAGAGCGCTTGGGCTTGCGAAAGAAAACGCCGCTAATAATAGAATTGGAAATGTCCAGATTTATCAAAGTAGTGTATATGAAAATGTAAGTGGACAATATGCTGCTATTTTATCTAATCCGCCAATTCGTGCGGGGAAACAAGTAGTACATGAGATTCTAGAAAAAGCCGTGGATTATCTTGTGCCAGGCGGTGAGCTTTGGATTGTGATTCAAAAGAAACAAGGTGCACCATCCGCGGTGAAAAAGTTAGAAGAAGTGTTCGATTTTGTGGAAGTTGTAGAAAAGAAAAAAGGATATTATATCATAAAATCAAAAAAACGTTGACGGTTTTTTTGGTTTGTGTTAGCATTATAAAATGCCAATATATGATTTTCTGCGTTGAGAACGATGTATATTTTTGCTTCTCTTGGAAAAGATAGTAAAATCAGCAGATTATGAAACAGAATGATGGTTTTCTTATAGAAACCATTTTTCTTTTTGAGCAGTTAGAAATACTCAACGTATCTATCTTTTTTAGAGAAAAAGGCTACGCAATTTGTGTTAGCTGTATTTAGTTGTGATTTTGCGCATTTTTGTGCATTTATAATACTCATGATTTGAGGGGTGAAGCAGTTGACAGGTCAACTAGTTCAATACGGACGCCACCGCCAACGAAGAAGTTATGCCCGTATTAGTGAGGTATTAGAATTACCAAATCTTATCGAAATTCAAACCTCTTCTTATCAGTGGTTTCTTGATGAGGGTTTGCGAGAAATGTTCCAAGACATTTCTCCGATTGAAGACTTTACGGGAAATCTATCGCTTGAGTTTATCGACTACAGTTTAGGCGAACCGAAATATTCTGTAGAAGAATGTAAAGAGCGTGATGTGACGTATGCAGCACCACTTCGTGTAAAAGTGCGTCTAATCAATAAAGAAACTGGTGAAGTGAAAGAACAAGATGTGTTCATGGGAGATTTCCCACTCATGACAGAGACAGGAACATTCGTAATTAACGGTGCAGAACGCGTTATTGTTTCTCAGTTAGTTCGTTCACCAAGTGTATACTACAGCGGCAAGGTGGACAAAAACGGAAAACGCGGATTTACTGCTACTGTAATTCCAAACCGCGGAGCTTGGTTAGAGTATGAAACAGATGCTAAGGATGTTGTTTATGTGCGTATCGACCGTACGCGCAAACTACCTGTAACTGTTTTGTTACGCGCATTAGGGTTTGGCTCTGATCAAGAAATCACCGAGCTTATAGGTGATAACGAGTACTTAAGCAATACGCTAGAAAAAGATAACACGGATAGCACAGAAAAAGCATTGCTTGAAATTTATGAGCGTCTACGTCCAGGTGAACCACCAACAGTAGAAAATGCGAAGAGCTTGCTTGTTTCTCGCTTCTTTGATCCAAAACGTTATGATCTAGCAAATGTAGGTCGTTACAAAATTAATAAGAAATTACACATTAAAAACAGATTGTTTAACCAACGCTTAGCTGAAACATTGGTGGATCCTGAAACAGGCGAAATTTTAGCGGCAGAAGGAACAATCTTAGATCGTCGTACATTAGATCGTATGTTACCTTACTTAGAAAAGAACATTGGCTTTAAAACTGCGAAGCCGATAGGTGGAGTGGTAGAAGGCAATGTTGAATTGCAATCTATTAAGATTTATGCTCCAGATGCAGATGGAGAGCGTTCTATCAATATTATTGGTAATGCGAACATTGATCGCGATGTAAAACATATTACACCAGGCGATATTATTGCATCTATTAGCTATTTCTTTAACCTTCTATATAAAGTAGGAGACACGGATGATATTGACCATTTAGGAAACCGTCGTCTACGTTCTGTAGGGGAATTGTTACAAAACCAATTCCGTATCGGTCTTTCTCGTATGGAGCGTGTTGTTCGTGAGAGAATGTCGATTCAAGATACAAATGCAATTACACCGCAAGCGTTAATTAACATTCGTCCGGTTATTGCATCTATTAAAGAGTTCTTCGGAAGCTCGCAGTTATCTCAGTTTATGGATCAAACAAACCCATTAGCAGAGTTAACGCATAAACGAAGACTATCTGCATTAGGACCTGGTGGTTTAACGCGTGAGCGCGCAGGTTTTGAAGTACGTGACGTTCACTACTCTCACTATGGTCGTATGTGTCCAATTGAAACGCCAGAGGGACCAAACATCGGTTTGATTAACTCTTTATCTTCATTTGCGAAAGTAAATGAATTTGGTTTCATTGAAACACCATACCGTCGTGTTGATCCAGAAACTGGACGTGTAACAACACGTGTGGATTATTTAACAGCTGATGAGCAAGACAACTATGTTGTTGCCCAAGCAAATGCACGTTTATCTGAAGAAGGAGATTTCCTTGATGAAGATGTTGTAGCCCGTTTCCGTGATGAGAACGTTGTAGTAAAACGCGAACGTATTGACTACATGGATATCTCTCCAAAACAGGTTGTGTCTGCTGCGACAGCTTGTATTCCGTTCTTAGAAAATGATGACTCGAACCGTGCGCTAATGGGTGCGAACATGCAACGTCAAGCAGTTCCGCTTATGAACCCAGAATCTCCAATTGTAGGTACTGGTATGGAGTACGTATCAGCGAAAGACTCAGGTGCTGCAGTAATCTGTAAATATCCTGGTATTGTTGAACGCGTAGAAGCCCGCGAAGTTTGGGTACGTCGTTACATCGAAGTAGACGGCCAACAAGTAAAAGGTGATTTAGATCGCTATAAAATGTTAAAATTTGTCCGTTCTAACCAAGGAACTTGTTACAACCAACGCCCAATCGTAAGTGTTGGAGATGAAGTTGTAAAAGGTGAGATTCTTGCAGACGGTCCTTCTATGGAAAAAGGTGAACTTGCACTTGGTCGTAACGTGCTTGTTGGCTTTATGACATGGGATGGTTATAACTACGAGGATGCGATTATTATGAGTGAGCGCCTTGTAAAAGATGATGTGTATACTTCTATTCATATTGAAGAATATGAATCTGAAGCTCGTGATACAAAGCTAGGACCAGAAGAAATTACACGAGACATTCCAAACGTAGGGGAAGATGCGCTTCGCAATCTTGATGAGCGCGGTATTATCCGCATCGGTGCAGAAGTAAAAGACGGAGACCTTCTTGTTGGTAAAGTAACACCAAAAGGTGTAACGGAATTAACAGCAGAAGAACGTCTATTACATGCAATCTTCGGTGAGAAAGCTCGTGAAGTGCGTGATACATCACTACGCGTACCACACGGCGGCGGCGGTATTATCTTAGACGTAAAAGTATTCAACCGTGAAGATGGCGATGAATTGCCACCAGGCGTGAATCAACTTGTACGTGTATATATCGTTCAAAAACGTAAAATTTCTGAAGGTGACAAGATGGCCGGTCGTCACGGTAACAAAGGTGTTATCTCCCGTATTTTACCGGAAGAAGATATGCCTTACTTACCAGATGGCACACCAATCGATATCATGTTAAACCCATTAGGGGTACCATCTCGTATGAATATCGGTCAGGTGCTAGAGCTTCATCTTGGTATGGCAGCAAGATATCTTGGTATCCACGTTGCAACACCAGTATTCGATGGCGCTCGCGAGGAAGATGTGTGGGGAACAATCGAAGAAGCTGGTATGGCACGTGATGCAAAGACAATTCTATACGATGGACGTACTGGTGAACCATTCGACAACCGTGTATCTGTTGGTGTCATGTACATGATTAAACTTGCACACATGGTTGATGATAAACTTCATGCTCGTTCTACTGGACCATACTCACTTGTAACGCAACAGCCTCTTGGAGGTAAAGCACAGTTCGGTGGACAACGTTTCGGTGAGATGGAGGTTTGGGCACTTGAAGCTTACGGTGCTGCTTATACTCTTCAAGAAATCTTAACAGTTAAGTCGGATGATGTTGTTGGTCGTGTGAAAACGTACGAATCGATTGTAAAAGGCGAAAACGTTCCAGAACCAGGTGTTCCTGAATCATTCAAAGTATTGATTAAGGAATTACAAAGCTTAGGTATGGATGTTAAGATGATGTCTAGCGACGATACTGAAATTGAAATGCGTGATACTGATGACGATGATGATCATCAATCTGCAGATAAATTAAATGTCGAAGTTGAGACAACGAAGGAATAATTGGGATAACCTGTAGACTAAAAGGGAGGTAGGCCCCTTGATAGATGTAAACAACTTTGAATATATGAAGATTGGACTTGCATCACCAGACAAAATTCGCTCTTGGTCATATGGGGAAGTAAAAAAACCCGAGACGATTAACTATCGTACATTGAAACCAGAGAAAGACGGTTTGTTCTGTGAGCGTATTTTCGGTCCAACAAAAGACTGGGAATGTCATTGTGGTAAATATAAACGCGTCCGTTATAAAGGTGTAGTTTGTGATCGATGCGGCGTTGAAGTAACGCGTGCGAAAGTTCGTCGTGAACGTATGGGTCATATCGAATTAGCTGCTCCTGTATCTCATATTTGGTATTTCAAAGGTATCCCAAGCCGCATGGGACTTGTCTTAGACATGTCCCCTCGCGCGCTTGAAGAAGTAATTTATTTCGCTTCTTATGTAGTAACAGAAAGCGGTGATACACCGCTTGATAAGAAGCAGCTTCTTTCGGAGAAGGAATACCGTGCGTATCGCGATAGATACGGAAACTCTTTCCAAGCTTCTATGGGCGCAGAGGCAATTAAGAAGTTATTACAAGATATCGATTTAGATAAAGAAGTAGACTTCTTAAAAGAAGAGTTAAAAACAGCACAAGGACAACGTCGTACTCGTGCTATTAAACGTCTAGAAGTATTAGAAGCATTCCGTAACTCTGGAAACGAACCATCTTGGATGATTCTAGATGTTCTTCCAGTTATCCCACCAGAGCTTCGTCCAATGGTACAGTTAGATGGTGGACGTTTTGCAACTTCTGACTTAAACGACTTATACCGTCGTGTAATTAACCGTAACAATCGTTTAAAACGTTTATTAGACTTAGGTGCACCAAGCATCATCGTCCAAAACGAAAAGCGTATGTTACAAGAAGCAGTAGATGCTTTAATCGATAATGGTCGTCGTGGCCGTCCAGTTACTGGACCTGGTAACCGTCCATTAAAATCTCTTTCTCATATGTTAAAAGGTAAGCAAGGACGTTTCCGTCAAAACTTATTAGGTAAACGTGTTGACTACTCTGGTCGTTCCGTTATCGTTGTAGGACCGAACTTAAAAATGTACCAATGCGGTCTGCCAAAAGAAATGGCGCTTGAATTGTTCAAACCTTTTGTAATGAAAGAGTTGGTAGGAAAAGGATTAGCACACAACATTAAGAGTGCGAAACGTAAAATTGAGCGAGTACAGCCTGAAGTTTGGGATGTTTTAGAGTCTGTAATTAAAGAACACCCTGTACTTCTAAACCGTGCTCCAACGCTTCACCGTCTTGGTATTCAAGCGTTTGAACCTACATTAGTAGAAGGTCGTGCAATTCGTCTTCATCCACTTGTATGTACTGCATACAACGCGGACTTTGACGGTGACCAAATGGCGGTTCACGTTCCGTTATCATCAGAAGCACAAGCAGAAGCTCGTCTTCTTATGTTAGCTGCACAAAATATCTTGAACCCGAAAGACGGAAAACCAGTTGTTACACCATCTCAGGATATGGTATTAGGTAACTACTACCTAACGCTTGAACGTGCAGGTGCAATTGGTGAAGGTATGGTTTTCAAAGATACGAATGAAGCATTAATTGCATACCAAAACGGATATGTGCACTTGCATACTCGTGTTGCTGTTGCAGCAAGCTCTGTAAACAACGAAACGTTTACAGAAGAGCAAAACAGCAAGTTGTTGTTAACAACAGTTGGTAAGTTAATATTCAATGAAATCTTACCGAAATCTTTCCCTTACATTAACGAACCAACAAAAACAAACTTGGAGAAAGAAACTCCAGTGGAATACTTTGTTGAAAAAGGCGCTAACGTAAGAGAAATTATTGCTAGTCGCGAAGAAGTGGCACCATTTAGCAAGAAAATTCTTGGTAATATCATTGCTGAAGTATTTAAACGTTTCAAAATTACTGAAACATCTCGCATGCTTGACCGCATGAAAAATCTAGGATTTAAATACTCTACAAAAGCTGGTATTACAGTTGGTGTGGCGGATATCCTTGTATTAGGTGAAAAAGAAGAAATCTTGCATGAAGCGCAAGCGAAAGTAGATACAGTAATTAAGCAATTCCGTCGCGGTTTAATTACAGAGGAAGAACGTTATGATCGTGTTATCTCTATTTGGAGTAACGCAAAAGATGTTATCCAAGGAAAACTGATGAAAACCTTAGATAAGCGCAACCCGATCTTCATGATGAGTGACTCTGGTGCCCGTGGTAACGCATCGAACTTCACTCAGCTTGCTGGTATGCGTGGTTTGATGGCAAACCCATCTGGTCGTATTATCGAACTTCCAATCAAATCAAGTTTCCGCGAAGGTTTAACGGTACTCGAGTACTTCATCTCTACACATGGTGCGCGTAAAGGTCTTGCCGATACAGCACTTAAGACTGCGGATTCTGGTTACTTAACTCGTCGTCTTGTTGACGTTGCACAAGATGTTATCGTTCGTGAAGACGATTGTGGAACAGACCGCGGCTTATTAATTGGCGCAATTAAAGAAGGAAACGAAATTATCGAGTCCTTATACGATCGTCTTGTAGGACGTTTCGCAAGAAAATCTGTGAAGCATCCAGAAACAGGCGAAGTGTTAGTTCGTGAAAATGAATTAATTACAGAAGATATCGCTCATATCATTGAAAAAGCAGGCGTTGAACAATTGTACATCCGTTCTGCATTTACATGTAACACACGCCACGGCGTATGTAAGAAATGTTACGGTCGCAACTTAGCTACTGGTACAGATGTAGAAGTAGGCGAAGCGGTTGGTATTATCGCAGCTCAATCTATCGGTGAGCCAGGTACACAGTTAACGATGCGTACATTCCATACAGGTGGGGTTGCTGGAGACGATATCACACAAGGTTTACCGCGTATTCAAGAGATTTTCGAAGCGCGTAATCCGAAAGGTCAAGCGGTTATCAGTGAAATCGACGGTGTTGTTGCAGCGGTTAACGATGTGAAAGATCGCCAAGAAGTTGTTGTACAAGGTGATGTAGAAACTCGTACGTATGCAATTCCTTATGGCGCTCGTCTAAAAGTAGCTCCAGGACACCGCATTGAACACGGTAAAGAACTTACAGAAGGTTCTATCGATCCAAAAGAATTACTGAAAGTAACAGATATTACAGCAGTTCAAGAATACCTGCTTCGTGAAGTACAAAAAGTATACCGTATGCAAGGGGTAGAAATTGGTGATAAACACGTTGAAGTAATGGTTCGCCAAATGCTTCGTAAAGTTCGTGTAATCGATGCTGGTGAAACAGATGTATTACCAGGAACATTACTGGATATTCATCAGTTCACAGATGCAAATGCCAAAGTGTTGCTTAAAGGTAAACAACCAGCAACAGCACGTCCAATCCTTCTTGGTATTACAAAGGCTTCACTTGAAACAGATTCATTCTTATCTGCAGCATCATTCCAGGAAACAACTCGTGTGTTAACTGATGCGGCAATTAAAGGTAAGCGCGATGAACTTCTTGGTCTGAAAGAAAATGTTATTATCGGTAAACTTGTTCCGGCTGGTACAGGTATGAATCGTTACCGCAGAGTAGATCTTGTAAAAACAGCAAAAGAAGAAATAAATGTAGAAAATGACGAGGTTTACGTAGAAAACTAAAATTTTCCGTCGTAAATTTTGTATAAAAACAGATAATCCTAGTTGACATTATGTAATGCAAAATGTTAATATAAGCAAGGTTGCTCCTAAACAAACGTTGAATGAAATTCAACACGGTATAGTTAGAACGTTGCATTCGCTTTGGTGATGTAATATAACATGCCTTTTGAAACTGGATCTCAACATGAAAATGTGCGAGATACAAGTGGGAGCTTCAGTGATAGGAATAACAAGTTAAAACTGTTTTTGTGAGGAGAGAGCATTTGCTCTCCCTTGCAAAAACTTTGTTTTCAACTAATAATGAACCACCTGGATATGTGGTCATACAAACGTGCGAAGGGAGGATAAATTAATGCCTACTATTAACCAATTAGTGAGAAATGGACGTACTGATAAAGTATGGAAATCTAAATCACCTGCGTTAAACAAAGGTTTCAACTCTTTAAAGAAAAAAGCAACTGATATCTCTGCACCTCAAAAACGTGGTGTATGTACTCGTGTTGGTACAATGACTCCAAAGAAACCGAACTCAGCGTTACGTAAATACGCTCGTGTACGTTTAACAAACGGTATCGAGGTTACTGCTTACATCCCAGGTATCGGTCATAACCTACAAGAACACAGCGTAGTATTAATTCGCGGTGGTCGTGTAAAAGACTTACCAGGGGTACGTTACCACATCGTTCGTGGTGCGCTTGACACAGCTGGTGTTGACAAACGTATGCAAGGACGTTCTAAATATGGTACTAAGAGACCAAAAGCTGCTAAGAAATAATAAAACTGAACTGAAAGGAGGAACTCAATATGCCTCGTAAAGGACCTGTTGCGAAACGTGACGTGTTACCAGATCCAATGTACAATTCTAAACTTGTAACACGCCTAATCAACAAAATGATGGTTGACGGTAAAAAAGGTAAATCTCAAACAATTCTTTATAATGCGTTCGATATCGTTCGTGAACGTACTGGTAATGAACCAATGGAAGTATTCGAGCAAGCTCTTAAGAACATCATGCCTGTTCTTGAAGTACGCGCTCGTCGTGTTGGTGGTGCTAACTACCAAGTTCCAGTTGAGGTTCGTCCAGAACGCCGTACAACTTTAGGTCTTCGTTGGTTAGTAAACTATGCTCGTCTTCGTGGTGAAAAAACTATGGAAGAGCGTTTAGCTTACGAAATCTTAGATGCAGCTAACAACGCTGGTGCATCTGTTAAGAAACGCGAAGACACTCACAAAATGGCAGAAGCTAACAAAGCATTTGCTCATTACCGTTGGTAGGATTCAACGAAAAATAACTATAAGCATAAACCGCTTTATTTGTCGCTTATGGAATTGTGGAGAGGGAGAATACCTCTCCCTTTCAATGGGCGCTCGTTTTACATAATGAGAGTACTAGACATACTGACATATGTAACAAAATAAAGTGGCTTTTTTGCTACTTAAAATAAAAAAATCCAATCCATATTAGGAAGGAGAAAGACACCAAATGACTAGAGAGTTCTCCTTAGAAAACACTCGTAATATTGGTATCATGGCTCACATCGATGCTGGTAAAACAACAGCAACTGAGCGTATCCTGTACTACACAGGCCGCATTCATAAAATCGGTGAAACTCACGAAGGTGCATCTCAGATGGACTGGATGGAGCAAGAACAAGAGCGTGGTATCACAATTACTTCTGCAGCAACTACTGCTCAATGGAAAGGTCACCGTGTAAACATCATTGACACTCCAGGACACGTAGACTTCACTGTAGAAGTAGAACGTTCTTTACGCGTACTTGATGGTGCGGTAGCAGTACTTGACGCGCAATCTGGTGTAGAACCACAAACAGAAACTGTTTGGCGTCAGGCTACTACTTACGGTGTACCACGTATCGTGTTCGTTAACAAAATGGACAAGATCGGTGCAGACTTCTTATACTCTGTAGGAACAATTCATGATCGTTTACAAGCAAACGCTCATCCAATTCAGTTACCAATCGGTGCTGAAGATCAGTTTACGGGAATTATCGACCTAGTAGAAGAGTGTGCATACATGTACACAAACGACTTAGGAACAGATATCCAACGTATTGAAATTCCTGCAGAACATAAAGAATTAGCTGATGAATACCGCGGAAAACTTATCGAAGCGGTAGCAGAGCTTGATGAAGAAATGATGATGAAGTACCTAGAAGGTGAAGAAATCACTGTAGAAGAGCTTAAAGCTGGTATCCGTAAGGCTACAACTTCTGTTGAATTCTTCCCAGTAATCTGTGGTTCAGCATTCAAAAACAAAGGTGTTCAAATTCTGTTAGATGCAGTTATCGACTACCTTCCATCTCCACTTGACGTACCTGCTATTAAAGGTATCATTCCGGATACAGATGAAGAAGTAGAACGTAAATCTAGCGATGAAGAACCATTCGCAGCTTTAGCATTCAAAATCATGACTGACCCTTATGTTGGTAAATTAACGTTCTTCCGTGTGTACTCTGGTACATTAAACTCTGGATCTTACGTGAAAAACTCAACTAAAGGTAAGCGTGAGCGTGTAGGTCGTATCCTACAAATGCACGCAAACAGCCGTGAAGAGATTTCAACAGTTTATGCTGGTGACATCGCTGCTGCTGTAGGTTTAAAAGATACTACAACTGGTGATACTCTTTGTGACGAGAAGAGCCTTGTTATCCTTGAGTCTATGGAATTCCCAGAGCCGGTTATCTCTGTAGCTATCGAACCAAAATCTAAAGCTGACCAAGATAAAATGGGTACAGCATTATCTAAGCTTTCTGAAGAAGATCCAACATTCCGTGCTCACACTGACCAAGAAACTGGCCAAACAATCATCGCTGGTATGGGTGAACTTCACCTTGATATCATCGTTGACCGTATGCGCCGTGAATTCAAAGTGGAAGCAAACGTTGGTGCTCCTCAGGTAGCATACCGTGAGACTTTCCGCGCTTCTGCGAAAGTTGAAGGTAAGTTCGCTCGTCAATCTGGTGGTCGTGGACAATTCGGTCACGTTTGGATTGAGTTTGAACCTAACGAAGAAGGTAAAGGATTCGAATTCCAAAACAAGATCGTCGGTGGTGTAGTTCCACGTGAATACATCCCAGCTGTAGGAGCAGGTCTTGAAGATGCGCTTAAAAATGGTGTACTTGCAGGATATCCTGTAGTAGACATTAAAGCTGCGTTGGTTGACGGATCTTACCATGATGTTGACTCCTCTGAGATGGCGTTCAAAATCGCTGCATCTATGGCTCTTAAAGCTGCGGTTTCTAAATGTAACCCAGTAATTCTTGAGCCAATGATGAAAGTTGAAGTTGTAATTCCTGAAGAGTACATGGGTGACATTATGGGTGACGTAACATCTCGTCGTGGACGTGTAGAAGGTATGGAAGCTCGCGGTAACGCACAAGTTGTTCGCGCTATGGTTCCACTTTCTGAAATGTTCGGTTATGCAACGTCATTACGTTCTAACACTCAAGGACGCGGAACATTCTCAATGACATTTGATCATTATGAAGAAGTACCGAAGTCTGTTTCAGAAGAAATTATTAAAAAAAATAAAGGTGAATAATTGATTTTTATCGATTGTTCAAGTATAACTACTTATGTAAGCTTAGAAAGCAGCGGGGCTTAGGCTCCTTACTTTCTAGTCTGAATATAAAATAATCTATATAACCAAGGAGGAATTTAGAATGGGAAAAGCTAAATTCGAACGTTCTAAACCACATGTTAACATTGGTACAATCGGCCACGTTGACCATGGTAAAACTACATTAACTGCTGCTATCACTACAGTTCTTGCAAAAGCTGGTGGTGCTGAAGCGAAAGGTTACGACCAAATCGATGCTGCTCCAGAAGAAAGAGAGCGCGGTATCACAATCTCAACTGCACACGTTGAGTACGAAACTGAAACTCGTCACTATGCACACGTTGACTGCCCAGGACATGCTGACTATGTTAAAAACATGATCACTGGTGCTGCTCAAATGGACGGCGGTATCTTAGTAGTATCTGCTGCTGATGGCCCAATGCCTCAAACTCGTGAGCACATCCTTCTTTCTCGTCAAGTAGGTGTTCCTTACATCGTTGTATTCTTAAACAAATGCGACATGGTTGACGACGAAGAGTTATTAGAATTAGTAGAAATGGAAGTTCGCGATCTATTATCTGAATACGACTTCCCAGGCGATGATATCCCTGTAATTAAAGGTTCTGCTCTTAAAGCTCTTCAAGGAGATGCTGAGTGGGAAGCAAAAATCATCGAATTAATGAACGAAGTTGATGCTTACATCCCAACTCCAGAACGTGACACTGAAAAAGCATTCTTAATGCCTGTTGAGGACGTATTCTCTATCACAGGTCGTGGTACAGTTGCTACAGGTCGTGTAGAGCGCGGTGTAGTTAAAGTTGGTGACGTAGTAGAAATCATCGGTTTTACTGAAGAAAACAAATCTACAACTGTAACTGGTGTAGAAATGTTCCGTAAGCTTCTTGACCAAGCTCAAGCTGGAGACAACATCGGTGCTCTACTTCGTGGGGTTGCTCGTGAAGAGATCCAACGTGGACAAGTTCTTGCTAAAACTGGCTCTGTAAAAGCTCACGCTAAATTCAAAGCTGAAGTTTTCGTTTTATCTAAAGAAGAAGGTGGACGTCACACTCCATTCTTCGCTAACTACCGCCCACAATTCTATTTCCGTACAACTGACGTAACTGGTATCATCCAATTACCAGAAGGTACTGAAATGGTAATGCCTGGTGACAACATCGAAATGACTATCGAACTTATCGCTCCAATCGCGATCGAAGAGGGAACTAAGTTCTCTATTCGTGAAGGTGGACGTACTGTAGGTTACGGTGTAGTTGCAACTATCGTTGAGTAATCTTAACTGATATATGAAACCCAAGGGATTTTCCCTTGGGTTTTTTATTTATCCGGCTATTTGTGAGTAGTAAGCCCTCACCTCAAAATTGAGAGAGAAGTGAGGAAGACGGGCAGAGGAAGAAAACCTACTGATGGAAGTTTCAATTTATAATAGATAAAGATCTATTTTTAAGCTTTGACGAGTTTCTTCTATAATATATAAACTACAAAACCATTCAACCAAAAACTGTAAAAAGAATTACAGCAGATGAAAACTTGAAATTATTCAAAGTGCCATGTATAATAGCAAAAGTAGAGAAAAGCAGATGCGAACAAAAAATGCTTGCATCTGGACGAATAACATTGTATAATAAACAATGTTGGTCTTTGACTGCGATGAAGTGGAAGGTTGCTGACACACCCGGCCGCTTTGCCATGGCGAGTGTGTGGAAATTTCCATGGAGAATGTCTATTTTTAAAATAGGCGAACGAAGGAGGGAAAATAATGGCAAAAGAAAAAATTCGTATTCGTTTAAAAGCTTACGATCACCGTATTCTTGATCAGTCAGCTGAGAAAATTGTAGAAACAGCTAAGCGTTCTGGGGCGACAGTTTCTGGTCCAATCCCATTACCAACTGAAAAAACTGTTTACACGATTCTTCGTGCGGTTCATAAATACAAAGATTCTCGTGAGCAATTCGAAATGCGCACGCACAAACGTCTAATCGACATCGTGAGCCCTACTCCACAAACAGTAGACTCTTTAATGCGTTTAGACTTACCATCTGGTGTAGATATCGAAATCAAACTATAATTTATATAAGTTAAAATGTAGGAGGTGTAACTCATGACCAAAGGAATCTTAGGAAAAAAGATCGGTATGACTCAAGTATTTGCTGAAAACGGCGAGCTAATTCCTGTAACTGTTATCGAAGCGACTCCAAACGTTGTTCTTCAAAAGAAAACTGTTGAAACTGATGGCTACAATGCAATTCAGTTAGGTTTTGCTGACAAACGCGAAAAATTAGCTAACAAACCTGAACAAGGTCACGTTGCTAAAGCAACTACTGCTCCTAAGCGCTTCATTCGCGAACTTCGCGATGCAGACGTGGAAGGACAAGAAGTTGGTCAAGAGGTAAAAGTAGAAGTTTTCGCTGCAGGTGAAACTGTAGACGTAACAGGTATTTCTAAAGGTAAAGGTTTCCAAGGTGCTATTAAACGCCACGGACAATCTCGCGGACCTATGTCTCACGGTTCTCGTTATCACCGTCGTCCTGGTTCAATGGGCCCTGTTGCTCCGAACCGTGTATTCAAAGGCAAAAAACTTGCTGGACGTATGGGTGGAGACCAAGTTACTATTCAAAACCTAGAAATCGTTCAAGTTGACGTAGAACGCAACTTACTGTTAGTAAAAGGCAACGTTCCTGGCGCTAAGAAATCTCTTGTAGTTGTTCGTAGTGCTGTTAAGGCTAGCAAATAATTCTCTATAAGAAAGGAGGAACCCCAATGCCAAAAGTAAAGTTATTTAACCAAACTGGTTCTGAAGTTGGTGAAATCCAATTAGCTGAAACTGTTTTCGGTATCGAACCAAATGAAGCTGTACTTTTTGAAGCAGTAATGATGCAACGTGCATCTTTACGTCAAGGTACACATAAAGTAAAAACTCGCTCTGAAGTGCGCGGTGGAGGTCGCAAACCATGGCGTCAAAAAGGAACTGGACGTGCTCGTCAAGGTTCTATCCGCTCTCCTCAATGGCGTGGTGGTGGTACGGTATTCGGACCTACACCAAGAAGCTATGCATACAAACTACCTAAAAAAGTTCGTCGCTTAGCTATTAAATCTGCATTAGCTACTAAAGTAGTTGAGAACAACATCGTAGTTCTTGAAGACTTAGTGTTAAATGCACCAAAAACAAAAGACATGGTAGCAGTTCTTAAAGGATTAACTGTTGAGAAGAAAGCTCTTATCGTAACTGCTGATGTAAACGAAGCAGTTGAGTTATCTGCTCGCAATATTCCTGGAGTAACAGTAATCACTGCTGATGGCGTAAACGTTTTAGACGTGCTTCATCATGATAAGCTGATCATGACAAAAGCGGCAGTGGAAAAAGTAGAGGAGGTGCTTGCATAATGAAAGATCCTCGTGATATCATTAAGCGCCCAGTTATCACTGAACGTTCTATGGAAATGATGGCTGAAAAAAAATACACGTTCGATGTGGACGTTAAAGCTAATAAAACGGAAGTTAAAGATGCTGTAGAAGCTATCTTTGGTGTTGAAGTTGAGAAAGTAAATATCATGAACTACAAGCCAAAAGCAAAACGTGTTGGTCGTCACGCTGGTTTCACTAACCGTCGTCGTAAAGCAATCGTTAAGCTTACTGCTGACAGCAAAGAAATCGAGATCTTCCAAGGAGTTTAATTCTTACTAAAGAAGGAGGGAAAATCAGATGGCAATCAAAAAGTATAATCCAACTACTAACGGTCGTCGTAATATGACTACGAATGATTTCGCTGAAATCACGACTGATAGACCGGAAAAATCATTACTTGCGCCTTTAAGCAAAAAGGCTGGACGTAATAACCAAGGTAAAATTACTGTACGTCACCAAGGTGGCGGACACAAGCGTCAATACCGTATCATCGACTTCAAACGTAACAAAGATGGAATTCCTGGACGCGTTGCTACGATCGAATACGATCCAAACCGCTCTGCGAATATCGCATTAATTAACTACGTTGACGGTGAAAAACGTTACATCCTTGCTCCTAAAAACTTAGAAGTAGGTATGGAAATCATGTCTGGCCCAGAAGCGGACATTAAAATCGGTAACGCATTACCATTAATCAACATTCCAGTAGGTACAGTTGTTCATAACATCGAGCTTAAACCAGGCCGTGGTGGACAATTAGTTCGTTCTGCTGGTACATCTGCTCAAGTACTTGGTAAAGAAGGTAAATACGTACTTGTACGTTTAACTTCTGGTGAAGTACGCTTAGTTCTAGCTACTTGCCGCGCTACAGTAGGTCAAGTAGGTAATGAGCACCATGAACTTATTAAAATTGGTAAAGCGGGTCGTTCTCGCTGGTTAGGCAAGCGCCCAACTGTTCGTGGTTCTGTAATGAACCCAGTTGATCACCCACACGGTGGTGGTGAAGGTCGCTCACCAATCGGACGTAAGTCTCCAATGTCTCCATGGGGTAAACCAACTCTTGGATTCAAAACTCGTAAGAAAAATAAAGCGTCTGACAAATTCATCGTTCGTCGTCGTAAAAAATAATGGGGTTGTAGTACGGTTCATTTCTAGAACCGTACGGCAATCACGAAGGGAGGCACCAAAATGGCTCGTAGCTTGAAAAAAGGACCATTTGTTGATGATCATTTAATGAACAAAATTGCAAAGTTAAATGAAACTGAGCAAAAACAAGTTGTAAAAACTTGGTCTCGTCGTTCAACGATCTTCCCACAGTTTATTGGTCATACAATCGCTGTATATGATGGTCGTAAACACGTTCCTGTATACGTAACTGAGGATATGGTTGGCCACAAGTTAGGTGAGTTCGCACCAACTCGTACGTACAAAGGTCATGATGCTGACGATAAGAAAACTAGAAGATAATGAGAGGAGGCACTTCAATGCAAGCTAAAGCAGTAGCGAGAACAGTTCGTATTGCTCCTCGTAAAGTTCGTTTAGTAGTAGACTTAATCCGAGGTAAGCAAGTGGGTGAAGCGATTGCTATCCTTAACCACACGCCAAAAACTGCTTCTCCAGTTGTAGAAAAAGTTTTGAAATCTGCAATTGCAAATGCAGAACATAACTATGAAATGGATGTAAACAACTTAGTTGTTGAAAAAGTTTTCGTTGACGAAGGTCCAACGTTAAAACGTTTCCGTCCACGTGCAATGGGTCGTGCAAGCCAAATTAACAAACGCACAAGCCACATCACAGTTGTGGTATCAGAAAAGAAGGAGGGATAATCGATGGGTCAAAAGGTTAGTCCAGTTGGTCTTCGTGTCGGTATCATTCGTGATTGGGAATCTCGTTGGTACGCTGAAAAAGATTATGCTACATTCTTACATGAAGACATCAAAATTCGTGAGTACATCAACGTTCGCTTAAAAGATTCTGCTGTTTCTAAAGTAGAAATCGAGCGTGCGGCAAATCGTGTAAATGTTACAATTCACACTGCAAAACCTGGTATGGTAATTGGTAAAGGTGGTACAGAAGTTGAAGCACTTCGTAAAGCTCTTAACCAATTAACAGGTAAACGTGTACACATCAACATTTTAGAAGTTAAGAGAGCTGATCTTGACGCTAAATTAGTAGGCGAAAACATCGCTCGTCAATTAGAAAACCGTGTATCTTTCCGTCGTGCACAGAAGCAAGCAATTCAACGTGCTATGCGTGCAGGAGCTAAAGGTATCAAAACACAGGTTTCTGGTCGTCTTGGCGGAGCTGATATCGCTCGTGCAGAATCTTACAGTGAAGGAACTGTTCCACTTCATACACTTCGCGCTGATATTGACTATGCAACAGCTGAAGCTGATACAACGTACGGTAAATTAGGCGTAAAAGTATGGATCTACCGTGGAGAAGTCCTTCCTACAAAAAAGAAAGCTTCTGAGGAAGGAGGAAAATAATATGTTAATGCCTAAACGCGTAAAATATCGTAGAGAGCATCGTGGTAAAATGCGTGGTCGTGCAAAAGGTGGCGCTGAAGTACATTTTGGTGAGTTTGGTTTACAATCTCAAGAGGCTTCTTGGATTACAAACCGTCAAATCGAAGCAGCTCGTCGTGCAATGACTCGTTATATGAAACGTGGCGGTAAAGTTTGGATTAAAATTTTCCCTTCTAAACCTTACACTGCTAAACCTCTAGAAGTACGTATGGGTTCCGGTAAAGGGGCTCCAGAAGGTTGGGTAGCAGTAGTAAAACCTGGAAAGGTTATGTTTGAAATCGCGGGTGTATCTGAAGAGGTAGCACGCGAAGCATTACGTCTTGCAGCTCACAAGTTACCAGTGAAATGTAAATTCGTAAAACGTGAAGAAAATGGTGGTGAATCTAATGAAAACTAATGATATTCGTGAATTAACCACTGCCGAAATCGAAACAAAAGTTAAAGCGTTAAAGGAAGAGTTGTTTAATCTTCGCTTCCAGCTTGCTACAGGACAATTAGAGAATCCAACACGCATCCGTGAAGTGCGTAAAGCGATTGCTCGTATGAAAACTGTAGTTCGTGAAAGAGAGATCGGAATTAATCGATAAATTGAGGGGAGGTTTGCAAAGTGAGCGAACGTAACCAACGCAAAGTTTATACTGGTCGTGTTGTTTCTGACAAAATGGACAAAACGATTACAGTTTTAGTTGAAACTTACAAAACTCATTCCTTGTACGGAAAACGCGTTAAGTATTCTAAGAAGTACAAAGCGCATGATGAGCAAAACCAAGCAAAAGTTGGCGATATCGTAAAAATCATGGAAACTCGCCCGCTTTCTGCTACTAAGCGTTTCCGTTTAGTTGAAATCGTTGAAGAAGCGGTTATTATCTAAATATAGACGAATCGGAATTTTAAGTCCGAAGGGAGGTTTCATAACATGATCCAACAAGAATCTCGTTTGAAAGTAGCTGACAACTCTGGCGCACGTGAACTTTTAACAATTAAAGTATTAGGCGGCTCTGGTCGTAAATACGCAAACATCGGTGATATTATCGTTGCTACGGTAAAACAAGCAACACCAGGTGGCGTTGTTAAAAAAGGTGACGTTGTTAAAGCAGTAGTAGTACGTACGAAGAGCGGTGCTCGTCGTCCAGACGGTTCTTATATCAAATTTGATGAAAACGCAGCGGTTATCATCAAAGACGATAAGAGCCCACGTGGTACTCGTATCTTCGGACCAGTAGCTCGTGAATTACGTGATAACAACTTCATGAAGATCGTTTCTTTAGCTCCAGAAGTTCTATAATTTAAGGTCTTGCCTTGCTAAGGAGGTGCAGAAGTAAGATGCATGTAAAAAAAGGTGATAAAGTACAGGTAATCAGTGGTAAAGACAAAGGAAAACAAGGTGTTATCCTTGCAGCTTTCCCAAAAGAAAACCGTGTTATCGTTGAGGGTGTTAACATCGTTAAGAAGCACTCTAAGCCATCTCAGTTAAATCCACAAGGTGGAATTATCACGAAAGAAGCAGCTATCCACGTATCTAATGTTATGCCATTAGATCCTAAAACAGGTGTACCTACTCGCGTAGGTTACAAAGTGGAAGATGGTAAAAAAGTTCGTGTTGCAAAAAAATCTGGTGAATTATTAGATAAATAAGTTCTATATGAAAGGAGGTCCCTTCATTGAATCGCCTTAAAGAGAAATTCCAAAAAGAAATTACTCCTGCTCTTATGAGCAAGTTTAACTATAAATCTGTAATGGAAGTACCGAAAATCGAAAAGATCGTAATCAACACTGGTGTTGGTGACGCGGTATCCAATTCTAAAGCATTAGACAGTGCTGTAGAAGAATTAACACAAATCGCAGGTCAAAAGCCTGTTGTAACTCGCGCTAAAAAATCTATCGCAGGTTTCCGTCTTCGTGAAGGTATGCCTATCGGTGCAAAGGTTACTTTACGCGGCGAGCAAATGTATGAGTTCTTCGACAAATTAGTATCAGTTTCTTTACCACGTGTACGTGATTTCCGTGGTGTTTCTAAGAAATCTTTCGATGGTCGTGGTAACTACACATTAGGTGTTAAAGAGCAATTAATTTTCCCTGAGATTGATTATGATAAAGTAAGTAAAGTTCGTGGTATGGACATCGTAATCGTTACTACAGCGAAAACTGATGAAGAAGCTCGTGAACTATTAACACAATTCGGTATGCCATTCCAAAAATAATGGAAGCCAACGCTAAGTAGAGGAGGCGAAAACGTGGCTAAAAAATCTATGATTGCGAAACAAAAGCGTACTCCTAAGTTTAAAGTGCAAGATTATACACGTTGCGAGCGCTGCGGTCGTCCGCATTCTGTATACCGCAAATTTAAACTTTGCCGTATTTGTTTCCGTGAACTTGCATATAAAGGTCAAATTCCTGGTGTTAAAAAAGCTAGTTGGTAATACCCACAAATGGGAAGGAGGTAAAACACATGGTGATGACAGATCCAATTGCAGATATGCTTACTCGCATCCGTAATGCGAACATGGTACGTCATGAGAAATTAGAAGTTCCTGCTTCTAAAATCAAAAAAGAAATCGCTGAAATCCTAAAACGTGAAGGTTTCATTCGTGATGTGGAATACATCGAGGATAACAAGCAAGGTATCCTTCGTATTTTCCTAAAATACGGTGTAAACAATGAGCGCGTAATCACTGGATTAAAGCGTATCAGTAAGCCTGGCTTACGCGTTTATGCAAAAGCTGATGAAGTACCACGTGTACTTAACGGATTAGGTATTGCACTTGTTTCTACATCTAAGGGCGTAATGACGGACAAAGATGCTCGTCAATTACAAACTGGTGGAGAAGTAGTAGCATACGTTTGGTAATATATATTTAAACGAACGGAGGTGTGACCACATGTCTCGTATTGGTAAAAAGATTCTTGAAATCCCTGCAGGTGTTACAGTTACAGTAGCAGAAAACAATACTGTAACTGTAAAAGGCCCTAAAGGTGAATTAACTCGTACTTTCAATGCTGATATGGTTATCAAAATTGAAGAAAATATCTTAACAGTAGAACGCCCTTCTGAACAGAAGGTACACCGTGCATTACACGGAACAACTCGTGCTCTTCTTGGAAACATGGTTGAAGGTGTAACAACAGGTTTCGCTCGCGGACTTGAATTAATCGGTGTTGGTTACCGTGCACAAAAACAAGGTGACAAACTTGTATTAAACGTAGGTTACTCTCACCCAGTTGAGATGACTCCAGAAGCTGGTCTTGAAGTTGAAGTTCCTGCTCCTACAAAGATCGTAATTAAAGGTATCGACAAGCAACGTGTTGGCGAATTCGCTGCTAACGTTCGCGCTGTACGTGCTCCAGAGCCATACAAAGGCAAAGGTATTCGTTACGAAGGCGAAGTTGTACGTCGTAAAGAAGGTAAAACTGCTAAGTAAACCCGTTAGGTGAAAGAAAGGAGTGACAAGAATGATCACTAAACCTGATAAAAATGCGGTTCGTAAGAAAAGACACGCACGTGTACGTGCAAAGCTTGCTGGTACTGCTGAGCGTCCACGTTTAAACGTGTTCCGTTCTAATCAACACATTTACGCTCAAGTAATTGATGATGTAAACGGTGTAACATTAGCAAGCGCGTCTACTCTTGATAAAGAACTTACTCTTAACGGTACAGGCAACACTGAAGCTGCTACTAAAGTTGGCGAATTAGTTGCTAAACGTGCTGTAGAGAAAGGCGTTAAAGAAGTAGTATTTGATCGCGGCGGTTACTTATACCATGGTCGTGTTAAAGCTTTAGCTGAAGCTGCTCGTGAGGCTGGCTTACAATTTTAATGGTCAAAGGAGGGAAAATAGATGCGTCGCATTGACCCAAGTAAATTTGAACTTGAAGAACGTGTAGTTACGATAAACCGTGTTGCGAAAGTTGTTAAGGGTGGTCGTCGTTTCCGCTTCGCTGCACTGGTTGTAGTTGGTGATAAAAACGGTCATGTTGGATTCGGTACTGGTAAAGCGCAAGAGGTACCAGATGCAATCCGCAAGGCTATCGAAGATGCTAAGAAAAACTTAATCGAAGTACCATTAGTTGGTACATCAATTCCACACGAAATTATCGGTCAATTTGGAGCGGGTGAAGTATTCTTAAAACCTGCTGCAGAAGGTACTGGAGTTATCGCTGGTGGTCCAGTTCGTGCGGTTCTTGAATTAGCTGGTGTACAAGATATTCTTTCTAAATCTCTTGGTTCTAACACACCAATTAACATGATCCGTGCTACTGTAAATGGATTAAAAGATCTTAAGCGTGCTGAAGATGTTGCAAAATTACGCGGTAAATCTGTAGAAGAGCTACTAGGTTAAGAAGGAGGGAAAACATAATGGCGAAAAAGTTAGAAATTACCCTCACTCGTAGTGTAATTGGTCGTCCACAAGATCAACGTGCGACTGTAGAAGCTTTAGGTCTTAAAAAGTTGAATTCAACTGTAGTTAAGGAAGAAACTCCTGCTATTCGCGGTATGATCAACAAAGTTTCTCACCTTGTAACTGTAAAAGAAGCTTAATGATAACTCATCAATATAAGGAGGTGCCTTGGAATGAAACTTCATGAATTACAACCTGCAGAAGGTTCTCGTAAAGTTCGTAACCGTGTAGGTCGTGGTATCGGTTCTGGTAATGGTAAAACTGCTGGAAAAGGTCATAAAGGACAAAACGCACGTTCTGGCGGCGGTGTTCGTCTTGGTTTTGAAGGTGGTCAAACTCCATTATTCCGTCGTTTACCAAAACGCGGCTTCACAAACATTAACCGTAAAGAGTTTGCTATCGTTAACTTAACAACGTTAAATCGTTTTGAAGACGGTACAGAAGTAACACCTGAATTATTGCTTGAGACTGGCGTTATCAGCAAATTAAATGACGGTGTTAAAATTCTTGCAAACGGTGCGGTAGAGAAAAAGCTTACTGTTAAAGCTCACAAGTTCTCTTCAACTGCAAAAGAAGCAATTGAAGCGGCTGGCGGAACAGTTGAGGTGATCTAATGTTTCGCACAATCTCCAACTTTATGCGCGTTGCTGAGATAAGAAAGAAAATATTATTCACTTTAGCGATGTTAATCGTGTTTCGGATTGGCACGTTCATCCCAGTGCCTCATACAAATGCAGATGTACTGAGAGCGCAAGACCAGTTGAATGTATTGGGTATTCTGAATACATTTGGCGGCGGAGCCTTGAAAAAATTCTCCATCTTTGCGATGGGAATCATGCCGTACATTACAGCATCCATCATCGTGCAATTATTGCAGATGGATGTTGTTCCTAAATTTACGGAATGGTCAAAACAAGGGGAAATGGGTCGTCGTAAGTTAAATCAGTTTACCCGCTACTTTACAATTGTTCTTGCTTTTATTCAAGCAATCGGTATGTCAATCGGTTTTAACGGTATGGCAGGTGGACAGTTAATTACGGATCCTAGCTGGTCAACATACTTATATATTGCTACGGTACTGACTGCCGGAACTGCATTTCTAATGTGGTTAGGTGAGCAGATTACGGCAAAGGGAGTAGGAAACGGTATTTCTATTATCATCTTTGCAGGTATTACCGCAGCGATCCCAAATACTATAAGTCAAGTGTATGCACAGCAGTTCCAAAATGCCGGAGATGACTTGTTCATTCGTATCGTAAGAGTTGGTTTAATTTTGTTAGCTGTGTTAGCAGTTGTAGTTGGTGTTATTTACATTCAACAGGCTGTTAGAAAGATCCCGATTCAATATGCGAAGCGCGTAACTGGAAATGGTGGTTATACTGGAGCACAAAACACTCATTTACCACTTAAGGTAAATAGTGCCGGTGTTATTCCAGTAATTTTTGCTGTTTCATTCTTGATTACGCCTCCGACTATTGCACAGTTTTTCCCGAAATATGAAATATCGCAGTGGATTATTAAGAACTTTAACTATACTCATCCAGTGGGTATGATCATATATGTTACACTAATTATTGCTTTTGCATATTTCTATGCATTTGTTCAAGTGAATCCTGAACAGATGGCTGAAAACTTAAATAAACAGGGTGGATATGTTCCTGGTATTCGTCCGGGTAAGAATACAGAACAATATCTAACAAAGATCTTGTATCGGTTGACCTTTGTAGGTGCAATTTTCTTAGCGGCAATTGCAATTCTACCTGTTTTATTTATTCAAGTTGCAAATCTGCCACAATCTGCACAGATTGGTGGAACGAGTTTGCTAATTGTTGTCGGTGTTGCTTTAGAGACAATGAAACAGCTCGAAAGTCAATTAGTGAAACGCCATTACAAAGGGTTTATCAAACAGTGAGTAAGTGGGAAGAGGCATCTTCCCTACATTCTCATTCATGAGGGGGAATACAGATGAACTTAATTCTAATGGGGCTTCCAGGTGCTGGTAAAGGCACACAAGCCGAAAAGATTGTTGCCAAGTATGACATCCCTCACATTTCAACAGGAGATATGTTCCGTGCTGCTATGAAAGATGAAACTGAACTTGGTTTACAAGCAAAGTCCTTTATTGATAAAGGAGCACTTGTACCAGATGAAGTTACAATCGGAATCGTGCGTGAGCGTTTAAGCCAAGAAGACTGCGTAAAAGGCTTCTTATTAGATGGTTTTCCACGAACAGTTGCACAAGCGTCAGCTCTTGAAGAAATCATGAAAGATCTTGGCAAAAAGATCAATTATGTTTTAAACATTAATGTGGATTCAGGATTGTTGTTAAAACGTTTAACAGGCCGTCGCATTTGTAAAGAGTGCGGTGCGACTTACCACTTAGAATTCAATCCGCCAGCAAAAGAGGGCGTATGTGATAAATGTGGTGGCGAGTTATATCAGCGTTCTGATGACAACGAAGAAACTGTAGCAAATCGTTTAGAAGTGAATATTAAGCAAACAAAGCCGTTGCTTGATTTCTACGAAGAGCTTGGTTACTTAAAAAGCATTAATGGTGAGCAAGATATCGATAAAGTATTTGCTGATG
The DNA here is from genome assembly GCF_042676365.1 of Bacillus sp. CGMCC 1.60114. Lineage (NCBI taxonomy): Bacteria > Bacillati > Bacillota > Bacilli > Caryophanales > Bacillaceae > Bacillus > Bacillus sp. CGMCC 1.60114. The sequence continues at coordinate 45,021 of NZ_JBHTHG010000028.1, forward strand.
TCGATCTTCTCATCGGAGGCTTAGCGTAATGATTATTTGCAAAACTCCTCGCGAAATCGAGATTATGCGAGAAGCTGGCAAGATTGTTGCTTTAACTCATCAAGAGTTAAAAAAGCATATTGCCCCAGGAATTACAACGAAAGAGCTCGATCAAATAGCGGAAAAAACGATTCTAAAATATGGCGCTGTGCCATCTTTTAAAGGATACAACGGATTTCCGGGAAGCATTTGTGCTTCGGTAAACGAAGAGCTTGTACACGGGATTCCAGGAAAGCGCAAGCTCCAAGAAGGCGATATTATTAGTATCGATATTGGTGCGAAATATAATGGATACCATGGAGATTCTGCATGGACGTATCCAGTAGGAAACATTTCCGAATCTGTTCAAAAGCTACTTGATGTCACAGAAAAATCGTTGTATCTTGGTCTAGAACACGCAAAACCGGGCGAACGATTATCTAATGTTTCACATGCGATTCAAACGTATGTTGAAGATAATGGATTCTCGATCGTTAGGGAGTATGTCGGTCACGGAATCGGGCAAGACTTACATGAAGACCCACAAATCCCGCACTATGGTCCACCGAATCAAGGCCCTAGATTAAAACCGGGAATGGTCATTTGTGTTGAGCCGATGGTGAACCAAGGAAGACGATATGTAAAAACACTATCTGATGACTGGACAGTGGTAACGGTAGATGGTAAATGGTGTGCACATTTTGAGCACACGATTGCTCTTACAGAAGCAGGATACGAAATCCTTACCACTTTATAGGTAGCTGGCTCTCCGGAATTTCAGAACAGTGTAGAATGTTACTGATTTGAAGAAGGGAGAACATTGAATGGCTAAAGATGATGTAATTGAAGTCGAAGGTACCGTTATTGAAACGTTGCCAAATGCTATGTTCAAAGTAGAATTAGAGAATGGGCATGTTGTATTGGCTCACGTTTCTGGTAAAATCCGTATGAACTTCATTCGTATTTTACCAGGAGATAAAGTTACGGTAGAATTATCTCCGTACGATTTAAATCGTGGTCGTATCACGTACCGCTTTAAATAATATAGCACTCCGTAATCTTTAAGGAGGTTCGAGACATGAAAGTAAGACCGTCAGTTAAGCCGATCTGCGAAAAATGTAAAGTTATTCGTAGACGTGGAAAAGTAATGGTTATTTGTGAAAACCCTAAACATAAACAAAAACAAGGTTAATCAGAAGGAGGTGCATTCGGAATGGCACGTATCGCAGGTGTAGATATTCCTCGTGACAAACGCGTTGTTATTTCTTTAACTTACGTATTCGGCATTGGTCGCACAACTGCTGAAAAAATTCTTGCTGAAGCTGGTGTTTCTGAAGAAACACGAGTTCGCGATTTAACTGAAGACGAATTAGGACGTATCCGTGATATCGTCGATCGTATCAAAGTTGAAGGAGACCTTCGTCGTGAAGTTTCTCTTAACATTAAACGTCTAATGGAGATCGGTTCTTACCGTGGTCTTCGTCACCGTCGTGGTTTACCAGTTCGTGGTCAAAACTCTAAAAACAATGCTCGTACACGTAAAGGTCCACGTCGTACAGTAGCAAATAAAAAGAAATAATAAGTAAAGGAGGTTGAACTAACAATGGCACGTAAAACAAACACTCGTAAAAAACGTGTGAAAAAGAATATTGAAGCTGGTATCGCTCATATTCGTTCTACTTTCAACAACACAATCGTAACTCTTACAGATACTCATGGTAACGCGCTTTCTTGGTCTAGTGCTGGTGCACTTGGTTTCCGTGGGTCTCGTAAATCTACTCCATTCGCTGCACAAATGGCTGCTGAAACTGCTGCTAAAGTTGCAATGGAGCATGGTTTAAAAACTTTAGAGGTTACTGTAAAAGGTCCTGGTGCTGGTCGTGAGGCTGCAATTCGTGCGCTTCAAGCTGCAGGTCTAGAAGTAACAGCAATTAAAGATGTTACTCCAGTACCTCATAATGGATGTCGTCCGCCAAAACGTCGTCGTGTATAATTTTTCTGTATAGATTTTTCCCTATTGTCTATAATGGATATGATGCATTATCGAGAAATTTCGTACAGAAACATCGCTTGTTGTGCACAATCGGGAACTGCCTAAGGGGGACTTTCGGTTAGATAGAGGTGATTTCCTATGTCTAACCGAGGTTTCGACGTTTTGAAGGAGGGTTTAATAAATGATTGAAATTGAAAAACCAAAAATCGAAACGGTTGAGCTTAACGAAGATGCTAAGTATGGTAAATTCGTTATTGAACCGCTTGAGCGTGGATATGGTACTACTTTGGGTAACTCCTTACGTCGTATCCTTTTATCCTCACTCCCTGGTGCCGCTGTTACTGCCATCCAAATCGATGGCGTATTACATGAATTTTCGACAGTTGAGGGTGTAGTAGAAGACGTTACAACGATCATCTTAAACTTGAAAAAGTTAGCTCTCAAAATCTACTCTGAAGAAGAGAAGACGCTCGAAATTGATGTACAGGGCGAAGGTATTGTCACAGCTGCTGATATTACTCATGATAGTGATGTTGAAATCTTAAATCCAGATTTATACATTGCAACGTTAGCAAAGGATGCGCATTTCCGCGTGCGTTTAACTGCAAAGCGTGGCCGTGGGTATACGCCAGCTGATGCAAATAAGAGCGAGGATCAACCAATAGGTGTAATTCCTATTGATTCTATTTATACTCCAGTATCACGTGTGACTTACCAAGTGGAAAAGACACGTGTTGGACAAGTGGCAAATTATGATAAGCTTACGCTTGATGTATGGACGGATGGAAGCATCGGGCCAAAAGAAGCTATCTCTTTAGGTGCCAAAATCTTAACAGAGCATTTAAACATCTTTGTTGGTTTAACTGACGAAGCGCAAAATGCTGAGATTATGGTCGAAAAGGAAGAAGATCAAAAAGAAAAAGTTCTAGAAATGACAATTGAAGAACTTGATCTTTCTGTTCGTTCTTATAATTGCTTAAAACGTGCAGGTATTAACACTGTACAAGAGCTTGCGAACAAAACAGAAGAAGATATGATGAAAGTTCGTAACTTAGGACGTAAATCCTTAGAAGAAGTTAAGCATAAGCTAGAAGAACTAGGTTTAGGCTTACGTAAAGACGACTGAGGATTTAAACTCATCAACAAAGGAGGGAACTACGAATGGCATACAGAAAATTAGGCCGTACAAGTGCGCAACGTAAAGCTATGTTACGTGACTTAGCTACTGATTTAATTATCAACGAGCGCATCCAAACGACAGAAACTCGTGCAAAAGAACTTCGTTCTGTAGTGGAAAAAATGATCACTTTAGGTAAACGCGGAGATCTTCATGCTCGTCGTCAAGCAGCTTCTTACATTCGTAATGAAGTTGCTAATGCTGAGACTGGTCAAGATGCATTACAAAAATTATTCGCTGATGTAGCTCCACGCTATGCTGAGCGTCAAGGCGGATACACTCGTATTGCAAAAATTGGTCCACGTCGCGGTGACGCTGCACCAATGGTAATTATCGAGTTAGTATAATGACAAGCAAAAGGGCAGGACAGTACTTTTTAAGTAACTGGTCATGGCCCTTTTTTTTTAAGTATAGAAGAAAACACTTATCCTGCCATTCGCAGGCAGTAAGACTCCCACCTCAAGATTCAGAGAGAAACGGGGAAGCTAGGTAGGAGATACCTGCCGGCATGTGCCTAATTGGTGAGAGCTTTCTATCAATGGGAGATGAAAGAACCTTACTGATGGAAGTTTCACTTTATTTGGTTGAATAATGTAAGAGGGGGCCCGCGAGTGAAAAAAGAGAAGCTTCGTGCTGAGAACATATCATTTCAATATCCTCAAGCTGCTTCTTATGCTCTGCGTGACGTTTCGTTCTCCTTATATGAAGGAGAATGGGTATCTGTTATTGGACAAAATGGGTCAGGAAAATCCACGCTTGCAAAGTTATTAAATGGTTTGTTTTTACCATCAGCTGGAACAATTACTGTAAATGAAACTCTTGTTCTATCTGAAGAAACTGTCTGGGATATTCGGAAACAGATTGGAATGGTCTTTCAAAATCCAGATAATCAATTTGTTGGAACAACTGTACAGGATGATGTTGTCTTTGGACTTGAAAATATCGGAATGCCCAGGGAGCTGATGATAGAGCGTATGAAGCATGCTTTGGAGCTCGTTCGAATGGAAGAGTTTCAAAATGAAGAACCTCACTATTTATCAGGTGGGCAAAAGCAACGCGTTGCAATTGCGGGCGTATTGGCACTTCAGCCGTCTATTTTAGTATTAGATGAAGCAACATCTATGCTTGACCCACAAGGCCGTAGAGAAGTAGTAGAAACAGTCAGAGATCTTGTTCGTACGAAAGGGATTACAGTTCTTTCGATTACTCATGATTTAGAGGAAGCTGCGCAATCAGATCGTATTGTTATTTTAAATCGCGGAGAAATATTAGAAGAAGGAACGCCCGAGCATATTTTTAGGTCATCTAAAATGCTGAAAGAAATCGGCTTAGACGTGCCATTTTCTGTGAAAATGGCAGAATTATTGAAAAGTAATGAAATTCCTTTACAATCAATGCATCTTACAATGGAAAGTTTGGTGAGCGAACTTTGGAGATTACATTCCAAAAAGTAGAGCATCGTTATCAATATAAAACCCCATTTGAAAAACGGGCCCTTTATGATATAGATATTGCGTTTCCTAGTGGCGGATATTATGCGATTATCGGTCATACGGGTTCGGGTAAGTCAACGATGATCCAACATTTAAATGGTTTATTACAACCAACGAGTGGAACTGTTCGCATTGGAGAGTATACAATATCTTCTCAAAAGAAAGTAAAAAAATTAAAACCTCTTCGAAAAAAAGTTGGGGTTGTTTTTCAATTTCCAGAACATCAGTTATTTGAGGAAACGGTGGAAAAAGATATTTGTTTCGGTCCTTTAAATTTTGGTGTGTCTGAGCATGAGGCGAAACAAAAAGCAAAAGATGCTATTCGATTGGTTGGGTTATCAGAAGAACTATTAGAACGATCTCCGTTTGAATTAAGCGGAGGACAAATGAGACGTGTTGCTATAGCTGGTGTATTAGCGATGGAGCCTGAGGTATTAGTATTAGATGAGCCAACAGCAGGACTTGATCCAAAGGGCCAAAATGAGCTTATGGAGATGTTTTATGATCTTCACAAGCAAAATAATCTTACGGTGATTCTTGTGACACATAATATGGAGGATGCTGCAAAATATGCAGACAACATTGTTGTCATGCATAAAGGAACGGTCTTTTTGCAAGGAACATCAGAAGAAGTCTTTATGCATGCAGAAGAACTTGAACAAATTGGTGTGTCTCTTCCAATGTCGCTGAAATATAAGCGGGAAATTGAGGAGAAATTAGGCATTTCTATACCGAAAGCCACCTTGTCTTTAGAAGATTTAGCAGATGAAGTCATACAACTGTTTAGAAAAGGTGGGGATTCATCATGCAGCAGTTAATTATCGGAAGATATATTCCAGGAGAATCTGCTATTCATAGAATGGATCCTCGTGCAAAACTGTTAATTGTTTTTTTATATGTATTTGTTGTTTTTTTAGCAAATAATGCAATTTCATATAGCTTGCTATTTTTGTATGCACTCATTGCTTTGTTTTTTGCAAAAGTGCCGATTCGTTATATTCTGTCTGGCTTAAAGCCTATTTTATGGATTTTTTTATTCACGTTCTTTCTGCATATTTTTACAACAAAAGAAGGTACTGTACTCTTTCAATTTGGATGGTTTTCTATATATGAGAAAGGGCTGGAGCAAGGGATTTATATTTCGATTCGTTTTTTAGTTATTATTTTAATGACCACTCTACTAACATTAACAACAACACCAATTGAAATTACAGATGGCATGGAGACATTGCTGCATCCTTTAAAACGTATAAAAGTTCCTGTTCATGAAATTGCACTTATGATGTCTATTTCGTTGCGCTTTATTCCGACTTTGATGGATGAAACGAGTAAAATTATGAAAGCACAAGCTTCTCGTGGCATAGACTTTGCAGGTGGTCCAATGAAAGATAGATTGAAAGCAATTATCTCATTACTTGTACCTCTATTTATTAGTGCGTTTAAACGTGCAGAAGACTTAGCAATTGCTATGGAAGCAAGGGGTTATCAAAGTAATGGATACCGTACAAAATTCCGGCAATTAGAATGGAAATGGCTGGATACATTAACACTCTTGAGTCTATGTGGTTTAGCTTGTATTTTAATTTTAGTTCGATCGTAATGGAGAGTATAAATATGGAAAGAATAAAATGCACAGTCGCGTATGATGGAATTAATTTTTGCGGATACCAAATTCAACCCAATCAGCGTACTGTTCAACAAGAAATAGAGAAAGCATTGCAAAAGTTGCATAAAGGAGAGCCTGTTCGTGTACAAGCGTCAGGAAGAACAGATTCCACTGTCCATGCCAAAGGCCAAGTCATTCATTTTGATACACCGTTATCATTAACAGGAGAGCAATGGATGGCAGCTTTAAATACAATGCTTCCAGATGATATTGTTGTGCAGCAGGCTGAGAAAAAAACTTTAGACTTTCATGCACGATACGGTGTTGTAAAAAAAGAATATCGCTATCGTGTATTGTTATCTAAAAAAGCAGATGTATTTCGTAGACATTATGTATATCAATATCCATATGCAGTACAAATAGAATCCATTCAGAAAGCGATTCCTTATTTTATTGGAACGCATGATTTTACTTCATTTTGTTCGGCAAAAACTGATAAAAAGGATAAAGTGCGAACAATCTATGAAATAGATTTAATAGAACAAGGTGATGAGCTAATCTTTCGCTTTGTTGGAAATGGTTTTTTATATAACATGGTTCGAATTATTGTCGGTACGCTGCTTAGCGTCGGTCAAGGAAAAATTTTTCCTGAAAGTATTCCAGATATTTTAAAAAAACAAGACCGCCGTTTTGCTGGGAAGATGGTACCGGGGCAAGGCCTGTATTTATGGGAGGTAAACTATAACAACTAATCCTGGTGTAACATTTGCTTGACATTAGAAACTCAAAAGGATATCATAACATATGGTATTGTTTCTAAAACCGCGATTAGCCCCGGAAGGAAATCGTGTTTAAGATAAACAATAGAATTTTTTCTATGGAAAAGATATTGAGTAGGAGGGAAACAAATGCGTACGACTTTTATGGCAAAAGCTAACGAAGTTGAGCGTAAATGGTATGTGGTTGATGCTGAAGGTAAAACTTTAGGTCGCCTTGCTACTGAAGTAGCATCCATTTTACGTGGTAAAAACAAACCAACATTTACACCACATATTGATACTGGTGATCATGTAATTATTATTAACGCTGAGAAAGTTCACTTAACAGGTAATAAATTAAACGATAAAATTTACTACCGTCACACAAATCACCCAGGTGGACTTAAACAAAGAACAGCTCTAGAAATGCGTACAAACTACCCTGTACAAATGTTAGAGCTTGCTATTAAAGGCATGCTTCCAAAAGGACGTTTAGGACGTCAAATGTCTAAAAAATTAAATGTGTATGCTGGATCTGAGCATCCACACCAAGCACAAAAACCAGAAGTTTACGAACTTCGCGGATAATTAATTAAAGGAGGGCTTACTTTGGCACAGGTACAATACAATGGTACTGGACGTCGTAAGAGTTCAGTAGCACGCGTACGCCTAGTTCCAGGCGAAGGACGCGTTATCATTAACGGTCGTGATTTTGAAAACTATATCCCATTTGCTGCATTACGTGAAGTAGTGAAACAACCTCTAGTTGCAACAGAAACTTTAGGTAACTACGATGTACTTGTAAATGTACATGGCGGTGGATACACTGGTCAAGCTGGTGCTATTCGTCACGGTATTTCTCGCGCTTTATTAAAAGCTGATCCAGAATACCGTTTAACATTAAAACGTGCAGGTCTATTAACTCGTGACGCACGTATGAAAGAGCGTAAAAAATACGGTCTTAAAGGTGCTCGTCGTGCACCTCAGTTCTCAAAACGTTAATTTTTGCGAACTTCAAACCTCAGCCTTTGGGCTGGGGTTTTTTTATGTTCTTAAACATCTTCTGTTAGCATCTCCTTCTTTGGAATATTTTAGTGCTGTCTTCTTGTGTATGCTTCCTACTGAGAAGTTTAGACTAATACGTACATAGGGAGGTTTTAAGTACTATGAATGTTATTGTAAGCCTGAAAGAAAAACAAAGAGAAAAGCAGCTGAAGTATGAACGTAAAATACTGCGTGAATTATCATTACAAAAACTCAGAGAAAATATTCGTGATTGCTTTTGTATGGATACATTCCATCGTCATTATGAAGATTATTGTATAGAGTTAGGTATTGAATCCTATTTATTAGGAGCTAGGTACAGTAAGTTTGGTTATCATGGAGAATCTCTTTTAGATGTGAAAAGCAGATCGTCTCATGAAGAAATTCAATTAACAGAAATGCTATTTCATTTTTTGACAAGTGTTCCTTTGCATTCCATAGAAGAAAACGAAGATGAACAGTTATATCAATTATGCCAACATTTTATTAGCGCATGGTGGCAACAAGGATATGAAAAAGGTGAGAGAAGATATCGCATGAAGCTGCATTAAGAAAATCATAAACTTTCCTCTTGTCCCATATAAGTAAGTAGAGGGACTAGCTAGAGGGGGAAAGGTATGAAAAGAATTCGGATTATTTCTTTTATGTTAGCAGCGGTTGCACTCTTTTTCTTGGTGAAGCAGGATTTTCAAATTACAAAATCATGGAGAGCATGGAACTTGCCTTTGTCTGGAAAAATTATTGTGCTAGACGCTGGTCATGGTGGCCCAGATGGAGGAGCAGTCGGTGGAGAAGATATTGTGGAAAAGGATATTACATTGGAAATTACAAAAAAAGTGCGAGATTATTTACAAGAACAAGGGGCACTCGTGATTTTAACACGCAATGGAGATTATGATTTGGCAGACAAAAGCACCAAGGGATATAGGCGCCGCAAAGCAGAGGACTTAAAAAAACGTGTTGAGATTATTAATAAGTCTGATATTGACTTTTTTGTTAGTGTGCACTTGAATGCTCTTCCAAGTGGCGATTCGAAAGGAGCACAAACATTTTATTATCGTTCTTTAGTAGAAAATGAGCGGGCAGCAAAATTTATTCAAGCTGAACTACGAACAAGTCTTGAGAATACGAAACGTTCTGCAAAAACAATTTCTCACGTTTATTTATTGAAGCATGCGAAAACACCGGGTGTGTTAGTTGAAGCTGGCTTTTTATCTAATGTAAACGAAAGATATTTATTAAATTCAGAGAAATATCAGCAAAAAGTTGCTGCTGCTATATATCGCGGGGTTTTGCGATATTTTACTGAGAAAGGCAACCCTCCTAATTAAGGAGGGTTCTTCTTTGTAACGGAGTTTTCCGAAAATATGCTATACTTACAATGAAAACGCATTTATTTTGTTTGGATGAGCAATTACATGCTCGTAAGAACTTAATTGAAACTATTGTGTCTTATTTTTATAACAGGGGGCGGGACAGATTATGGTAACGAAAGAACAAGTAGTGGGAGCACTTGATGGGATTGTAGATCCGTTTCTAAATAAAACATTAAAAGAGACTAATGCTATTAAAGAAGTCACTGTGAAACCAGAAAAAGAACATGTGAGTATTAAAATTGCGATTGTGAAGACAGGAACGGCCGAACAAATGCAGCTACAAGGAACAATTGTGAAATTAGTGAAAGAACTAGGAGCAGCAACAGTTGGTTTACGCTTTACAGAATTTACGGAAGAAGAACGCATACAATTTGCTCCGCAAGAAGAGCAGGGTGAATCTTTATTATCGCCGCATTCAAAAACAACTTTCCTAGCAGTAGCAAGTGGAAAAGGTGGAGTTGGAAAATCGACGGTTTCTGTAAACTTAGCGATTTCTCTTGCTAGATTAGGGAAAAAGGTTGGAATCGTTGATGCTGATATATACGGATTTAGTGTACCGGATATGATGGGGATTGAAAAACGTCCTATTGTAAGAGGGGATAAAATTATTCCAGTGGAGCGTTTTGGTGTGAAAGTTATTTCTATGGGATTTTTTGTAGAAGACAATGCGCCTGTTATTTGGAGAGGACCAATGCTTGGGAAAATGTTAAATCATTTCTTTACAGAAGTAGAGTGGGGTGATTTAGACTATCTAGTATTGGACTTACCTCCTGGCACAGGTGATGTAGCGTTGGATGTACATTCTATGCTTCCGGCTTGTAAGGAAATTGTTGTGACAACACCTCATCCGACAGCAGCTTTTGTAGCCGCTAGAGCTGGTGCGATGGCACTGCGCACAGAGCATGAGATTATTGGTGTTGTGGAAAATATGTCTTATTTCGAAAGTAAAGTAACTGGTGAAAAAGAATATGTTTTTGGAAAAGGTGGAGGAGAAAAGCTAGCAGAAGAGCTTCGTACAGTAGTACTTGGCCAAATTCCTCTCCAGCAGCCCGATTGGAATGCAGAAGAATTTGCTCCATCTGTATATGATGAGGACCATAGCATTGGAGTAATCTATAAACAAATTGCTAAGCAAGTAATTGAGAGAGCAGCGATTGAACAAAAATAACCCTCAGTACGAGGGTTATTTTTGTTCTTTTTTTCCTTCTTCTGACCCGCCTTCTTTTTTCTGCTCACTGCCACTTTTCTGAGCCTTTTCAACACCTTTACTAATAATATCGATCATTTTTGCCTGGAATAGGGGGCTTTCGGCAGTTTCAGTTAAGACTTGTTGTAAATATTGACGATACTCTTTGCTTTTCATTGTTTGCATCATGATCTTCCCAACTTCTGGGTTTTTCATAATTTCTATAACACCTGCTTGATACTCAGGATCTTTTAATAATGTTTTCATTAAACTTGTTTGTTCTTTTTCCATGCTTTTTGCAAACTTAGCAGCAAACTCAGGATCTTTGAATACTTTTTCCCAAAATTGTTGCCCTTTCTCTGATAACATAGTATCTTCAATTGTTTTTTTTACTACAGTTTCATCTAAAATAAGAGCTTGTTTCATTTTTTCATCGGTTAGTACATCTTGGATTGCTTTTTTGCCTTGATCCGTTTTTAAAATATCAATAATCATTTTTTTTGTTTGATCATAGTCTAAATTGGATTTTGCTTCTTTTTCTTGTGCACATGCAACTATTCCGATAAAAAGGATGAAAGAGACCAAAATGAGCAGATTCCGTTTCATCAGCCGGGGCTCCTTTCACATATTTCTCTTTTTAATATAAATATCTTGAAGGAATTTATACATATTGATGGCTAGCTTTTTGAAAATGACATTGTTACAATTTAATTAGAAATATATATATTGGGGGATATGTATGTGAATAGCCGAAAATGGGTACGACTTTTTTGGACGACGTTGGTTCTTGGGGGAAGCAGTACAATTTTTATCGGTTTTATTTTAGAGTGGGACAAGTACGATAAATTTTTTCAAAATTTCGACGGAAAAGAAATTTTAATAATTTCTTTTTGGTTGCTTGGGGTAGGGTTTATTTTTAGTGTCATTAGTCAAATGGGTTTCTTTGCGTATTTAACAATTCATCGATTTGGACTAGGGATGTTTCGCTCCCCATCTCTTTGGAATGCAATACAAATTTTCTTAATTGCATTTGTATTATTTGATTTTGTCTACTTGCGTTCTGTATTGATTGCAAATGGAAATGCATCACTTGGTGTGAATATTTTTGTTGCTGGGGCTCTGTTTGTATTTGGAGCAATTGTTGCTTACATAAAAAGTAAAGAGACGAATAAGAAAGCTTTTGTCCCGGCTTTATTCTTTATGATTGTTGTGACCGTTATTGAATGGGTTCCAGCGCTGCGGATCAATGATACAAACTGGCTATACTTAATGGTTGTTCCTTTGTTACTGTGTAATGCATATCAGGTCCTAATGTTACATCGTTTAATAGGACAAAAAAGCTGATTCCTATATCGGAATCAGCTTTTTTTATCTTTCATTAACGAGCGGTAGGATCCTTAACTTTGAGATTCAGAGAAAATCGATAGGTAGAAGATAAAGAAAACTCTCACTGATAGCAGTTTCACTTTATTTAGTGAGTAGTAGGTACAAGTTCAATCTATGTCTTTGCTTTTAGCCTTTGTATTAGAGAGGAGCTGAGAGACAGGGATGTTTTCCAATCCTTCCGTTTTTAATTTTTGAAGCAGCAATGGTAATGCTTGATTTGTTTGTAGTGCTGAGTCAGAAGCGTGAAGTAGAATTATGTCCCCCTCGCGTAGATTTTCTGAGACGGTTGTAACAATTTTATTAACTCCAGGATTTTTCCAGTCGTTAGAATTATTACTCCAGTGTACAACTGTATACCCTAGAGAATCCGCGATTTTCAATACCGTTTTATTAAAGTTACCATTAGGAGGACGTAGGAGTTGAACTTGTTTCACTTGAAGTTTTGTAAATACATCCTGTGCTTTTAAGAGGTCCCTTCGGATTTCGTTTGCTTCTAATGAAGTGTAGTCTTTGTAATTGTATCCCATACTTCCGATTTCATGACCATCTTTTATTATACGCTCTACAATATCAGGATGGCGTTCTGCCCATGCTGCCGAAAGAAAGAATGTGGCGTTTGTAATCTTTTTTTCTTTTAATGTATCTAGTATAGGTAATGCTTTCTCATCCCCCCAACTAATATCGAATGTTAGAGCAACTTGTTTTTTTGTTGTGTCTCCTTTGTAAATTGCCTTTGGACCAGTGGTTGTTGAAAAAACTGATTGATGAGAATATGTTTTTAAAAAGAGCAGCCATGCTGTAAAAAGGGAAAGCACAATAATAAGACTAATTTGTTTAAACTTATGTTTACTTGTTATAAAGAAGAAGAACATCGTTTCTCCGCCCCTTTGTCCAATCCTTTTCAGTTACTTATATGCAGAAGAAGAAGAAAAGAGAACTAAACGATTAACATCATAAGAAAAGGATATACTGAACGATAATGATTTATATCATTTCTCTTGTCTTGATATTTAGAAAAATGGATTGATGAGATAAGAGTATGAAGTAGAGCGAGATACTTGATTCCAAGTATAAAAAATAACTTTAGTTAACTTTATATATATTATGAATGTGGTATGTAGATAAGAAACAGCTGAGGTGACAGAATGATTGGGTTATTGATTTCGGTGCAGGAACAAAAAGAATTAGAATATGTATTAAAAAGAGAGTTAGATGAATTGTTATTTGATTTTGCGGATAAGAGAATTCATCATATTGTTAAAAAAACGATGGAAGAGCGATATAAATTGTTATTTACTTTATTTACAAGAATTGCTCCCCCGGAAGATTGTACAAGGTATATGAGAAAAAGAATTTTTTATTAAAAAGTATTGACGATATAGTTTTATATATGATAAATTAATATTCGTCGCTGATGAACGAATTCATCAAGCGGAAAAAGAAATAAAAAACATTGTTGACATTGAATAGATGAGATGTTAACATAAGGAAGTCGCAATTGAGCGACGGATAAGTTCTTTGAAAACTGAACGAAACAAACAACGTGAAACGTCAATTTTTATTTATGATGCTAGACAAACTTTATTGGAGAGTTTGATCCTGGCTCAGGATGAAC
>NZ_JBHTHG010000029.1:0-2325 GCF_042676365.1 Bacillus sp. CGMCC 1.60114
TTCGCTAGAACCATAGAATAGTAATATCCTATTAACCTTGAGGTTAAGCAGCTAACTTAAATAACTTATGAATGACTTCAACCTCATTTTGGGCATAGTTCACCAAGGGGTGAACTATGCCCAAAATCGAAAAGAATTCATTGATAAACTGTTTGGAATTGCAGCATAATCCGTAAGTTAATAGGAAATTCATGTCCTATGTTTTTTTGAAATCATCTTTGCACCGGAACCTCTTTTTATGCTCTTCTAAATAATTCAAAAGGATGTGTATAAATATTATGAAAATAAAGTTATTTTCATTTTTGATTGTTTTTAGCATTATAATTAGTGCTTGTTCTAATGATGTTTTAAAATCAACAAAAGAAAAAAACGAATCGAAATCTAACATGATTGAATCGGGTAAATATCAATCACCGATTAATATTGTATCTAATAATGTAAAATCAATGAATGATATAGGAACATTAGATCTAAATTACAACAATTCATTTGTTTCCGTAAAAGATAATGGCCATACTATTGAAGTAAAAAATCAGGATGGAATTGCTAATATTAATGGTAGACAATTTTCTTTAACACAATTTCATTTTCACGCGCCAAGTGAACATACAATAGATGGAAAACAATATGAAATGGAGCTTCACTTTGTTAACAAAAGCTCATCCGGTCGTCTTGCTGTTCTAGGTGTATTTTTCACAATTGGCTCGAAAAATGAAGCATTTCAAACTATTTTAGACCAAATTCAAAAAAACAAAAAAATAGAATTACCACCTACAACAACTATTAATATACAACAATTGCTTCCACAAGAAAGAAATTATTATCATTATTTAGGATCATTAACAACTGCACCTTATACAGAAAATGTTGAATGGTATGTATTAAAACAACCAGTAGAAATTTCAAAAAATCAGCTACAAACTTTTCAAAAATATTATTCAGATAATTCCCGTGAAGTACAACCTTTATACAATCGGGTCATTTTAGAAAAATAAAGATTTTAGAATGTATCCATGTTGGGGTAGCGCCATCATTTTGCGGATTTTGTACGCTAAGGATAAACCCCTTGATACATAAGGAGTCTATGGTATAAGTACCAAAAACAAACGTTTTCGGAACCTCCATCAAGAGTATGAAACAGATTTTTTCCCTTATTTTAAAGAGCATCATCCAATCATCCAATTTTGCACTTTCCGTCTATACATATTTGAGAGATAATCCTATGTATAAGTAATACAGGACATGTTGAACAGGAGGAATGAACAGATGAAAGGCTACCAGTTGTACGTGGAATTAGAAGAAAGCTCTTTTCCGATTTGGAGGCGGATTATTATACCGGATTATTTATCATTTCGTGAGCTGCATGATGTCATCCAATGTTTATTTCAGTGGGGGGATCAACACTTATATAAATTCACTGTAGGGAAGTATGCTATCTCTTTTCCACCAGACCCTGTAATTTCGTTTCACACATTAGCTATGTCAACCCCATCTCCGATATTACACGCCGAAACTACCTTGTTAAAAAAACATATCCGAAAGGTAGGACAATCCTTTCATTATTTGTATGACTTTGGAGATAGTTGGGTAGTGAAACTTACGGTCGAAAACATGCTGGATATTCCATCCAATGCAATAAAATGTATAGGAGGGGAAAAAGCAGGTCCTCTAGAGGATATAGGAGGGATTCCGGGTTATATGGAATTTTTAGAGGCTATAAAGAATCCAGAACACCCTCAATACCCTATCTATGAAGAATGGGACTTGTTAGATTTTGATGAAAATCATTTTGATATTGAAGTCATTAATACCGGTCTGTCTTATTCAGATGGTGAGTAAGTCTGTATAAGTAAACCAGGCACACAGTTAGAATTTCTTCGACCATTACAACAAGAAAAGCCATTTTTTTCTTAAAGTAGAAAAACGGCTCTTTTATGTTGTAATATGCTTAGCGTGTAAAATTCGCGTTTTGCGGGCGGTACCCCCAATAGAACTAAGTGACTTGACTAAAACAATTATTTATTTCTTAATACTTATAAAAGAAAAAGAGTCCTATTAAATTAGGACTCTTTTTCTATTCAAATGTAAACTAATATTTAAAAGTTTACTTTCATAAAGGTAGTATTTTTGGTTCTGGTGCAAGAAATCTAGTAAACTTGGACATACTGATACTAGTACTCTAAAAAGGGGCGTGATCAGTATGGAAAAGCAAAATTTATTGAAGTGGAAACATTATCAACCCGATATTATTCTTCTTACTGTCAGATGGTACCTACGGTACAACTTGAGCTTTCGTAATCTTGTGGAAATAATGGAGGAACGAGG
>NZ_JBHTHG010000029.1:2696-3546 GCF_042676365.1 Bacillus sp. CGMCC 1.60114
ACGAGTTCGTTCGATGTTAGGATTGAAATCCTTTCGCACAGCTACATACATTATTTCTGGAATAGAAGCTATGCATATGGTAAAAAAAGGGCAACTTGTTTTACTGGATAAGTCTGTCCAAAATCAGGTGAATTTCATCCATCAACTATTTGAAATTGCTGCTTAAGACTAGATTCCATTAGGAAATTTTTTGTCTCTTTATATCTTTCCTAAGTATTTGCACCAGAACCGATATGAGTATGTTCTGGCTTTTTACCGAGTACGTTAACAAGAGTCGTTGTAAATTCTTTTACTATTTGGGCTTTTTGTTCACGAGTTGCACCCTTCGTTATTTGAAGATTAATATATGGCATATTTACCCCTCCAATTATTTACATTGATAAATGCTATTTCCACTAATACATATCTCTTTCCTTCTAATTGAATTTCTTCACACTTCCTATAAGGAGTAGCACGCACATTTTAATGTTTTTATACGCTAAGGGATTCTCAAAACTCATTACTAATAATTCCAGTTAAAATTTTGATTTAGAGATGAGTTTTGATACGGTTTTAAAGCTATTTTTAAGACATTTTAAGGTGAATCCTATTAATCTCAAATACCTACGTTTTTGAGATTAATAATTCGCTTAGAGTAGTAAAATCAACGTTTTTTGATGTCGAAAATTGCTTAGCGTATATTTTCGTTAAAATGTGGACGGGACCCCTATATAAGATTAGTTAATATAAAACCATTTATCGGTAACAAAAAAAGCACCTAATCATAATACTAGGTGCTTTTTTTACACTACTCTTTACTTTGTATTTTACGGGCAGCATCTACTGCAAAATAAGTGAGAATACCATCACA
>NZ_JBHTHG010000030.1:0-22478 GCF_042676365.1 Bacillus sp. CGMCC 1.60114
TAAGGATTTTCTGAACAAATATATCTTAGCGTACAGCAAAATGGGTTAATTGTGACAAGAATGTGTCTAAACGTACAGAATTCCCGAAATGATATGGTGAGGCCTATTAGGATATACAAAAAGCTCTGCCATTTAGTGAAGTGAACCCTGAAAATGGGACATGCATCAAAACACCTAAACTACCTGTTCCTTATATTCCTTAGGGGATAGGTAGTTTAATTTTTCCTGAATTCGCACACAATTGTAGTAATGGGTGTATTCTAATACAGTACTTGGTTATCTTGATTGTAGATTACAATTGTATAAGAATCGGATTTCACCAAGTTTTTCTGTTTCTCTTCACTAAGAAACCTCTTTATCTCCTGCTCGACTTTTTTGGCGAAATCCTGTGCTTCTGCATCAGAACTGTTTAAGTGTGTAAGAATACCTAGCGTAACAGGTTGATTCTGATTGTTGGTGGTAAATTGAGTTGTAAATCCGTTATAGCCTTTCTCTTGGAATAGTTCCGACGAAATGCCCTTATTGGGTACAGCCGAGATACATGTAATTTTGAGTCATAAGCTTACTTTTATTTCCAAGCATAATCAAATTGACGTTTTCTTTATTATTTTTGAACCTATTATCACACATCCTAATCGCACAATCGAAACGAAGTGTTTTTAGTAACTAACTAATGAATGATTAGGGTTAACCCATAGTAGACAAAGCCAGGTTTTTCATCGTAAATAAACTTTATTTGGAATAAAATAAAGTTATCAATAAATGTTATAGATAAATATGGTAAAATGCACATAGAGTAACAGCTCAAAAAGTAAAATGGTGATTCAAGTTAAAGAAGTACTCAGGTGGGTGCTTTTTTTGCTGTCTTACAAATACAGAGGGGATTTCATCATGAATATTATCGACTTAGAACTAGTACGAAAAAGAAAAAAGAAGGAAAATAAAATGATTACAATACCCATTATCGAACGGGTCTTTGAAGTAAATGGAGAAATTCAGTTTGAAGTAGCTGGCGAAAAAGAAGTTCCCATTTCTTGGCTAGAAAAGGAATAGATATTCTTAAAAAGAAAAGAAATTCAGTTATACTATGAGCTCTTAAATATGTATATTTGTTTATAACAAGTTGTACCATATATAATTATAACTATTTCTGTAAAGAATCCTTATATTACAAGGATTCTTTTTTGTCCCAAAAGGTACACCTTTAGACACATTTTTAACTTTAATGTATGGGGTTTGTGTAGCAATGGAACTTTTTTACGCAACAAGTATTAGCGGACATTCGTTTTAGGATGTTTTTGCCCATCCCCTCGAAAAGGGGGAATAAGAAAAACCCTTATTTATAAGGGTTTTTCGTTACTCATAGAATATATGTTTCAAAACATATACACCCAATAATAAGTAAAGACCGGATATAATACAAAAATGCCCCCTAAATTATAGGGGGTATTTTTGTACCATGTTCTATTTGAAGTTTTTATTCGCATTTTATCATTCAATAGGAAGGTATTTTTGTGAATCTCTTAAATGGCCTCACCATATCATTCCGGGAATTCTGTACGTTTAGACACATTTTTGTCACAATTAACCCCTTTTGCTGTACGCTAAGAGATATTTGTTCAGAAAATCTTATGTTTATGGACAGAGGATAAATCTCAATAATATCAACGTTTTCTATCTATAATCGTGTTCATAAAGTGTGTCAATAAATCAATGTTCAATTAACCTTAGGATTTTATCTTTCTGAACATGCACTAACCTTTAAAAAATACTGTAATGATAAGGGTTTGTAGTCCTTAGCGTACAATTTTCCCAAAATGATATGGTGACCCCTAATAAGATAATCAAGCCACTTTTTTTTAATTCATATCATAAGATATTTTATCAGATTAACATCCCTACAATATAGAAATATATCAGTTCAGCCTAATTTCTCGGGTTCTGGTGCAAAAAGGCTGTAATGATAAGGTTTTGTAATCCTTAGCGTACAATTTTCCCAGAATGATATGGTGACCGGTTCTGGTGCAAAATAACTAACTTGTTATCAATTATCTTTAGTTCAAATCTTTTCATTCTTCATCCCTTCGCATAATATTTCACTATCTACACATATTATAAATAGGCTAGACCACAGCCTATTTCTCCTTTTGGATGAGCAGTTAGCTTTTGCTAGCTGCTTTTTTTTACCAATATTTACATAGATACATTTTTTCGAAAATTTGATATCTTACAAATAATCCTTCATATGGCTGTTATACCATCTCCCTAGCTAGTCGAAGTTAGGGAGTTTTGACTTTTTCATAAAAAATGAAATTTTTGTTTGGTCTCAGCCCCCAATAATCCAGCCTATTAAAATGCCAAGTACTAGGAACGACTAGATACAACGGCCCATAACGCTATCCATTCTATATTCAATTTTTCCTCTGTAACTAAATGAAGCATTTATTAATACCTTCGAATTTTTTCTAACAATTAACATGTGGTATATTATTTCCATTTTTGGTAATATAAAGATATACCTTAGGGCTTCCATATTTCTCTGTTAGGACCTGTAACGTACCTCAGGTCCTAATTATTTTTTTCAAAATAGTTTTTTGATAAGAAAGCGAGATGGAATAGTTGAGTAAGTACAGTAATTTATACGTTTCATGGGGGACTTCTAAATATTAGCTTGATGGGCAGGGGGCTGTGCCCAAAATTTATTCAAACTTTTAGGTTTATTACCTTTGAAAATTTTTTATTTGAAAATTTTTCCGATTAATTCAATAGGTATAAAGGAGATTATAGATGGAATTAACAAAGCTACATAGTGTGATAGAAGATAAAAGGAACGAATTAATTCAATTCGTTATCGAATATGGTATCAACCATAAAAAGGTACTTACATTAAGTCGAGAATTAGATTGTTTAATTTTTAAGTTCATGAAAGGACAATGAAGAATTTTTTCATGAGATTTATACTTATTGGGTTTCTTTGCCCATCCCCCGAAAAAGGAGAATAAGACAGAAAATACCAATTAAAACCTATCTGCGTAACAAAAACGAACAACTAAGGCTGAAACCTAAATTTGTCCACAACTAATATGGAATATTTTGTATTAATACCCCTTTTCGGGGGATGGACAAAAACATCCTATTTTGCTTACATAGTATTTTTTCACTTCATCATACGGAATCCAAATCTCACGTTCCTGTATTTGATTCATCACTTCATGAAGAATTTCATCATGTTCGTACTTTCTAGGTTTTCTATGATGTGTTCTTACAAACTGTGTATATTCCCTATGTAACCAATTAGAAATATGTTCTTTTTGTTTTTGCTGGAGATGTGACCACTTTTTATTTGTTTGAAGGAGCTTTCCATTTACTTTTATATGGTTTTTCACCAAACTTCATCCCCTTTTGCCATCTGAATGTATATATAACTATCGTATCACATTTAACTTAAAATACTGCTCTAGTTACATATTTAGCAAAAAATCTATTCAAGATATAAAAAATGTCCATTTTACATGAAGTAGTATCCAAACCAAACAATACATTATCCATTTAGCAGATTAAGGC
Source organism: Bacillus sp. CGMCC 1.60114 (assembly GCF_042676365.1). Taxonomy (NCBI): domain Bacteria; kingdom Bacillati; phylum Bacillota; class Bacilli; order Caryophanales; family Bacillaceae; genus Bacillus; species Bacillus sp. CGMCC 1.60114. The sequence continues at coordinate 3,565 of NZ_JBHTHG010000030.1, forward strand.
ATGAAAATTAAATGTAGACTATTGAGTGGTACTTTGTTTTTTATTAAACATTTCGGTGCGTGAAATTTTAATCTTCTTTGTTAAAAAAGCCCCCATAGATCTTACACCTATGAAAGCTACCTAAGGGTATTTCGACTCCATTTTATTGTAACAGGCTTTCACCATACATGAGAAACATAATGAACCAAAAACTAACGAACATAACAAGAAATTCTTTAAACCTTTGCTGTAAGGAATGATGTGCGTTGTCCATTTATATATCTCCCTTCTTTTCAGATTCAAGAATTACACACTATGTCATAGTCAGAATGGTAAGTCGTCATCTGATATATCAATTGGTTGACCTGGATTTGAGAATGGATCATCATTCTTTTTAAACCCAGAGCCACCAGAATTACTGGATTGATTAAATGAGTTCGAACCTTGATTACCAAAACTAGCTCCTACTGGCTGTTGATTAAATGAATTACGTTCTCCACCGCCATTACGTGGTTCTAAAAACTGTACGTTCTCTGCGACTACTTCAGTGACATATACGCGCTTCCCATCTTGCCCATCATAATTACGTGTTTGAAGACGACCATCTACACCAGCTAAACTACCTTTCTTTAGATAATTTGCTACATTCTCAGCCTGTTTACGCCAAATAACCACTGAAATGAAGTCAGCTTCTCTTTGCCCCTGGTTCGTGAACGGTCTGTTCACAGCTAGCGTAAACGTTGCCACTGCAACGCCATTTGGCGTGTAACGTAAATCCGGATCTTTGGTAAGACGACCAACTAAAATTATACGATTTAAAGACATATGTTTGTTTCCTCCCTGAGTTCTCTTTATTTTTTAGGTTCACCAAACCATTCATACATTGCTTGACGACTGATAATCCATTCCTTCCGCTTTCCTTTTGGATGTAAAAAGAATTTGATTAAGCCTTCATCTAACATCCGTTGTAACTCTACTACTTTCTTTTCAGTCATACCTGAAGGGCTGATTTTGTGCTTCAGCGTTTCACGAGGAATTCCCCAATAGAATGATGCTTCACTTGGCGTCATGTACTTTTCAATCTCTTTCATGAATATCTCCTTTGTTGTTTTCCTTTTATGCTATACTGGTTAGTGAAGGGAATGTGCTAGATTCCCTTCACAGTACGATACTCATTCAAATGCCCTTTGTTTGCTTTTTGCAACAGAGGGTTTTTATTTTTGATACTTAAATCTAGATTCTAAAATAGCTAAACGAATGAGTTTAACCTTAATTTCCTTACTCAAAGATAACCACTCCGGCGTATTGATTTTCATCATTGATCTCCTCTTTTCTTTACATCATTTTGATTACTATCATAATTTTTTCTAACTCATTGACCTGCAAGTGATACGGTGTACCTGTTGCTTCTAATAGGCCTAATCACAGGGTTGCTGCTCTAGACCGCAAAGTAGCAGATAAGTGTAGAGATGATAGAGGAACATAGGAGCAAAGCAGATATGCTCCTTATGTTGTTTCTAGGGTCCGTTTCTGAATAGCTCTGTATAAAGATCCTTGTGAAATACCAGTGCCATCTATAATTTCTTTTACAGAGTATTCTTTGCTGTCGTACATTCGTAAGGCCAAAGCTATTTTATCTTTGTCAACCTTCGGTCTTCCAAGCTTTTTCCCACGCTTCTTGCTCGCTTCCAATCCCTCTTTTACCCGTTCAGCGATGAGATTCCGTTCCAATTCGGCAATAACGCACATCATTTGAAACATAGCCTTTCCTGTTGACGTTCGTGTGTCCATATTCTCCTTCAAAGAAACAAATTGTACTCCTATATCTTCAAACTCTTGAATGATGTTTAGAATGTCAATCGTTTTACGACCTAAACGTGAAATACTCTCGACCACAACAATATCATTTGCCCGAATTACATTCATTAAAGTCTGTAAACCTTGACGATCTTTCACCGTACCAGTGAATTTCTCCTCAATTATCTTTTCGCAGCCGTATTCCTTCAGCATGCTAAGTTGTCTGTCTAAGTTCTGATCAGTAGTGGAAACGCGGGCATATCCGATAATCATAAAAGCCTCCTGTGCAATAGTATGATTTTATTGTACAAAAGGCCTGTTTTTTGTAAAGGTATTTGGTAATATTTTTGGTAATAACTTTTGGTAAACTATAAAGTTAATAAAAATAGGTGCTTACTCCATCGGAGTAGGCTGTTACAAAAAATATGGTTTTTGGTAACGCTACTTACTTATGAGACTTTTAGATTGATTGGAATTCTTTTATTCATATTTAATTTAAATGTTCCATAAGGATTTACATGGTTATAGAATAAGGGCGTTAATCCTCTAAAATCTTCAGGAGTCATTCTCTTTAGCCAATACTGGTTGTTATGATAAAGAGTCTCTTGAACCATTAAAGTATTGATGTAGACTAGGCAGTTTTGAAGTAATTGAAGTGATAATGTAGACACCTCTTGATCATCTAGAGAATTGAAACGAATTTCACTGTTTTTTCCATAAAAAATATAGCTGTTTACGGAGTTCCATTGCTCAACAGTATTTAATCCTTCATGAATTTCTCTACGCACTTCTTCAAAATGTAAATAATCACATAAGAAAATGGTTTTGATTGCTTTTCCCAATTCACACAAAGCTAGATAAGTTGGATGTTTTGTATCCCTTGTAAATCGCTTTAAAATAGCTTCCGCTGATGCTGTTCCTAATCGTAAAGCTGTTGCAAACTTAATAATTTGCTCATACTGTTGACGAATGAGCTCCCAATTAATGGGCCGACTTAAAACGGGCTGTAAGTGAGGATACTCCTCATTCGTTCTAGATTCAGGACGGTACAATTTTTGGGACCCGATATTTTTGAAACGGGGCATCAATTTAAAACCAAGTATATGACAAAAAGCAAAAGCAACGACGCTTTGTCCATGTGTGTCTACATAATTTCGGTCTATTTCCATGTTTGTACAATGTCGAAGAACACCCTCCATCATAGCTGCAACCTCAGAGGAGAGGCAGGTTTTCAACTGAGAGTAGATACATGCAGATTTCCGATCTGTATGCCAATAAATCATCACCCCATGTCTTTTATAACGAGGATGCCATTCGGTAAGAAGGTTTTGATCCCAGGATCTATAATGCTTCGAATCGGAAGCACAGGCAGTAGTAGCTTCTCCCCATACCTCTCTCATGCGATAGGAAATGATATGATTGGCAACCTCAGCATTGGCTTTTCGTAAATAATCTTTATGAATAAATTTATGACGAATATATTGGAGTTCACGATAACTATCTAGATTGTTTCCAGCAGAAACAGCTTTTAAACCTGTATTGGTTCCCAATCCGAATAAGCATAGAAGAAGTCGTCGTTGAATGGTTTCTTGATCCAAAATAGACCGATCCGCTGTAGTTTTAAAGTGCTTGGTAAATCCAGTAAGAAAATCGGTTTCTTTTATTAAATCTAATAGATTGATATTGGACCAACGGTTCCTAATCTCCTGTTTAATCATAGATAAATGTGGAGGTTCAGGTTGCTTTTCTAGTGGGGTTACACGAATCCATCCCTTATTATTCCTACTGGTAATACTAACCTTATCGTTGCTTTTATCATCGAACCCTTGATTCAGTAAATGGAGCTTATCTTTCATTAATTGTGTGATGCCCGAGATAAAAGGTTCTACATCAAGTGGAGCTTTTAGCGCTTGGAAATATTCATCTTTATGCTCTTCGAAATCTTGAGGTAGATCTTCATCGGGGTTTCGATATCGTTCAGCGCCCTCAATCCAAATTTCTTTACATCGAAGTCCCGTGCGAAGGGATTGTAAAACAGCAATCTCATAATTGATTCTGTTAACCCTTTCTATCCCTTTACTATCTGTTTCAATAATAATATCCTTCCACTTAGGTTGAATGACTCCTTCAATTGGAACTTCGTCCCCAATCGAAAAAAAGCGTAGGCTGCTATCACTGTATTCCTGAATAAGTTGAAGAGCTTCAATAATGGGTTGGTGAGATGAATTATTGGATTTAAACGTAAGGTTTTTTAAGATGTCACAGAGAGATCTCCTATAGTGCCCCCGGTAGGAAGAGTGCATCTTTATATAAATTTTTTCTTTGTACTCCCGGTTATTTGCCGTCATGTCTTTAATGATGTCCCGAATGGTGGAGGGGGTTACAATAGGATATAAAGTATCTTGAATGATACCATCTGGATGGTCAACCGTTGCTTTTAATAAGTTAAGAATATGTTTATTTTTTCCTTGTACTTTTTCTAACTCTGCCACAGCTTCATTACGGGTTGAATTCTTTGCTTTATTTCCGACTTTCAGAATAATTTCATCTAACAGATCGGCTAAATAATCGATAATCTCAGCTTGACGTTGCCAAAATAAGATAGCAAGTAAGGTGTAACGAATTAGCGCTGGGTGTGTACGCAATTCTGTTACTGTCTCAGTAGCTGCACGAAGCTGATATTTCTTTATTAATTTTGGAGTCAAATGATGAAATAAACCATCCGGAATTTGAAGATGTCGAATAGCCAATAATTTCTTAACTTCCATATCCATTGTTTTGACACTTGGTTTACGGGGAGAAGAAAGTAGATGTCGAAAAGCTAAAATGTTGCCTTCTTCTTCGTCGTATTTCCCCTTATCCGAGGATTCTAATAAAGCATCTAATCGAGTGCATGTCTGAGGAGGTAATTGCTGAGAGGTTTCCTGATAAAAACGCTTTTCAAACGTATCAATGGCAGAATCAATCATTCGCTTTAAGCTTCCTGTAGAAGGTGGTTCAACCTTCCACTTACGAAAAAGACTATATGCTTGGTTTGTTAAATAGTCTGTATCATGTGTGCCCGCAACCTGTTCTTCTAACCATTGTTCCAAACGTTCATTATCCTTACCGGTAAGTTCCTGAAAACCAAAGAAGTCTCGAATTTGTTTTCTATGATAGGTGTAATTTCTTTCTTCAGATCCCCAACGATATTCGTCAAATCGATCAGGAGATAGCTTGAGTTGATTTGCAATATACTCAACAACGGTCCTTGGTATGTCGCTTCTTTTAGTCGGGAATCTAGCATCTTGTTGAAAATACTTTAATAATACGGTAAAACCAAGACGACTCGCACCAGTTTTGTTACCGATTAATTTACGCTCGACGTCAACTAAGGTAAAATGTTCAAACAGCTCGTCTTCTGTCCAACTCCTCTTCATGTCTGTCTCTCCCTATATTTGTATTATTCTTACCTATACGTTAGTTTAGGTAAAAATAAACAATAAAAAAAGCCCTATTCGGCCTATATTGTTTCTGGCATTTAATTAATGTATGTTTCGGTAGTATGTTTATTAATAGCTATGAATTATTTCTTAAAGGAAAATCGTATAATCACTAATATTTATACGGTTTTTCAAGGATATTCTTATTGAACAAACTGGCAGGATAGTTCAACAAGGATAATGGTTGTTTGTGGTAAAATTTAAAAGGACTGGTTGCTTAATTAGGGGGTGTTCAAATGGGGGAAGATAAAGAAACAGAAGAGTGATACAAAAATAAAGCCGATTATGATTACAAGAATAAGAATTCCCGTACCTTTCCAACCTAAGCTACCAACTAAATCAGCAAGACCTCCACCGTGAACGCTGCTAGAAGGATTTCCTTTTAATTCTTCTTGTCTTAATTTTTCTCTTCTTCTTTCAGGTTCTTATGCAACGAAAGGGGCAGTTTGGTTGAGTAAGGGCTCAGATGGTTTTTTCTAATTGCTGTTTCTTGTTTATTTGGTATGAGTGCATCTGTAGAAGAGTTTGATCCATTAATTGAAACAGTGGAAGAAAACAATCCTGAAGAAACTAAACGAATAGAATAAATGTTTGGCGGTACCCCTAAGTGAAAGTTAATGGATAACATTGTGATATGTAGCAAATGTGTTAGGAATTATTGGTTAGTTATAATTCTTTACTAATCGTTCTAAAAAGGGTATTATTTAATCATGGTTTGAAATTCATATGTTTATTTTAGAACGTTCATTCTATAATGGATTATGACGTTTGTTTTTGTTAGTATTGGTTCATGGATTTTTTTAAGGAGAAATAAAATGGCTAGAAGTAAAGAGTTTGACGAAAAAGCAGTATTAAGAAAAGCAATGGAGCTTTTCTGGGAACAGGGTTATGAAAAAACATCCATGCAAGATTTGGTGGATCATATGGGGATACACCGCAGGAGTATATATGACACATTTGGTGACAAGCGTTCATTGTTTTTAGCTTCCCTTAATCACTATGAAGAGCTCATCGTCAATGAGATGGAAAGCATAATTAGCAGCACTTCATCCATTAAACAGGCGATACGTGATGTTTTTATTTTCACACTGAATTCCATTGAACAATACCCAAAAGGTTGTCTATCAGTAAATGCAGCCATTGAATTATCTTTGTTGGACAAAGAAATTGGACGCATAGTTACAAAAATGTTTAACCGTACTGAAGATATGTTTAATAACCTTATAAAACGGGGCCAAACTAGTGGAGAGCTATCAAAAGAAATCGATTCTGATAACACATCTCGTTTCTTACACAACAATTTGGTAGGTATAAGAGTACTAATAAAAACTAATTATAATAAAAAAGAATTAGAAGGCATCATCACTCTAGCACTTTCAGTGTTGGACTAGCTTTCTTTTTTTACCTTTTTTAGAACGTTCATTCTAAAATTAATATGAAACAAACCATCATAATGCATACTATGCATACTTATAAAATCGTTTTTTAATTTCTAAGGAGGAACACAAAAATGACAAACTTTAAAATACCAACAGAATCAGAATTTATTGAAGCAGATGGAACTCGTTACGCATATAGAAAATTTGGTACACAAGATGGTATACCAGTAGTATTTCTTGTTCACTTTAGAGGAACGATGGAAAACTGGGATCCAAACATGCTTGAACCTATTGCAAATACACGCCCAGTAATCTTATTTGACAATAAAGGGGTTGGTGAGACCGATGGACTAACGCCTACTACAATTGCTGATATGGCAAAAGATACAGCAACATTTATAAAAGCTCTTGGATTAGAACAAGTTGACATTCTTGGTTTTTCCATTGGTGGCATGGTTGCACAAGAGCTAGCTTTACAAGAAGGAGATTTAGTAAGAAAAATTATTATGGCAGGTACTTCGCCTGAATCTGGTATTAATCCAAATCCAGAGATTTTTGAAAGAATGAATCGTCACGGCGGAACGGAAGAAGATGGAATAAATGATTTTATGTTCTTTTTCTACGAACAAACCGAAACAAGTAAATCTGCAGGAATGGCTTCACTACAAAGAATTTTTAATCAGAAAAAAGTAAACAGTTCAGAACAAGTAAAAGAGGCACAATTACAAGCCATTGCAAAATGGGCTAAACAAAAAGCTAATCATGATTATGAATGGTTACAAAACATCAAACACCCTGTACTTGTTACTAATGGTGTTAATGATGTGATGGTACCGACTAAAAACAGTTATATCTTAACAGAGAAATTACCCAAAGCACAGCTGATTATATATCCTGATTCTGGTCACGGGCATCTGTTTCAATTTCCAGAACTATTTGCAGAACACGTAAATTCATTTCTTGATTCTAATTCTTATTAAAAAGGAGTATTCATATGAGCAGATTATTTGAAAAAGTTCGTATCGGAAACATTGACTTAAAAAATCGTATAGGTATGGCTCCGATGACTAGAAGTAGAGCTTTACCAGATGGAACGCCGAGCGATTTAGTAGCAGAGTACTATGGTCAGCGTGCTTCAGTCGGTTTAATTATAAGCGAAGGAACCCAACCTTCAGATGATGGGCAAGGTTACACTAATACACCTGGTATTTATACAGAAAATCATATTAAAGGGTGGAAAAAAGTAACTTCTAAAGTTCATAGTGAAGGCGGTCATATTTTTGTTCAGCTTATGCATGTGGGACGTGTATCACACCCTGATAACACACCTCACCACCGCCAAGCAGTTGCACCGTCAGCTATTGCACCTGGTGTAGAAATTTTCACGGCAGAAGGAATGAAAGAAATTCCAACACCAAGAGAATTGAGTGAGCTTGAGATAAAAGATGTTATCAATGAGTTTCGTTTAGCAGCACGTTCAGCAATTGAAGCTGGTGCAGACGGAGTTGAAATTCACGGAGCGAATGGTTATCTGATCCAACAATTCCTTAGTGAAAACTCCAATCATCGTCAAGATGCATACGGTGGTACGATTGAGGGTCGTTCTCGATTCGCTATTGAAGTAGCTAAAGCAGTTGTTGATGAAATAGGAGCAGAAAGAACAGGCATCCGTTTTTCTCCTCAAGGAACACTGCAAGGCATTGATGAGGGGGAAAATAGCCTTGAGATGTATCGCTATTTAATAAGTGAATTAAATAAGCTTAACCTTGCATATCTGCATTTAATGCACTTTGGAAACGAGCAATTCCTAAAAGATGTGCGTCAACTTTGGGATCAATCACTTCTTGTTAACCGTCCAGGTCGTCCTCTAGATCAACTTTCGTCTGATGTAGATAATAATCTTGCAGATGTTGTCACAGTAGGCACTTGGGTACTAGCTAATCCAGACTTTGTAGAACGGATTCAATCAGGTGCTCCCCTAAACGAACCTGATAAAAACACGCTCTATGCAGGAGGAAAAGAAGGTTATACAGATTATCCTTTCTTAAAATAATTTATTTAATATGAATATCCCATCTAGGGATATTCATAATCTTTTTTCTTAGGTTCGTTATGAAAAGATACATGTGCGTTAAATAAAAATGTGGAGGATTGTAATGAAAGCTTTAGCAATTGAAAACTACGGTAAAAAACCAAATTTTTTAGACTTCCCTATGCCCAAAATAAATAATGACGAGGTCTTAGTTGAGATATATGCGGCAAGTATAAATCCTCTTGATACAAAAATTCGAAAAGGTGAATTAAAATTATTATTGAAATACAAGATGCCGTTAATTTTAGGAAACGATTTTTCTGGAAAAATTGTTGAAGTAGGTACTAGTGTCACGAAGTTTAAAGTCGGTGATGAGGTATATGGTCGACCTAGAGCAAATAAAATGGGAACTTTTACTGAATATCTCTCTGTTAACCAAGAAGATATTGCATTAAAACCTAAAAATTTAAGTTTTGAAGAAGCCGCCTCCATCCCTCTAGTCGGATTGACATCCTACCAAGCTTTACATGATATTCTGCGAATTGAAAAAGGACATAAAATATTAATACATGCAGGATCAGGAGGAGTAGGAACATTTGCTATCCAACTTGCAAAACATATGGGTGCTTTTGTCGCAACTACAGCTAGTGATGGTAGTGATTTAGTAAAATCTCTTGGCGCTGACGAAGTTGTTAATTACAAGACAGAAAAGTTCGAACATTCGATTCGTGACTACGACGCAGTTCTTGATACCATTGGGGGGGCGACGTTAGAGAGATCATTTGTAACATTAAAAAAAGGAGGAAAGATTGTTTCTATATCTGGAATCCCGAATGGTCGCTTTGCTAAAGAAAACGGATTTAGCTCATTTAAAAAAATCTTATTTTCAATTGCAAGTTATAAACTTACGAAGCTAGAAAAAAAACATAATGTCCAATATACGTTTCTTTTTATGAAGCATAGTGGAGAGCAGTTGAAAATTTTAACAGAAATGTTAGAGTCAGAAGTGATTAAGCCTACACTTGATAAAGTTTTTATTTTCGAAGATGCCCAAAAAGCATTGGAGTATGCAGAGGCGGGAAGAGCAAAAGGAAAAATAATACTTAAATTAAAATAATTAGTCTTATCTAACAAACCTTTTCTTAGGTAGAAAGTGTTTGTTTTTTTAACTTATCGAGGTTGCTTATAGAACTAACAGGTGCTTTAACACAATTAGGAATAAAATTTAAGAGCCTAAAATATGCAAGTTTTTATGCACCACTTGCGTATTTTGACTCTTTTACATTCATAAAATATACTTCCATTTATAATATTTTTTAATTGCCAAATACACCTATATTTCACGTATTAAAATCTACTTTGCGGTCTAGAGCAGCAACCCTGTGATTACGCCACTAAGAAACGTTTCACCTCTTTATGCCTCTCCTGAAGTATTTGCACCAGAACCATTAAGTTTAATACATCTGACATAAAATAGTTAGTACCTTATTTTAGAGCAAATATATTTTCCTCAATAACATTATTAAAATTCAACTCTATAGTTACTATTCAGTAATATATATAGATTCACTTTAAATTTAATTTTCTATACATAGGGGTTCTGCCATTGGTTGCCCAAAACCCTGCGCTTAAAGCCTTGCATCAATATTGCTATTCTATGGTTCTAGCGAATTATTTTTGCACCAAAACCGTTTCTAGTATCGCATGTTGAAGATAAGTAGAGAAGTATCATATAAGGTTTTCCTCTACTTATTTTTTTTTAAGATATCACTTAAGATTAAAACGATACAGCCAATTCCACCAGCAAGAGAGACATAATCCAGAGTACCCAGCTCAGCGCCTTTAATAATACTCATGATAAATCTCCCTATAATATATACAGCTAATACAAATAAAACTACTTTAAATTTGGGACTTGTTTTAGTTACAGGATCTGTATTCCCTCTATGATTTTTCACGAAATACTTCCTTTCCTTGCAATATTTACCTAATATAATTTTCTTTTATAGTATATATTAGGTAAATAATTATGTCAAAAATTCCGTAACTGCTCAGCTTAGTACTATATAAGTTCATATTGAAGAATCGACATCTGTGTAAGGCTTGAAAAAACTGTACATACTGCCCCTAAAGACATCTCTTTCAAAGGAGCGGTATACAATGAAGCGATTAACGATTACAAACACACACGGTTGGACGGTACGGGCATTACGAAAAAAAGAACGGATGGTGGAAGATGGATTGCTTCGTCAACGCATAACAGCGGTTCGCCTTGTCATGGAAGGATATCTCGGAAAAGAAGTTGCTGCTATCCTAAATATCCATCGTCAATCCGTTGCCAGTTACATTAAGTCATTCAACGAAGGCGTTTTACCGGAATTGCTTACGCGTAGGGTGCCGCCAGGAAAAGATCCTTATCTCTCAACGGAACAACAGGTCGAATTAAAGCGAATCATTCATAGAAAGTACACCAGAAAAAGAAGGAATGGGTGTGTACACGTCATGGGATAGCCGAACCATTCAAGAATTACTTCAGGAAAAATGGGGGATTTCCATGAGTCACGGCGGCATTATCCATATGCTTCATCGTCTCCATCTCAGCTATACACGTCCTACGTATACTCTTGCCAAAGCGGATAAGGAAAAGCAACAGCGCTTTGTAAAAGGTTAGATATGATTAAAAAAACTCTTTACAGAAGACATGATTCTGCTTTATGAAGAAGAAAGCCACATTCGTTCGTATCAGGCGCGCCGTGCAACGTGGTCTGAAACAGGCATGCAGCGTCGCATTCCGACGTATGGTCACCATGCGAAAGTCACGTTATTCGGGACGGTGAATGCAGAGAATGGCGACTTTTTTTGCGTGCTATCTGAGTCATGTGATGCAGAAGCCTTTTTAGATTTTTTGAAACAAACGTTGGCGCGTTATGCAGACAAGTATATCGTGATGGTGCTCGATAACGCCCGAATCCATCATGCGAAGCTTCTTCGTCCATTTTTAGAAGAACATCAACATCGTCTCTTTCTCATCTTTCTGCCACCCTATTCGCCGGAGCGCAATCCGATTGAACGAATATGGGGTTGGTTAAAAGAAGCCGTTATCTTGAATCGCTTTCACAAAGATCAAGAAGCATTTCAACAATCTATTACATCTTTTATAGAATGGATGAAGGGTTCACCCGAGAAAATTTTAAAACGCCTGGGCTGCACGGTTTGAGAGATCGAAACTTCAAAGTAAATTTATATAGAAAGGTAATTAAAGGAGGCATGCCCCTGGTTCTGATGCAAAAACTTTAAGGCACTTGCAAGTAATCTCTAAATCTTGGACATACTGATACTATTACTCTAAAAAGGGATGGTGTTCAGTGTGAATAAGCAAAATTCGTTCAAATGGAAGCACTATCAGCCTGATATTATTTTACTAACAGTAAGATGGTACCTACGGTACAACCTAAGTTTTCGTGATTTAGTGGAAATGATGGAGGAACGGGGTCTATCCATTGCGCACACTACCATCATGCGTTGGGTACATCAATATAGTCCTGAGTTAGACAAACGAGTTCGGCGCTACTTAAAGAAAGCCAATGATTCTTGGAGAGTCGATGAGACATATGTAAAAGTCAAAGGGAAATGGATCTACCTGTATCGTGCCGTGGATTCTGAAGGAAATAACATTGATTTTTATCTGAGCAAGAATAGAAATACCAAATCAGCCAAGCGTTTCTTGAAGAAAGCCTTGGCTTCCTGTCATTCTGCAACACCTCGAGTGATTACAGTCGATAAGAATCCAGCATATCCTGTAGCTATCAAAACATTACATGAAGAAAAAAGTATGCCGATAGGCGTGAAGTTAAGGCAAATTCGGTATCTAAATAACATTGTAGAACAGGATCACCGCTTTATCAAGAAACGCATACGTACTATGTTAAGTTTAAAGTCCTTTCGGATTGCCAAATGGATTCTTGCTGGGATTAAAGTCATGCACATGATGAAAAAGGGACAAATCTCTCAAGGGGAGAAGTCTGTCCAAAATCAAGTGAACCTCATCCATCAACTATTCGGTATTCCAGGATAAGGTAGATTCCACTAGGAAATGTTTCGCCTCTTTATATCCTCCCCAAGTATTCGCACCGGAAACACTGACAATATATCCCTTTTGTGATAAAATTTATTTTGGAAGTAGATTCATCAAATGGAGATTATTATCTAATAACTCAAAATGAGTAAATTTTCTTGAAGTAATTTCCATCTTATAAAAACAAAAAAGACAAATTCGCACATTTGGTTTAGAATGAAAGCTCTCACCCAATCATCTATCCAAAGGAGCGTATTTGTCCCATGAACAGACTATCACATCAAGACGAAATCTGCAATGGTTTTACAGACTGCCAGCTTCCTTTTTACTTTTCTGAACCATCTTTCTCACTTTGTGGACGGCATGTTGAGTACAGGTTTCACTGGGAAATTGACAGAAATTCATGCGTTTAGCCATCACAAGAGGCATCGTACCACGCTGAGTCATTTTCTAAAGAAAGGCGCTTGGAACGAAGACTATCTTCTTCAACAGACCAAGCAGTACATTCACGGTCAGCTGGAGAAAGACGAACCCCTCTTTCTCTTGTTAGACGACACCATTTGCGAGAAGACAAAGCCTTCGTCACAGGCGGAGATGCCAACAGAATCCTGTGGGTATCATTTTTCGCACAGTGCCGGCAAAAGTGTTTGGGGTCACCAGGTTGTACAGTTGATGATGAAAAGTGGCGATAGAGCGTATCCGTACGAGTCTCAGCTGTTTTGTAAGGAGAAAACAGCGAGTAAAATTCAGCTTGCACTCGACATGATTGCACGCGTACCTTCGTTCATTCAGCGTGTCTATCTGCTTTGTGACAGCTGGTACACGTCTCAAAAGCTGATCGAAGCTACTTTGTCTAAGAGAATTCATCTGATTGGCGCACTGAAAACAAACCGCATGCTCTATCCGCAAGGCGTTCGGATGCAGGCAAAGGAATTCGCTGCCTACATTGAAACAAACGATACCGGCTCCGTGACAGTCGGCAGTGAAACGTACCGGGTATACCGGTACGAAGGTGCTTTGAATGATATAGAAAATGCCGTTGTCCTTCTGTGCTGGAATAAGAAAGATCCCATGAAGCCCAAGCATATGCGCTGCTTTCTGAGCACGGACACCGAACTGACCACAGAGACCATTCTTTCCTATTACAGCCAGCGCTGGTGTATTGAGACCTACTTCAAACAGGTCAAAGGAATGGTTGGCTTTCATAGGTATCAAGTTCGGAGTGAACAGGCAATCCGCCGGTTTTGGCTTATTGTTCAGTTTACATATGTCTTTGTGATGGATCTGCGAAAGAGTACGTTTTCCGTCGCTGTCCTCGAAACTCGAAATCGAAAACTTGGCAGTATCATTGAGTTTGTTTATCGAGAAGCAACGAACGGGATGCCGCTTGACCTTGTCAAAAAAGAGCTACAAGTGGCATAGGGTACCTGTCATTTCTATCAGACTGGTAATATTTTCAACTAAAAATGCTCATTTTGAGTAATAATTAGATTCTATACTAAAAGTAGTTAATAGATTTGTTAACTATATAATGGTACATACTCTTCATTGTATAGGGGGCAGAGGATGTTTAAAAATTTTGATTGGACATTACTAATTATGGTAGTTGGCTTAATAGGTCTTGTTGTTATTAGCTTAGTTTTTGGTTTTGGTTCTCTTTAACAAGACGGAATAAAAAACACCGAAATAGGCATTAATCACCATAGCCTGTTTCGGTATTTTTTATTTTTGACACATTCTTAGCTAGTCTTAGATTTAAATATTGGCTAGCTTATACGTTATAAATTAGTACCGATATAAGAGGCTACTCCATTAAAACAAACTAACACAATAAAAAGACCAGTATATGCTAAAGTGATGGACTTTTTATATTTTATGTTAGAATTTTTATATAAGTAATACGCCCATACAACTAAAAATAAGACGAGAAAAAGGTCAATGCTTTTAAGGATAGCAAGAACGACCTCATTATTGAAAATGACATTCAGGAATTCTAGGGAAAAGTAGTTTACACTTGTTTGTTGCATTAACATATTCGTAATTCCTTTAACTAAACTTCCTATTAATAAAAATAAATATGCTTTTATACCTGTATAAAAAATTGTCTTAAAGCTTGCTTCCATAGTGATAATTAAAAGTAATAACCAAATGATTATACTAAAAATTATTAAGTTAAAGATTGGTCCTACTATTTTAGAAAATACACCTATTCCTACTCCTATCCATTTTCCAATAGCTAAAGCCTTACTATCATCAGATATACTAGAAAGATGAGTTTCTAATTCACCAATGTTTAAAAGAGTAATCACTAAAAATATTAATGCATTAGCCATAGACATAAGCAACAAAGTTAAGATTGGTCTTTTAGATATTTTATAGGTTAACATAGTAATTCATATTCCTTCCTTTACTTTAAAAATTTTATTACCTCAAATTCAATTAATGCAGCTACTAACAAACATACGGTGCTTGCTAATATACACACGAGCGAACATTTTATAACCTTACGTATTTCAAATTTTTTGTTTTCTCTAAGGCTTTTAAAGAACAGAACGTAAGAATATATCGATGGGACCAACGTAAAATAAAAGCCTAATAGCTCAAAAGGGGAGTGAAATATTACGTGCTTCAGAGAAAATGCAAAATCCTCCGTCAATGAAAAATATACAAATGCAGATGTAAAATTAAGACCATTAATGAATAGTATTACGATTGGAAGCAAGCCCACTGTAAAGAATCCTGTAAAAAATATACTTAATGCTACTCTTATATTATTAAAAAAGATAGATTTAAAAGAACTTACAGTTGGATTTTGAATTATAGTATCTTTTTGAATATTAACTCCGAGTATACCAACAATTCCGCCTAGTCCAAAAAATATCAAGAATAAGATAAAGATATTTATGAATACCTTCTTATCTTGTGATAATTCTTTCAAATTCCTGGTTAATGCGTTCTTCATCCCATTTCTCCTTCTGAACTGAATCAATTACACTTCCTATCCGTCCTTCATTAATAAAAACCAATTGATCACATAATTGAGCGGCAAATGAGAAAATATGAGTAGAGAATAGTATTAGGTTACCCGCTCTAGCATAGGAAGATATGGTTGTTTTCATTATCTTTAAGTGGTGTGGATCCAATCCTGTAAATGGTTCATCAAGCAGTAAAATCTTTGGTAAATGTAAAGTAGCTATGATGTATCCCAGCCGCTGTTTCATTCCTCTGGATAGCCCTGAAATAAAAGTATCTTTTTTATCAAGCAATTCCACCTCAATCAGTGCATTTTCCAGTTCTTTAGTAGATAAATTTAATCTTCTGACTAAGTTTATATATTGAATCATTTCAAATACAGTAAGTTGTTCATAGAAGGACGGATTATCCTCCATATATCCAATCAGTTGATTCTTAGGTAGATCTCCTTGAAAGACTATTTCACCTGTAGTGGGAGAAAGAAGTCCTGCTATTATCTCTAAGAGAGTAGTTTTTCCCGCTCCATTCCTACCGATGAATCCCACAATGTTAGAAGACGTTAATGACAGGTTTATATCCTCAAGAGCTTTAGTATTACTTTCATAAATCTTTGTTAACCTACTGATTTTTATCATGATACTTATATCACTCCTTAAATAACTTCAAAGACACAAAGTTCTTTGTTAGAGATTTTTTACTGAATAAGATAGAGAATCGATATAGTGAAACTCCTGTTCCCGCCATAAAAGATATATAAAGTATTGTGTAAAGAAGGTAATCCTTAGTGAAGTAAACTAAGAAATAATAAATAATATTTACACATAACTGAAGAGTGTAAAAAGCAATAAAAGCCCCTTTTGACAATGTAGTTGGTATCTCATATACTTGTTCCCATTGAAAATTCGGAAAGATTATAGTTGAAAGTACAAGAGCAACTGAAACATTTATATAAAATAAAGCGGTAGAAACTAATAGAGTTATCAATTCTTTAATATCATTAGCAGGAACAAAAATAAAGGATAGTATAGTAAGTAAGGTACTGAAAAATAGAGTAGCCCCTAGAGAAACGAAAATTTTGAAATGAACCTTCCATTTTAAAAAGTTATCTATATGTTGCATTTTTTGGAGAAAGTTCTTGTCTAAGTCATAACTTACATATGGATGTATCGCTAGCATAACTACTATCATTGGCATATATATCATAAAAATATATAATAAGAAGCCATATTGACTATCCATATGAAGATTGTGAGTGGCCAAATATGAGATACTGCCAAATATTAGAGCAGGAAGAGTCAATATTACCAGAAGTCCAGACAATTCTATTGGGGGATTTCTGAGTATTAACTTACTTTCTAAAACAAACAGGGTGTTTGTTATTAATCTCTTTTCTACACTGATCCGTCCTTTTTTATAATCAGTAAAAAAGTATTCATTCAGCGGGATAGAACCTTGCTGTTTATTGTATTTTAAAAGTACCACTAGGCCTATTAGTGTTAATAATATATATAACAAAGTCCAAGAGAATACAATAATGTGGTTCAGTCCATATTCGTAAAGATTGTATATGTAATATCCCAATATCCCATATCCTATCCATGATAAAAGTGATAATCCTAACATCATACTTTTAATCTTATTCTTACTCACTTTAATAAGAACGATTAATAATAGATATCTAATAATTAATCCTATGCATATACTTAAAAAACCAAATATTAGTGATATGAGGGCTAGTAATAACTTAAGCTTAAGCACATAACAAATAAATAATGTTAAATTAGCTATACATAACAATAAGATGTAATGGTAAAATTTGTATAAATCTTTAGATATTATATAAGATAATCTAGTAAAACCCAAAAGTTGCAATTGCTTTTTATCGTCTGCAAAGAATAACCTATATATGGTTTTATCAACATTATTAAAAGCGGTAAGTAAGGGAAATATAAAGATATAATTTATAGATTGTTCCCCTGTAAGAAAGATCAGTCCTATTGATAGAAGAATAGGTAGAAGAGCATCTACAAATAGGAAAAGAAGAATGCTATTAAAAAAATTTCTTTTCTTAATAGTTCGATTTTTCAACCCCAGCAAGTGATAATAGCAATAGATGAATACACGATTTGAAATAAGTTTCAATAAAACCACCCTTTACCAATTCTTCAAGCATCAAAATAATCTATGCATTTTTATATAACAATAAAAAAAGAGCTTATTAGGTATAACAACTTAATAAGCTCTTTTTTTCATTTTCTAATTACCATTGAACTGCATATCTAACACCGTATTTACGTACTTGACTGATGAAGACTGCAGCAACAGTTCCAAGACCCACAGTTCCTAAGATAGCAGAAACTGTAGCAATCCAACCAACAGTTTCCAATGCTAACTTAATAGAATTGATTGCCCAGTTTGGAAGTCCAGGGTATGTAAGGATTAGCTGTGCTAAACCTGAGGAGCCACCTAATTTTGAGAACATTAAAGTCATAAAAGCGATTGTAGCAAGTGCTGTAAGACCTAAAACTGCATTTAGTCTAGTTTTGTTTAAACCTATTGTCATATGTTTCACCCCCTTTCAAGTTCAATGCTTTATAGGCAAGTTAGTTTATATAAATCCATCTTAATTTTCCAACATATCCAAACTCGTCCCATATACATATATAACACAAGGAAACATTTTGCATGAAAATGGTAGTTCCTCGTTTACAAGATAAACATCTATAAAATACAATCGTACTCTAGCGGGTATCTTGAAGGGACTAGTCACTTCTACATGCTGTTCTATATACTAAATGAATTTTCAACATGAAGTTGGATTTTGTCGAACTTATAAATTGTATTTATATAGCCCCTCCCGCAAAAAATAGTTTTTTCATCTAGGAATGCGGCTGCACCATCATGCTCGTTTCTTATGTCGGATTTTTAAATTGAACTTATGTAGAAGCTATAACAAGGATTTAAAATGATAGAGCTATTTTAATTATTTTCTATAATTATTATATTTTAACATCCTGGTAAATAAAAGTATTTTTTGTAATTTATTGTATTCTACATAATTATTATATTTTAACGTACTGGTAAATAAAAGTATTTTTGTAATTTATTGTATTCTACGTAATTATTATATTTTAACATCCTGGTAAATAAAAGTATTTTTTGTAATTTATTGTATTCTACGTAATTATTATATTTTA
>NZ_JBHTHG010000031.1:0-3256 GCF_042676365.1 Bacillus sp. CGMCC 1.60114
ACCCCATGCCCATCAACTTAAGAAAAAGAAATGCCCCCAAAACGAAAAAATGAGCGGCTTCTCAGAATAACTATCTGTAGAGAAAGAAAATTTTAATTTAGGGGGGATATGAAAATATTAGCTTGATGGTGATGTGGAGGTACCCCATATTAATATTTTCTTAGTTATTTTAATCCTAACTTTGCACATAATCGATACAAAAAGTATAGTCCATGTAACTGTTCTTGATTACGTTTATTTAAATGTTGTTGGCACTCCTCGACAATGCTTTTTGCCCCTTCAATATTGTATTCCTCCAAATTTCTAATAGATTTTTTTAATTGAACAATTTCGTGTGAATACACAGCTTTTTGTGTAAGCTTCATTAACAAAATTTTAATAAACTGATATGAATTAAAGTAGCGATAATTATTTTCACCTCTCTTTGAATTAACATATCTCTCTTTTTCCCAATATCGTATAGTAGAAGTAGAAATTTTCGCTTTATTTGCTACCTCTCCAATCGTCATTAGGTTATTTGCTATCGATTGAGAATCAATGATATTGTTTAGGTCTTTTATTATTCTAGTAGCTAACTCTTTTTCTTGATAGGTGACTGCTTGTATCTCGTTGATTATCCAGAGTGCAGAATTCAGATTTTTTTGTTGCAGTTTTTTTAATACAGCTGTTGTTATCTCCATTCCAAATCCAGGTGACATGGCTACTATACATTCAAAATATGCTAAATGTTCCTCCGTATAGATTCGATATCCTGTCCCCAACCTTTCTGTGGTTGGGATAATCCCCCTTGTTTCGTAACTTCTTAAAGTGCTAGTACTTAAATTTAGCCTTTTCGCAATATCAATAGGCCTTATATTATTCTTCATTCTTTTTCATCCCTATCAACATTAAATTTATTATAAAGTTTATCATTTTATCCCCTCTAAAATAAGTATATACAATTGAAAACTTTATAATTGGCTTTAATGTTATAAGATTAAGGAGTAAGTAATAAAAAATGATGGAGGGATCTAAATGTCAAAATTAAACATTCAACCCGAAATGTCAATTGAAGAGTTAGGACAAAAAGTATCTGGTTATCTAAAGGACCATTGGGAAGAAGTTCTTGCAAATACCATTGAGGAACTCCAAAAATTATTTCCTGAGTATGAAGATGCTACGTATGGTATGTACTTAGATAAACTACTTCCCCCAGCATGGAAAGAGCTTGAGGATGCTGGTTTTCAGTCTGCTGAAAAAACAAAAGAAGATGACTTTATTATTGCTGGGTGCTTAAATTTTAGAAATTCTATTGAAAAAGCAAAATGGGGAACGCCTGATCATGAAAAGCGTATCTTTTGGATTGTCATTGAAAACCAAAATAAACAATTAATTGGTACTTTTCTTTTTGAACTATCTCATTCTCATGTAAATTTCAACCTCCCTTCAGCTCCAAAACTAAAGACTTTTACAAGTACTGAAAGAAATGAAATTATCCAAAAGATTCTAAGCCTAAACGAAAATTCTTGATGTTTCTAAAATCAGACGCTAATGCAACACCATTTATTCAAAATAGCCCACTTTTTTATGCAACATAATTTAAGAAATAGGGGTCACCATACATGCCCCTTAACTTAAGAGATTTTAATACCATTAAATACAAAAAAACGTTATTCTTTTTGTAGAAATATACAGAAAGGATGGCGTTTTTTATGAATCTTTCGATTCAGAGTGAACTACAATTATTTGCTGAAGAATTATATGAACATCTCACTCCTTCATTTTTGGAAAATCTTGCTAGAGAACTAGGTTTTGTACAACGGAAACGTAAATTTTCAGGGCACGATTTAGCTACTATATGTGTTTGGATTAGTCAACGAGTAGCGAGTGATTCTTTAGTGAGACTGTGTAGTCAACTTCATGCTGTTACAGGAACACTCATGAGTCCAGAAGGACTCAATAAGCGTTTCAATAAAAAAGCTGTTTGCTTTTTAAAACACATTTTCTCTACATTGCTAAAAAGTAAAATTTGTGAAACATCAGTGATTCCAAGCTCTTCAATCGCTTATTTTCAACGAATTCGTATTTTAGATGCAACGATTTTCCAAGTGCCAAAACATTTAGCTAGTGTGTACCCTGGGTCAGGTGGTTGTGCACAAACAGCTGGTATAAAAATTCAATTAGAATATGATTTACATAGTGGTCAGTTTTTAAATGTTCAAATTGAACCTGGGAAAAATAATGATAAAACCTTTGGAACAGAGTGTTTATCGACATTACGCCCTGGTGATCTATGTATTCGGGATTTAGGCTATTATTCACTAGATGATTTAGATCAAATGGACCAACGTGGCGTGTATTATATATCACGGCTCAAATTAAATAATATGGTGTATATCAAAAATGAATTTCCTGAATACTTTCGAAATGGGACAATAAAAAAACAGTCTCAGTACATCAAAGTTGATTTAGAACACATTATGGATACCTTAAAACCAGGGCAGGTCTATGAAATAAAAGAAGCTTATATTGGAAAGGATAAAAAACTATTCACTCGGGTGATTATGTATCGATTAACAGAAAAACAACTTCATGAGCGTATGAAAAAACAAGTGTATACGGAAAGTAAAAAGGGCATTACATATTCGGAAAAGAGCAAACGATTAACTGGAATGAACCTATATGTTACCAATATCCCCTGGGAGATTGTTCCGATGGAACAAATCCATGATTTTTATTCTCTCCGCTGGCAAATTGAAATCATCTTTAAAACTTGGAAATCCCTATTTCAAATTCATCATTGGCAAAATATTAAACAAGAGCGATTAGAATGCCATGTTTATGGAAAACTTATTTCCATTTTTTTATGTTCTTCTATTATGTTTAAGATGCGACAATTAATTTTACAAAAGAAGAAACAGGAATTAAGTGAATATAAAGCAATTGGAATGATTCAAGATCATTTACACATTTTATATCAAACCATGCAGCAAAACACTCAAGAAATAGCAAAGGTTCTTATCAGTCTGTTCCACCTTCTACAGAAAAATGGACGGAAATCTCACAGATATGAGAAAAAAACTGTCTTTGATATTTTGGGTGTTGTCTATGAGTATAATGAATTAAAAAAACAAAAGAAAGCTGCATAATTTTAAAAAAGATACTTATCTAGGTTTATTTGATATGCTCATTTTTAAAGGTAAAAAGTGCTCTAAGAGTTTTTTAGTGTATTTGAATGAAGGTTCATTTTGTTTCTGTTCTTAAGTTGATGGGCATG
>NZ_JBHTHG010000032.1:0-6767 GCF_042676365.1 Bacillus sp. CGMCC 1.60114
AAAATAAACAATTTCATTAGACATACTAACTTTAGGGATATGCCATAATGACCATATTATTATATAACAAATATTAACATTTCAAGATTGTAATTTTGAAATTTATGTGAATTATGTTAAGTGACAAAAAAGTTGCTTAATTTACAATAAAGTCCTTTAAAATATCTCATGTCTGATTCTCCTAGATCCTGTTTTCTAGAGTGTAGCTTCATGTAGAAAATTTTGCACCAGAACCCTATATTTTAACCCCGTCTTAAATTTAGAACGGGGTTATGCTTGTTTTTGGTGTTAAAATATAATAACTTTATTCTCTTTTTATATTATATGTAAAAAGAGAATTGAAAATAATTTTATAATAAATTATTCTTTATTACATCAATATTGATTAATCATTTTAATGAAAGGAATGGATTGATATATTTGACGTCAATGTGTCAATACGAAAAGGTGAGAATGAATAATAATCCTATTTCTAACTTTGAAGATTTAATAAAAAAAGAATATTCCAATATAGCAGGCATTGCTATTAGAAAAGATAAAAGTTTGATTTATGAAAAATATTTTGATGGGTACACCAAAGATGATATATTGCATATAGCATCTGTAACAAAAAGTATAATATCAGTTCTTATTGGTATTGCAATAGATAAAGGATATATTAAAAATATAGAACAGAAAGTATTAGAATTTTTTCCGGATTACACAGTTAGGCGTGGCGAAAAAACAATACAAAATGTCACCATAAAAAATTTGATGACAATGACTGCACCATATAAATACAAGTCAGAGCCATATACAAAGATTTATACAAGTGATGACTGGGTAAAAGCTACATTGGATTTGCTAGGGGGAAAAGACGGTATTGGAGAGTTTAAATATTCTACCATTGGCACACATATTTTATCAGGCGTTCTTACAAATGCAACTGGTCAATCTGTGATTGATTTCGCTACAGAGAGCTTGTTTAAACCTCTTCAAATCAAAGCTCCTAATAATGCATTTATACAAAATAAAGAAGAACATTTCGCTTTTCTTAAGGATAAATATGTAACTGGTTGGGTAGTAGACCCTAAAGGTGTAAACACCGCCGGTTGGGGACTTACTTTAACGCCACGGGATATGGCAAAAATAGGTCAGTTATATTTAAGTGGCGGTGTATGGAACGGTAATCAAATTCTATCTTCCAAATGGATAGAGGACAGCACAAAGGAAAAAAGTCGATGGGGAGAGTTGTCATATGGTTACTTGTGGTGGATTGTTGATGATTGCTATACAGCTTTGGGTGATGGTGGAAATGTAATTTTCATAAACCCCAAAAAAGAAATGGTAGTTACTATTGCTTCTCGCTTTATGCCACGTGCCAAGGATAGAATTGAATTGATTAGAAAGCATATTATACCATTGTTCGAATAGAGTCAAGAGATTGTGAAGGTTTCTACTTAAACTATCGGGCAGGTTAGCTTAACAACCCAAACAAAAAAGTCGATTCTTTATGAAGTGCACCCCGATTGTTAGACACAGTCTAACAATCGGAGGTGTGCTTTTTTATGGCTAAATTCTTAACGTACAAAATTTCCGAAATGTTGGCACCCCTAAATCAAAACGGTTGGTATTTATAGTGCGAAATAGCACTTAAAACAAATGCAAATTATCTCCCAAAGCGACAAAACTCTATAAAAAGCAATAAAATGAATAACCGATTCCTCCATCTTAGCGTATAAAAACGTTAAAATGTGCGTGCTCCCCCATATAAGAGTCACATTACCAAAAATAAAAAATTGTACGATAAAAATACAAAATTATGTAAATGTAAACTTTTGAATATTAGTTTACTTTCATTTTCTTGATTTTATCTCACATCACACATTTTCTCTAAAATTTTCAATAAAAGTATACATTCAAAATCTGATGAATAAAGAAATTAAAATACCCATGATTAAAAAAGAGAAAGCTAGATTCATACTAGCTTTCTTTACATAATTCTTATTATCGATAGTAACTTTATATAAAATTTCTAGATTTTATATTTTATTTTTCAACAATTTTTTATCGTTTTTCGATAAAAAATTGTTGAAAAATAAAAATAATATGGTAGATTATTCTTATAAAAGAAATCAATGGAGGTTATTCTTGTGAAAGCATTAAATATTTACCGCATTATTTCCTATATTATGACTGTATTATTTATCATAGGAATTATTTGTACTATTACTACAGCTACTCTTTTTACCGCAATAACCATAGATCCTTCCATCATACCAAATGAACCTGGGGATTACCGGTTATCAATAGGAGTTCTTCAATTTCATATTGCTGATACTATGATAGCTAAACCTGCTTTGATGATGTATCCGTTAGTTTTAGTATTTCCTACTTTTATATTTTGGAATTTTAGAGTTTTATTTAAAAACCTTGCAGCTCGAAAACTGTTTGTACATAGTAATACAAAATCTATTTTCGGAATGGGTTTTGTACTTCTTATAGCTTCTTTTATTAACTCTATTCCAGACTTACTTGTAGCTAAAAAAATAATTTCCTCTATGCATTTTAAAGGTCGTGTGGAGACATTATATACAGTGAACACGTCTTTATTACTCGCTTCTATATTTATTATTTTGTTAGGATTTTTCTTTCATAAAGCGGTACAGATAGCACAAGAAAATGAATTAACCATTTAGGATAATAATTATGATTAGAATTAATCTAGATGTTATGATGGCTAAAAGAAAAATGTCGCTGAACGAGCTAGCTGAAGAGGTTGGAATTACAAATAGTAACTTATCCATTTTAAAAACAGGAAAAGCAAAAGCCATTCGCTTTTCTACTTTAGACGCAATTTGTAAAGTTTTATATTGTCAACCCGGAGATATAATAGAATATATAGAAGATGAATGAAGATTAAACAATAAATCCGCTCTAATGAGCAGATTTATTGTTAACATAACACCAATTCAGTAGTCACTGTATCTAGAAAAAACCCCTTCAATTTACTTGCTGAAGGGGCTTCGTATTTACATAATTCTCGTTAGCGGAAGTTATTTATGTCTATTAAATATCTTTGGTTTCTTGAGATTTTTTTCTTAAATTCATAAATGCAGAAACTCCGAAACCGGTACAAATACCTATGGTGATTTTCCAGGATAAAGATTGATATGCTAATCCAGATTTAAAACCTATTGTAATTAGAATCAAACACATAATTAAAATTGACGTATATATGTAGATCCAATATCTGTTCATGCTATGACCCCCTTATTCTCATTTATTATTTTACGTAACCCCTCCCGTTTCGAGAGGGGGATATGTTAATCTTTCTTTTTGGAACGCATGATTGTTAATCCGAGAGCCCAACCATTTAAACCAGCCCCAGCGATAAGTCCTGCGAGCTGTAACCCCGAATGTTGAATTTGAAAAGCCATAAGCATACAAATAGATCCGATTGTGACTAACCATAGCGGTTCCACCTTTTGTTTCTTTATAACCATTATTTTTCCTCCTTTTCCCAATTGTACCATTAGGAAGAACCGATTTGTTTAGATTTTTGAATGTATATCATATACATAATCGGTTAACATAACGTAACATTATCGGGATTCAATGTATTTAGAAGACTATTAAAAGTCCTCCAGATTGTTTAACTGGAGGACTTTAGTGTTCACATAATTTTTGTTATTGGAAGTAGAATGATTTTAATTATTCCACTCGCTTCTTAGTAGAGAATAAGTGATAACATCGTTCGGATAATTATTTTGATACATGTATTCTCTTAATACTCCATCTTGTTTAAAACCAAATTTTTGTATCGATCTATGTGAGGCGACATTATCTGTAAAGATAATTGCACCAATCCTATTTAAATCCCATTCATTAAATCCATATGTAATAACAGTTTTCACGGCTTCCGATATATATCCTTTTCTCCAATAATCAGGATGAATCTCGTAGCCGATTTCTGTACGCTTATGTTGTGGACTCCAAGCATGAAACCCTATTGTTCCAATGAATTTATTTTCTGTTTTTGTAACAATTCCCCATCGAATTCCTTTTTTATCATGAAAAGCACGCTGAAAGTTCTCGACAAGAGTCTCTGCTTCCTTTAAATCTTTAAAAGAATTCATACCATAAAATCGTGTTACATCGTCTCTTGAAAAGTAATCAAAAATAGCTTTTGAATCCTCTTTTGTAATTTCTCTTAATATTAATCTTTCTGTTTCTAGAACTGGAAATGACATAATAGTTACTCCTCCTTTTGTACTTAGTTTATTTCGTCATGAATATATTTAAATCCTATGTAAATAATGACGAATACTATATTTATGTGCGGTTAACATAACGTAACATTATCGGGATTCAATGTATTTAGAAGACTATTAAAAATCCCCCAGATTGTTTAACTAGGGGACTTTAGTGTAGTTTTATAAAAAAGATTGATCCTTTAAAACTAAGTTCGATTATTTTAAAAAAAGTTTGATCATTTATAATAAAGTTTGATTAAAAATCCTGTGTTGATATGCAGGGTTTTTTCTTGTTCAACAATCGGGTCAGATTGTTGCATAACAAGAAAAGTTTTAATTGTAAAACTTTAACTTTAAATAACCGGTTGCGAACGGTAGTCTTTTTCTTATTGAACTAAAGGACCGTTTATTTCAAAAAATAGACAGTATATTGACTAAAATGAAAAATGTGATACCTTTAATTTAGACAGTATAATGACTAAAATGGAGGTTAATTATGGATATTTACAGAGAACTTTTTTTAATGCAGCAAACTTACGGGACCTTATTTTCTCTAGCAAATAAAATTCAGGTAAAAGGTGACAAGTTTCTTGAACTTTTAACATCCAGACAGTATATGGCAATGGTAGCAATTGCGCATTTACCTGAAGATGAAACAACTTTGAATAATATAGCTAGAAAATTAGGTACCACAAAACAGAGTGCAAAACAGTTAATCACCATTATGGAAAACAAGGGATATGTTAACGTAGTTCCTAGTAGGAAAGATAAACGTGCGATTAACGTAAAAATAACTAAAACAGGAAAAGAAGTATTGCTTGTCGTTGCAGAAAAAGGAATCTTTTTTTTGGAAGAACTTTTTAAAAAGTTATCAACTGAAGAATTAGAAATAATGTGGGACCTTTTAAAGAAACTTTATAGTTTTGACGGTGAAGAACACGATGGATTTGAAGAAGAGGGTAATTTACAAATGGATGGAGATAACATTGAATTACAATTAAGAGTAATGAAGGAGTTTGAGATACGAAGAATTCAAGCAATTAATAAGGGAAATAAAATGTGAAAAATAAATCGTATAGGCTGATTTATCTTTGAAGAATATATCTTTTTTTGAAATATTTCTAAAATGAGGGATGAGGGAGTTCAATTATGCTTGAAATCAGTGATGAAACATTACGATTAATTAAAAGAGCCAGCAAAGGAAAAAAACATTTAAAATTAACTGTTGGCTATTTAACAGACAATGATTCTGTAATAAAAACTTATAATGAAAACGGTGAACTTGATTCATCCAAAAAATATCATTATGAAATTGGGTCTATTACAAAGACTTTTACTGTATCTTTGTTATCAAAATATGTATTTGAAAAAAAGTTGTCAATAAACGATTCAATACAAAAATATATAGGAGAGATTAAGGGAGACGATTATTATCCTACATTGCTCCGCCTTGCTACTCACTCTTCTGGATATTCAGCAAGACTGCCATTAAATAAACGGGAATATTCTAACCTAATTTTAGGTTTGATTATTGGCGGTGGTGATTTGAATAAGCATAATCCGTTAAATATGGATTTTAACAAAATGAAAATGCTAATTGAAAATAATAAATTAAAAGAAATGGATTATTCATGGAAATATTCAAATTTCGGTATATCACTTATTGGGTATGGATTGGGGATTGTATCAGGCAAGGGATATTGGGACACTATGAATGACTTTCTTCATAATGAGCTTGGACTAAGCGATACTTATTTAGGTACATCAAACAATAATTTACATGGTTACGACAGAAAAAATAATGATTGCGGCAACTGGAAATGGAACAAAGAGAATCTTATATCACCTGCGGGTGCAATAAGTTCAACTGCTGATGATTTACTTAAATATGCAAAAATAAATATTTACGAAGATCAACCATATTTGTGTCTTTGTCATAAAAAACATGGAAATGGAACAAAGAAGTATGATATGGGTCTTGGATGGTTCCTTTTAAAGAAAAACAATAATGTTATTTTGCATGGCGGTGGAACAGGTTGCTTTAGTTCATTTTTAGGGATTGATAAAGAAAAGAAAGTTGCCTCCGTAGTTCTGGCCAATTATCAATTAGGTAGAAATGATGATGAAAACATAGGAATTTCCTTATTAGAAAGTCTACAAAAATCAGTCATTTCTTAATTGTTCCATAAAAGGGTGCGATTGTGGAGCACCATAAATAGGGAATGATCAAACTTTTTTATAAAAGAACGAGTCAATTAAAAATATTAAGAGCGTGTTTTAATCAATCTTTTTTACAAAACACGCTTTTTTCTATGATCTATTATCAAGGTTATTAGTATCAAATTAATCAAACATTATTTTAAAGCAACATTTAGTGTTCACATAATTCTCGAAAGCGGAAGTTAAATTTAAACCATATATTAGGTGTAAAAAAAGCACCTAATCATAATACTAGGTGCTTTTTTTACACTACTCTTTACTTTGTATTTTACGGGCAGCATCTACTGCAAAATAAGTGAGAATACCATCACA
>NZ_JBHTHG010000033.1:0-8791 GCF_042676365.1 Bacillus sp. CGMCC 1.60114
CGAAAAGAATTCATTGATAAACTGTTTGGCATTGCAGCATAATCCGTAAGTTAATAGGAAATTCATATCCTATGTTTTTTTGAAATCATCTTTGCACCAGAACCCATTTATTTATTATGTGATAAAACACAATACATATCACATAATAAAATTATCGTAAACTAAATAATTATACTTAGAAAGTTGAAATAATAAGATCCATAGAAGAAATATGATTCTCTTTGAATCTAGTAAAAATATAAAAGAGAATTGGAATAGATTCTCTTCAAGTAGGGGCATTATTATACCCCATATTTTATTTATAAATTGCATTAGACTGAATGATAATTATGTAATTTTTATATAATAAATAAGGAGAATTCTAATTAAACATAACAAGTATTTATACTTCACTTTATTTTTTTAAGGTTGTTCCCTGATGAAAATTGAGCACTATCCATTATATAGATTTCAATTATTTCCTTCTTTTAATGTACTCATATATGTTTTAACAGCTTGAAATAAAAATTCTTCTTGTCCTAAACCTGCAGCTGTTGCCATTTTAATGACTTGTTTTTTAAATTCATGTTCCACATGGAAAGTTAATGGCTCCATATTACTTTTAAAGAATATTCCTTCAGCATGTGGTAATATAGAACCTGTTTTCATATGTGAATGTAAATACTTAATCTCTTCTTGAAATTGAATTGGATCAATCTTAAATACAAAGGGCTTAATTTCTACATGAATTGTATCTTGATCCACAAATAATCGCATATTTGTAGAACCAATTTCTCTGTAAAATAGTGTGATGAGTTTATACGTAATAGAGTCAAAAAGCTGTGGCTTTTTAAATTTAAATGAGATATAACCGCGTTTTGTAATAACTGCTTGCTTTTCAAAATGATCCACTTTGTATCCACGAGCTTTGTATTCAGATAAGGGAAAGATTTCTTCCTCCTGTGTCATGACTTTGCCATCTTTTCCGTTTATTTCTATAATACGAGCTAATTTAGATGTTTCATTGTGTGTAAGTAACTGAAATAAATACACTTCAGTATCCTCGATCTTGGTGATAAATGTTTTTCGTTCTTTCGTAGTGGTTTTTGCATAATGAAGTTGAAAGGTTTGTAAATCGTCTTCCGAAATCATATAAACTAGTTTTCCCCGCTTCTCGATTAATGTTGCGGGCAACTTTCCAGATTTAATATAAGTAAAGATAGTAGATGGTGCCACGTTTAAAAGTTCAGCTGCTTCTTTAGTGCTTAAGCCTCTTATCTCTTCTTCATTCATTAACTTTTCAATATCTTCTAAGTAAAATATTTTGCTACCGAATTGTTTCCAATTCTCTTTATATACACATTCTATTAGACCCTCTTTTTCTTTCTTCAAAACGGTCTGTACAGTTACTCCTAATATTTCAGCTGCTTCTTTGGTAGTTACTGTCGGCTTCGAAATAAATAATAAATCTTGTGACATTAATACAATGCCTCCTAATCTATAAACTTATATTTATATTATATCAGAGTATTTTATATATATTAAACATATAGGTACTATAAATCAAAATTTATTGTTTTTATATAAGTATATAAAATATGATATATGATTTATTAATTATTAAATTTCCAATCAATATTTAAATATAAAACGATTTAAATAGATTATTTATATCTTTTTAACGAATATTCATTTCTTAATAATTTATAAAAAAATATATGTATAGTTAAATATAGAAGAATGGGGGATTCTTACTGAAAAAAGATGATTTTTAATTTATATAATTCATGTAAGTAAATTCAATTACGTATTATAATGTATTATAAGATAATATATTAAGAATTTATACAGAAAGTAGGATAGTGATTGTATGGATAATAAAAATGGAAAAGAAATTATATCTAT
Organism: Bacillus sp. CGMCC 1.60114; assembly: GCF_042676365.1. Classification (NCBI taxonomy): domain Bacteria; kingdom Bacillati; phylum Bacillota; class Bacilli; order Caryophanales; family Bacillaceae; genus Bacillus; species Bacillus sp. CGMCC 1.60114. The sequence continues at coordinate 1,885 of NZ_JBHTHG010000033.1, forward strand.
TAAAAACAATCAAAATGAATTTATAGATACATATATAGATAATATAAAAGATGTTGTTACCTTTTTGAATAACAGTCATTATATAAATGATGTAGAACAAAAAATGGAAGCAGCAGAAAGAGAGGGGAAGGGAAAATACGATTTCCTGAGTGACCTTGAAGTGATTTACCACTTTGTGCATATGCAAAAAGATATGGATGAAAAAAAGAATAGAAAAGAAGATACCAAGAAGAGCTATTTAACTGAAATACTATCATTTTGCCAATGTATGGTGCAGCATGCAAAAGAATTTGAGATAGATGGGGCAGAAGTAACAAAAAAAGCTTCCTTATTAAAAACACTAAAACCTTGGCACATTCGAAAATTTAATAACTGGTTAAAACAAGTAAAGAATGGCCGAAATGAATCCACATATGCAGTCGCAACACTTGCAAAGAAGACGGTTTTAATTCGTTCGTTTCTAAAACACTTGTATGGGTTTGGATACATAGAAAAACCACTTCATGAAGAAATGCAGCAGGCAAATGTAAACGCACAGGATCGACCAAACCGCGATTTATCTTATGACGAGGTTATGAAGATACTTGGTTTTTATAAAGATAGAGGACATTTAGTGAATTACACGATTCTGCTTGCATTAGCAAGTACTGGAGCACGTATTCAAGAATTATGTACAGCAAAGGTAAAAGATTTACATTACGATGGAAAGTACTGGATAAAAGTAACAGGAAAGGGGAATAAAGTACGTGAACTTTTCATTTCAGAACATTTGTATCAATGTATTTGTGAAATGAGAAAAAGAAGGGGATTTGAGACAGTATTGAACCAGGGAGATGAGCATCCTTTATTTGTGAATCAAAGAGGCAACTTTTATAGTGCCAAAACACTATCTAATCAGGTAACGGATATGATTAAAAAAACAAATTTAGATTTCTTAAAACATCGTGAAAACCCTGTAACTGCACATACATTTCGTCATGCTTTTGCGATTATGGCGGTAGAGCAGGGAAATGCTGATTTGTATCATCTTATGCAAACATTGGGCCATGAAGATATACAAACAACAAAGATTTATTTAGAAAAGCACATGAAACGTAAAAATAATGTGGGGACTACTTTTGCAGATATGCTGAATTAAAAGTAGAAAGACAATGAATAACAAAGAATTTCAATATATGTATCAAAGTAAACGATGAATAAAACAATACGACATAAAAAACACCACTCTTCCCGGTTATAGAGTGGTGTTTTTTATATAGGGGGTACCGCCACATCACTATCAAGCTAAGAAATACAAATACCTCCAAAACGAGAAAATTGACATCTTCATGTAAAAATGTACAATTTTTTTGTTTTGGGGTGTTATAAAATTCTTAAGTTGATGGGCATGTTGCCGTGCCCCTAAATGAATAGTAATAAAATTTTTATTTCAATTACGTTACGTAAAATCGAAATAACCTTAAAGGAAATACCTATGCATCTGGTTCAACGCGAATAGCTGAGGAGAGTAAAAAACAAACCGTAAGAACTACGGGGATAACCTAATCAATTAGAAGCTGAACTGATAGTTTTCTATACTTAGGGCTCTCCCACTTCAACGAAGTAAGTGGGGTTAGTTCAAGTCTAAAAAACTAAAGGTATCCCAAGCACTGTCTTTTGGGATACCTTCATGTACGCTCTTATAAAAGCGACTAAAATACTAAATGCTTTTATTACTTAGAAAAAATTTCTTTTGCATTATCCATAGCCATTTTATTTCCTAGCGCTGAGTAATCAAGCCAAGGCTGATCTGGAATCATATAAACATGCTTTTCTTTAACAGCTTTCAATCCTTGCCAAATAGCTGTTTTTTCTAATTGTTTGAAAGTCGTTTGTGATTTATCATCTCTATTAACAATGACAAAAATAGCATCTGCATCAAAATCTGGAAGCACTTCTTGAGAAATAACTTGATAAGGTTGGTTTTTATCAATTTTTTCAACACCATTGGCAGGTTTCAATCCTAAGTCTTGAAATAGAATTGGACCCATTGGTCGCTTTGTACTAAAAACTCGTAATTCTTTCGCTGTAACACGTATAGCCATTACTTTACTGTCTTTACCCAGTTTATTATTTAATAATTCTTTAACCTCTTTTGTTTCTTTTTCATAATCTGAAATAAATTGTTCTGCTTGTTTTTCACGATTCACTTGTTTACCTATAGATCTTAAATGATCCCTCCATGTTCCCTCATCAAGATTAAAAACATGTGTAGGAGCAATTTTTTTAAATTCATCTATATTCCCCCCTGAATATTCCTCATCTAAATAAATTTCAGAAGGTTTTAATTCAAGTAATGCTTCCATATTTGGATCCTTTACAGGTCCAAGTTTTTTAGTATCCTTTAACTTGTCCTTTACGTGTGGTAAAAAATCTTTTAAGTCTCCTCCAATAACTGAACCAGCTGGTGTAATCCCTAAAGCAAGTAAGTCATTCGTTAAGTGAATGGATAACGAAGCAATTTTAGGTTCTCCACTATTCGCCTTATCTTTGTTTGCTGCTTTGTTATCCTTTTCATTACTTTGACCACAAGCTGACAAGACAATAATCAGCATTATACTAAATAATATCGCAAACTTTTTTTTCATGAGCTTCTCCTTGTGTCTATTTAGTTTTTATAAGTAAATAAAGAAAATAAGGTGCCCCTATTGCTGCCACTACTATCCCCGCTGGAATAGCATTGGCCCCAAAAACAGATCGACCAATTGCATCTGCAAGCACTAAAATCACTAGCCCGATTAATCCTGAAAGCGGCAGAAAATGCCGATATATCCCCCCGACAAGACGACGGGCTAAATGCGGGGCAACTAAACCAATGAAACCAATTCCTCCTGCCATTGCTACACTAGCACAGGACAATCCTACCGCAGTTGCTAACAACAACAACCGACTTTTCTGAACAGAAACCCCAAGTCCTGCTGCCACATCATCTCCAAGCGATAACACATTTAGCGTTTTGGATTGAAACCACGCAAAGGGTGCTAAAATTAAAATCCACGGAAGAAGTGCTATAACATGAATCCAGTCTCTTCCCCAAACATTACCTACTAACCACCTAGAAGCGAACGTGTAGGTTTCTTCGTCTAAGCGAAGAGATAAAAAAAGTGTAATAGCACTAAAGCCCGCTGATACAGCAATTCCAACTAAAATCAGTCGAATCGGCAATATCCCTTTGTAACGTTCATAGGCCAATACTACAATTAAGAATGCTGCTAGTATTCCACCTGCAAACGTAAATAAAGGAATAAGAATTGCCGCTTGTTTATCCATTGAATGAAAATATGTAGCAAAAATAATAAGACCAAATGATGCTCCAGAATGTAGCCCTAAAATCCCTGGGTCTGCTAAAGGGTTACGAGATAACCCTTGCAAAATTGCTCCCGAAATCCCTAAGCCAACGCCCGCTAACATTGTGATTAATATTCGTGGTAGACGGTAATCAAATAAAACCGTTGAACTTTCAAAATCCCCGTATCCGAATAAAGTCTGAATTACTTTTACAGGAGAAATACGTAATGTCCCCGTATTTAAACTTAGCAATACGGAAACAAGGCTAATAGCAATAAATAGAATGGTAACGCCATAAACTCTCTTTGTATCTCTGTTCATTTTTCCTTTCACTTATAAATCCCTCCCTACTTTACGTGCGATATAAAGGAAGAAGGGAACACCAATAAACGCAACCATGATACCAATAGCTAATTCTCGAGGTGGATCAACTGTCCGAGCTCCTAAATCAGCTAAAACTAACAAAATCGCTCCTAATAATGCTGACATCGGAATAATAAGCCGATAATCCCCTCCAACTAACTTTCTAGAGAGGTGAGGAACAACAAGTCCAACAAATCCGATAGAGCCAACAGCTGACACAGAAACTCCTGCTAAAATCACAGCTACCGTTATACAAATTACCCTAACACGCATTGTTTTCACCCCAAGGCTTGTTGCAATACCACCTCCCATTGAAATGAGAGAGACAGATCGTCCTAAAAAGATAGCCCACATAATTGTAAACAAAATAATAGGGGCTAAGATACGCAAATGGGCCCACTTTATCCCGGCTACTCCTCCTGCATACCAAAAGGCCAAGTCTTGACTCAAATCGTAATATATGGCCACACCCGAGCTAAGTGAATGTAAAAGTGCTGCAATTACGGCACCTGAAATAGTAAGCTTAATTGGTGTTAGTCCTCCAGGAGTAGCCGAGCCAATAATAAAAATAAATAATGTACTTAGCACGGCTCCAATAAACGAAAAGACCATTAACATGGAATATGGCATACTTGGAAAAAATGCAAAACAGAGTGCAACAACAAACATTGATCCGCCATTAATCCCTAATATTCCAGCATCCGCTAAAGGATTTCGGGTTACTCCTTGCATTAAAGCTCCTGCCACAGCAAAAGCTGCTCCGACAATTGCTGCTCCCAACACACGTGGAAGACGCAATTCATAAATAATTTGTTGCGATGTTAGTGTAGGATTATAATGAAATACGGCTGACCATACGGTATGAACATTCATCTCTTTTGCGCCAAATGTTATAGCTAAAAACATGCTCACTATTAATCCTAAAGTTATCAAAATGAAAAGACTTAATTTTATATAAATATTTCGACGATTTTCTAAAGAAAAATTTTCTAACATTAATTACTCCTTTATCTTCTGCAGCATCTTTTGCGATAATGATAATTGTTATCATTTATATACATAAAATATTATATCTATACCATTGTACAATAGCAATAAAATCTTTCACTTTGGTTGCAAACAGGGATTCTGATTTATATCTATTAAGCTAGCAACGTGTGTCAGAACTCCATTCTAAACATAAAACTACCTCTAACATACTCAGTCCATCATGCTTAAAAAACGTTATCCTTTTAGTAGAGTCATTGATAAGGATAGCGTTTTTATCTCAAATAGCCAAGAATACTCCATCTCAAGGAATGTGAAGGGCGTAGCCCAATGAGTAGGTGGGAGATGAATTAGCCTTTTGTATAGCAAAACATGTTTTTTTGTTAAGATAAATATAGAACGAATTCAAGCGTGGTTGCTTATTGGTAAATAGAACTTGTCTAGTGGGGGTAGTTCAATACAGAAGGGGAAGTAGTAAATAAAAAGAATCTGATTACCTTTACAACAGGAAAGAAAAAGTTACCTACTCAGTTATCAAAATCACTCTACAATCAGATTGAGAAAGATAAGGTTCGAGGAGGTTTCAATTCATCTTCTGAAGTGATAAAACATATTATTACCGAATACTATGAGAAACGGACCGACAAAAAATAACATATTATTTTCCTTGCAGAAAGAGTGTTTTTGTAAAAAATATTCTATTAATTAGGATATAATGATAAATGAATTTGTTGTGTGTACAAATACTAAAAAAGTTGTATTGAGTTCTATTTTGGGAATAACTGTCATGCTAACAGGATGCCAATCTGACCTTGAAAAAGCACGTAAAGAAAGTAAGTCAAAAGAAGAAGTTAAGACAAAGGATGAAGAGAAATACTCTTTAAATGAAACGGAAAAAATACTCCGTAAGAAGCTTAAAAATGAATTAACTGATGAAGTAAAAAAGAAATAGCGCCAGGAATCGAAAAAAAGCGAAGAAAAAGTATACGAAAGAAAGATATGATGCTGCGATGAAAGATATAGCAACTGACATCCAACGTGTACAAGATGAAAAATTTAGAATCGATGATTTCTTTGCAAAGTATCAAGCGAAATAGTTCCGAATTTTATTTTGTAGAACCAGTATCACATTTAAAAAGCTTAAGTTTGTGAATCGAGACGAAACTTGATAGCTATCTATAAGAATTTAGAATAGTAACGTAAAACCTTAACTAATTTGAGATTTTTTCAAACAAATTTTTTTGTTCCTGGTGTGCGTAAAACTTCTACTATATATTCCATAAAGACGAAAATAGTTCTCTAGTGTGAATTCGATACGAAAATGGAAGAAATTTAGATTAAATGCATATTTATCCTAATTAAGAGCACATTATATACCAATATAATGGAGGTGTAATTATGAATATTCAACGTCATGATAATAATACAAATGAAATTCTTATTGCAGGGGCAGCAAGTGCAATTGAGCAAATGAAATATGAGATTGCTCGCGAATTTGGAGTCACACTTGGTCCAGAGACATCCGCACGTGCCAATGGTTCTGTTGGTGGGGAGATTACAAAACGCCTTGTTCGAATGAGTGAAGAGAAATTAGTGGGTCAATATAGAACTCATTAAAGATTTTTACATAGGTAAATTAAAAAAGTATCCTTACTCTAAACTAAGGATACTTTTTTATTTAATAAAAGAGGAGGAAAAAGAAGAGAAGTAAAGACTTGAGAAATTTAGTTTGATATAGGAATTTCAGTCGTATAAATATGTGAGACAGTAAGAAATCCCCTGAATATGAATTAGTAAAATTTTATTAAAAATATGGTACGTGAAATTATATAAAATTGATCTAATGATATATTGACATCTTTCACTGGTACTGTCGCACCTTTACCGTTTAGAAGTGGGAAACTTCTTTTGGATGAAAGTTAAAAGTCTGACAGATGCTGATTGAGAAATTTGGTTCTGTTGCAAAGTTTCCGAAGATATAAAGAGATGGGGAATGTTATGGACCAGTTTTATGAAACTATTAATAATTCATGTAATGCGTTATACGTCGAAAAAACGAAGTTTGATTGAAGACTTCGTTTTTGTTTGTATATAGCATGAACAGTTTCTATACCTTTAATAGTACTTGAGGCATGGCGAAGACTTTGAAATCCTAAAGAACGGGAGAATCGACGTTTCACATGCCGGTGATCTTGCTCAATGATATTATTGAGGTACTTGATTGTACGAT
>NZ_JBHTHG010000034.1:0-12744 GCF_042676365.1 Bacillus sp. CGMCC 1.60114
TCTCTAGTTTTGCTTAGGTAAAAATCAATCGTGTTCCCTTCAGAATCTACTGCACGATATAGATACATCCACTGTCCTTTTACTTTTATGTAAGTTTCGTCTACTCTCCAGGAGTCATTGGTTCTCCTTAAATACGGACGAATGCGTTTATCAAGTTCTGGTCCATATTTATGAACCCAGCGCATAATCGTAGTATGTGCTACGCATATTCCACGCTCTTCCATCATCTCTACGAGATCACGAAGACTCAGACTGTACCGGAGGTACCAGCGTACTACATGTAAGATAATTTCGGGTTCGTAATGTTTCCACTTAAATTTTGTTGGCTTTTTCATACGGATACACATCCTTTATAGATTGATAATATCAGTATGTTCAAGCTTCTTAGATTTTTTGCACCAGAGCCTTATTATCTCTGTACAGCATTCTTATCAAACTTTAATATTGATTATCAATATTTTTTATAAATTATCGGACTTTATTTCAACCCCACATATAGGGGTGCTACCCTATGGACATTAACTTAAGAAAACGATTGTTTCCCAAAACGAAAAAAATGAGCTGAATTCTCATAAATAACTGTAGAAGGTAAAAATTTCGTTATGGAGGTGTCTCAAAATCTTAGCTTGATGGGTATGGGGTGGGACTCCTATATAGGTCCTTAAGTTTAGTATTTGTAAATAAAAGAAAAAGACTAGTTATTTACTAGTCTTTTTTAAAGAGATAAAATAATAAGCCATATCATAAAAAATGCTACAATTAGTGGAATTATAGATAAAAAGATATGTAATTTTTTATCTAAATGAGTATACTTATGTTTATTAAAAATATATTCTAAGCTAACTAAAATACACACAAATATTAATATAGTTAAAATACAATTTTTAACTATTGGATTATTTGATATTTTATCATATAAAGTAAGACCTAAGAGTACGATTATAGCAGCAATTAGTCTGATATGTTTTACCATAAATTGTCCTCCTTTTTATAGGGTTTTAGAATCCTTACCGTTTTATTTCTCAATCTAAAATTGTATAAAATCTTGCATAAAAAACAGGTAAATATAGGAAAATAATCTATACTATGGTATACTTTAAATGTGAGAAATGTAATTTTGATCCTGAATAAAGTAATAATGTACCCTCTTGGGATCAAGGCATGCATGATATCTCCATGCATGCCTTATTTTTTTGCGCCGAAACCAACCGAATATGCTGTTCTTTTGTTGTTCTGTGGTCGCAATGATTTTCTTTGTTCCTAGGTCCCGCCAACAAAACGCAAATTTCGTACATTAAGAAGGTTCCTTAATTAACTTATATAAATTTAAAATATTTTTAGACTGATATCTATTCAGCATTCAAAGAATAAATGAAAAAACCAATCACTAAAATCACATATTATTTAAGATCGAGAGGACATACAAAGATACAGCATTTATGAAAAACATAACAGTTCACCAAAAAATGGTACAAACTCAAGAATTCAAAGAAAAAGAACAACAATATAAACCAGAACCAAAAGAAATAACAAAAACAGAAGAAAAAAAGAATGAAGTGCAAAATATTATATTTAGTAGTCGCGAATTATTTGTTCAAAATTACATAAAATCCTTTAAAGAAGCTCCAATATCTCAAAAACTATTTGGTATGGGATATGGGGGGAACTACAAAGAAAATCCTAAATTAACTGAAAGAGACTTCCATGATTGGTTCTATGCATTTGGAATTATTGGCTTTATATTTATGATATTGCCCTTTGTTTACTATAGTTTTAAAACCTTATTTTTAATAATTAAAAATTTTAAACAGGTACTTACAATTAAATATTCATTAATTGCAACAGGAATATTATTAAGTCTTGGAATTGCATTTATTTCTGGACATGTATTAACAGCTCCAGCTGTAAGTATATATTTTAGTGTACTTTTAGCAACCTTAATAGTTAGTTTAGAAAATAAATAACTAAAAATTAACAATAAATAATTATAATATTCCTAAATAAACATTTTGTTTTTAATACATAAAAAAATGTTTATTTTACTACCCTAAGGGAATTTTATTTATCTCAAAATCAAAATCTCAATTAAAATTAGTAGTAATGAGTTTTGAAAATCCCTTAGCGTATAAAAACGTTAAAATGTGCGTGCTCCCCCAATCTATCCAATAACAATAATAAAAAGGAGTCAGCTTACAAGCTGGCTCCTTTTTATTAGTTTAATATAAAGTAAATTATCTTCAGAAAACTTATGTATGTTTAGATAAATTTTCTATTTTTTTCATAGTAAAAATATAGAGTTTCAAAAGAAACCTTGTAAAATCAAGTAATTATAGATATTCCTAAGATGATTTTGATTATTTTAACAATAATATTCACTAGATCTGGATGTGTGTTAAGCCAGTGAATAAGAGCACTTAGCCCATTGTCCTCAGCAACAATAAGACTTTTATAGTCAGCTGGATTTAATACTGTACTCAAAACGGGTTGTAGCTTATACCAATATTGTGATAATAATGATGCAATGATTTGCATAAAACCCCTCCTAAATTATTATTATATGATGATTATACCAAAAATATCCCATTAAAACCATTATTTTTAAAAATATACATTTTTTGTATAGAAAAATAGGTATCGGAATACTCTTAGTTATTAAAATCACTTATTTTCATATTGAAGCTTGCCTGAAGTGTTTTTCTCGATTTCGGTCTGTCCCCCTATTAGTTCTTTAAATTTTTTTTAAAAAGTAGAATCTAAACTAAATACCAGCCATAAAACAATAGCCAACATAGTCCATATGATTACTAAAATCACAATCGAAATCATAATATCTTTTAAGGAAGCAAATTTTAATAATGAATTAGAAGTAAATAATCCTTTTATTACATAAAAAATAGTAAACACTAAACTAGCTCCTAAAAAATAAAGTGGATATTTTAAATTAAATCATAAATTCAAAATAAATCGATAATTTATCAAGTAACTTTAGTCACCTATTGCATAATACTCCTTGTTTTTGAGTATAGATACTGGACAATCATGTAAGTCAAAGCAGTAACCTCCAGAAATTTAGCATAACTGCATATAAGTATCACATTACCAAAGTAAAAAATTGTACGCTAAAAATACAAAATTCTATGAAAGTAAACTTTTGAATAGAAGTTTACTTTCATAAAGATAGAAAAAGAAAAAAAGAATCTGTAATAGATTCTTTTTTTCAACATATCTTAAACCAGAAAAATGCTAATACCTTTAAATCTTTGTTAGGGGCAAAGATTTAAAAAAGAGTTTAGCTTACTAATAATTTTACACAAATGGAATATATAATAAATTGATAATATTTATGTTAAAAATTCCCAATATTAAGTTAATTTAATCCCTATTACTCCCATGAAAAAAAACATTAATATAAAATTTTAACTAATAAGTTTTATATTTTTTATTAAGAAAATGAAAGTAAACTTTTTATTATTTGTTTACATTCATTTCCTTGATTTTATTGGGTTTATCGAAATTCACTCATTTTCTCTAAAATCACTAACGAAAATATACATTCAAAATACTATAAGTAAAGGGATTAAAGCACCTGTAAATAAAAAAAAGCTAGATCATTGCTAGCTTTTTTAACAATTATAATTACCCTTAAATATAAAATATTATTGTTGATTTTGTTTTTCTCTTTCACCTACAACCCAAGCTAATAATAAAATAGAGCTAGTTGCTAACAATGCTGTAAAAACTCCCATTAAACATTTCTCCTTTTTACAAACAGAATTAACCATATTATACCATATTAGTTATGCTTACAAAGACTTAGTTACGTTAAATTCGTGGGGTTTCGTCCCCACACGACGAGCCAGCACTTACACCCAAAAACAAGGGAGGAGGGGAATAATAGATATGAAATATAAAAGACCATTGATTTTTATATTACCTCTATACGTTGTTCTTATATATTTTGACTATGTTAATTATAATCAATTTAAATGGGTTGAAAATATTATTCAAACATTGTTTATAGTAATATTTTTTGAGATTGGTATGTGGTTACTTACTACTAACAAAAAATAAAATGAGCTGCCCATATGGACGGCTCATTTACATAATTCTTGTTATCGGAAGTTTTTTATAAACAATCAGAGGAGAACTTGTAGTATGTGTTCCTACTAATGTTGTAGATGCCTCATTTGTGCGTTTGTCGTTGCGTGTTATATATTTAAATGGGAGTAAATAAGATAGATAGAGAATAGGAGGGAAATACATGCAATCTCAAAATTATAAGAACCATACTCGTATGCATCCTGTGTATCATTATGTATTGACACTTTTAGTTTTAGGAACGTTGGTAGGTGCAATTACAAATATGGTCCGCGCTATTAATGCGGGAACTAATATTCTTCAAGCTGTTATTCTTGTATTGATTATGATTATTATCGTTATCGTTGCAGCGCTTGTAAGAATCTATGCACTAAAGGCGCAAGACCGGGCAATTCGAGCAGAGGAAGGCCTTCGTTATTATGTACTAACCGGAAAGTTACTCGATCCCGCCCTCAGTATGGGTCAAATTGTCGCGTTACGATTCGCTAGCGACAATGAGTTTGCAGATTTGTGTAAAAAAGCCTCTGCCGAAGGGCTAAAGCCGGATGACATTAAGAAAGCTATCAAGGATTGGAAGGCTGACCATAATCGCATTTAACTAGAGAAAAAACACGTTAGCATCAGGTTTCTAACGTGTTTTTTAGTGTTAGAATGATTTTTCCACCAAGTTTATCCCATAGTAAACTTCAGTCGATATTCAATCAAGTGAATACACGTAAAACGTACCTAACGAACATTAAGTAAATGTTAAAAAGATTTTAGCAACATTTTGACTCATCCATACACATAAAGCTACTAAATCTTTTGCTTGGTACTTACTGGTTCGTTGTACAAAACCAACATCTCTAGCAAAATCTCGTAGGGTATTTGGGGATAAAAAGCTTTGAATCTCTTGAGCAAATAGTTGTAATTCATCGGATACAGAAATAGACATATACCAATACCATCCTTTCTTTTGATTCTACAGAAAGAATTGTTGGCCTGAAATAAAGTTTAATCAAAAACACTCCACAAACCCATATTATATAGTAAATAAGAATAATCCATTTTGAAAAAAGATTAATCAAAATGAATTATTTTCTAGCAGTTTTAAGTTATAGTTTTATTAGAAAGTTTGATAATTTTCTACCTTCGATCTTCCAAAATCTCGCCCGATGGTTGAGAAAATATATATATTTTCTCAAAGAGATTAGTTATATAGAAAAATTCTAGATCACGGTTAAGTTTTTTAAGTCACATTTAAGTCGTTTACTTCACAATTAGTGAGCTAGACTAAACAACATAAATCTTAAAACACAAATTTGTTAAGGCGTTGTGCTCCACTACTCCCTTTCTGTTAAATCATTTGTGACGGACCTATGAACCTTCACCAAAGTCTAGAGTACTTCCTGTTTCTACTAAAGTCTTTGTATTATTTAAAATCATCCACCAGGCTTTGTTGCTGTTCTCATAATAGGGATCACCTTCTTTCCACTGGTCATGAATGAGTGTCAATTTCGTGCATGAGCCAACAGGCTCTAGAATATAAGAAATTCTTGACTCAAATGCATGATCATCTTTCATATAAGACTTTCCAGGATAGTGAGTAAATCGAAGTAACTGATTCGGTTCATATTCCAATACGTTTCCGTATACATGCACCGTTTCATCTCCATCTACTCCAGGACCGACATACTCCAAGAGATGGCCCACTTGAAATGTAGATTTAATGACGGACCCATAATAAATTTGTTTTGTACCCTCAGGAGAGATTAATGCCTTCCAAACTTCCTCTGGTGTACCTGCAATATAAAATTGATACATCAAATCCTTCATGATTTTTATGCCTCCTAAAAATTTAATTCTGTACATGTACATTATAAAAAAACTTCACTGACAATTACGGTCAGTGAAGTGAAGTATTTTTATAATGATTGAATAATTCAAAGCTGATAGTTGCCAATCTTTCCTGTAATAAAGTTGGCTCCAGGATGGTAATAGATTTACCATAAGGAAGAAGAAAGTAAGGTACAAAGGTATGAATAGACTCTTTATCAACCTTAAAAAGAGCTTGATTGTTTTTTCGCTCTATTAAAGCATGACTAAATAACCAATGCTGACATAAATCATCAAGCGCATGTGTCTTGCCTTTGATACGGACAGAAATGAGTTTTTCAAGTTGGTTTGAATCAGGTAAAATGTCTTTTAGAAAGAAAGAACGTGCTGAAAATCCCAAGGGTCGGTCAAATTTTTTATCTGTTCTGGATAATGATTGAATACGATCGATTCGAAAACTTCGAATTTCTTTACGCAGATGGCAATAAGCCACTGTGTACCACTTACCTTTCCAATAAACAAGGCCATAAGGATCAATATGGCGTGATTGTGGTTCGATTTCCCCATCCTTACGATAAATAATAAATAACCTATAACTTTCGGCAACAGAAATTTCTAAATCTTGAAGAATAGATTTCAAAGACGGTTCGGCAGTGGGATGGATGACCTCAAACCCTCTTAAATGACGATTGATATGATTCAGTTGTTCCTCGTTTGTATACATTTTTAATTTAGAAATTGCTTCATCAAGCGTTTCACTAAAGGGATACCCTGCATCTATTGCAAATTTTGCAGCATGAACAAGCGCTTTCTGCTCATCCTGGTTAAAAAACAAAGGTGCCTTTGTAAACTCATTCAGTAAACTGTACCCACCATTATGTCCTGCATCTGAAATGACTGGTACTCCACTTGCACACAGAGCATCAATATAGCGGTACACCGTACGGATACTGATTTCTAATTCCTCTGCTAACTCCTTAGCAGTCATTTGGTTCCTCGTTTTGAGGAGCCATAATATAGAAAGCATATTAACCATTTTAGACATATGTAGGCATTCCTTTCTAGAATATTTATGATAAGCATTCTGCGGTAAAATATTAAACTTATTGAAAAGTCTAATTGTAGATGTCAACATATGTGTAATATGACCATTTCTTTAATCACCTTACAGAGCCATTCTACATTATTATAAAACAACCTGTTTCTCTATTAATCATATTCTAATTATACAATTTGGTCCGATTACGGAACAACTCTATTATCACTCAATAATTCCCTAATCCACCTTTTAATTCAGACGTGCTTTTCCTTTCACTATAAAAACATCTCTTTAGATAGCTAAATTCAAAAGGGGCAAAGTATCATAACTTTTTTGCAAACATCGCATCTTTTTTAGAAACATTGTGACTTTATTTTAAATCCACAGGAATAGCCTATTTTTTCATTTTAGGGGGTATTTCTTTTTATTAGCTTGATAGCGATGTGGTGGTACCCCTTTATAACGAATCTATTAGCTAACGTATGTTTAACAAAGATAGAGGATGGACATACTAATACTGAAATAAATGGAAGATCCCTATATATGTACTAAATTACTTAGTAAGAAAGAATAGTAAGTTCTAAAATGAGACTTCCATAAGTGGGGATATTGCTGTCCGTTAATGCGGTATAATCCTAAGTAAAAAAATAAGTGACTCCAATTAGTTATGAAGCCACTTAGTCTAATCACATATTTTCTTTGGTTGTTTTTATCAACTGCAGTAATATTGCAGCACCAGTTATATTCAGTACAATGCTTGTCCCAAGTGAAACTGCCCATAAAACAGTCGGTAACGATACTGCTAATGATAAAAGTAAGAATACCATACCTACTGAAACAAAAATAAGACCTAAAGACATTTTGTTCACCCTAAACACCTCCCAGGCAATTATAATTAAACAGTAATTTTTCACCTCTGTAATACTAAAGATACATAATTAATCGCAATATAGATATATTTAAATTATTAAACAATAATTGTGAAATTTTGTATTTAAAATACCTCCTAATTTAATAACAGCAGCATTCATTTATCAAGACCTAAAATACAAAAAACCGCTTGTTATCACTGGATATTTTGCCAACAACAACAAACGGTTTAATTTAGTTAAATAGAGGAATGTGAATTTGTTTTAATTCACATTCTGCCAATGGATCAAAGAAAGCATTGCTTAATCCTTGTTCATGTAACACTTCACCGATACATAGACGAATATTAACTGTCTTCAAGTCTAGCATTAACTCTCGGTTCAAATACTTCGCCTTTTTGATTGTAGGTACATAGATCACAAGAGCAGCAGGATTCACTGGATAATCAAGTACAACTAGATTTTTACCTTTTTGTACGAATTCATCCCAGGCTTTCATGATGGATTTAATACGCGTTCAATTACAGAGTACACAATAAAATTGATTTCATTGTTTTTTTTCTGCTTTACACGAAAACTGAAAGACGATGGAAGCAGTCCGTGTGTTAACTTTGCGTGCATGATATGGTCTTGGTATCTAGGTTGGTTTCGCAAATGACACAGCATATCGATATCCTGCCAATATCTTAAATGAACGTACTTACCATGCTTTTCAAAATTCTTCGGATGGTAAAAGTACTTCTGTCCACACCAGTACTTTAGGAGCTGGTAGCCATACTCTGTAATGGTAAAAGCACTTTCCTTGTATGAAGCAGCTTCTTCTGATTCTTCATCCTGCCGAATTTGAATTCGCCATTTTTGAATAATCTGATAATAATCAAGTGTTTTCAAAATGCGACTCATCGCCTGCCGATTTAGTCTCTTTTTCATAAAAAAGAGTAATTGACTATATCTTACGCTAACATGTTCTCCTATGAAATAAAGGACCATCCAAGCTTCATCTTCTTGCAGGAATGAACGAATGGATACCAATTCATTACTATGTGAATATCTATATTTCTTACTTTTATCGTGTAGACGGAATATAGATAATCTCTCTAATTCTTCTTCCGACAATAAGTGTAATGAGGGACAATACACTTGCGGCTGCTCTGCAATTACTGTCATGGCCTAGTAACGGAATATTTCTAGAGTTTTCTTCTGCCCTTGCGGATAATTGATAATGCGTACAGTCCCTCGTTTGTTCTTCTTATCGATTGATAGTAATTCACAAGTCACTAATGTTTTATGTTCTGCATCTAATACAGTAGGATCTGTTACTCCTCTTCCTTTTAAACCTTTAAATACAATACCAGGGGCTACCTCAACGAAAATCCCTGCGATTGGGTCTACTTGTTGAATCTTTCCGATGAAGCGGTCTTTTCTCTTTTGGATAGAAGATAGCTTTTCCATAGGATCTTGCTCTAAAGCACGTTTATTCCCTACAAATAAGTAGCTATCTTCTCTTTCGACAGCACGGTCTATAATGATTTCTACTAATTCACCAATTGAAATAGAAGCAGCAGTTGTGTATGAGTATGACCATTTATCAAATGGAACAATCGCTTGAACACCCTTAAGTTCAATTAATACATAACGACGGTCTTCATTAACGCCAACAACATGAGCAGGATATACTTGTTTCGCTTTTGCAGTTGTTACTTCGTCATATAATGATTTCGATAGTGCTAACTCCCCTGCTTTAATAGAAACAATCGCAATATTGCCTTCCTCTGTCTTTTGGAAGTGCTCAATTACAAATGGCTTTTCTCTACCTACTAACCATTGCGGATTTCGTGGAACGCGAATACCAGCTTCATCAATTGGGCAATATGCCGTTGTGTGTTTACCAATTTGAAGCGTTAAAACAGGAATACGTTCGGACCCACGCTTTGTAGGGAACAGTTTTTCAGAAACTTGTGTTACTAAACCTTTACCAACGCTACGATTACGTTTCATGATTACTAATTCTTCTAATTCATAAGCACGAACGCGATTATAGTCAATTAGTTCTTCTTCTTTTTCTACTGCTTTGTTACCCTTTTCTTCTTCCTGTAACACCGTATCTAATAAGTCATCATTAACATTTAATTCTACTTCTTGAGCATTTAATTTCTCCATTTTACGTCCTCTTACTAATTTTTCCCAGTAAAAAAAGGACACACCTATCGCGTATAAACGCAGTAGGTGTGTCCTTACATGCAATTACTATATTTAAGTATTAAGATAAAACTAATATAAAATAACAATTGGGAATTGGCAATATAGTAGTTTCATTCCATTTGCTACTGTTATTTGCTTGTAACTGGAACAAGATGTCTGCGGCGGCAAACGCTCAGCACGATACCGAACAGAAAAGCATCCAATATGGCAGAGGTAAAGCCATAGCTGACAAACGGCAAGGTTATAGAGGTTAACAGGAAAAATCCTGCGATCATGCCAATGTTGTACAGATACTGGACAGCGAACATAGTAAGAACTCCAATCAGCAGCTGTCTGCCAAAGCTTGTTTTTGTCTGCCTGAGCACAGCTGTCATCCGTAGCAGAAGAAGAATCAGCACAGCGACAAGCAAGCCTGTCACAATCCAGCCATAGTAGTGGGCGATGTTCACCAAAACAAGCTCCCCGGCCGGTGCCGGTATATATCCGGAGTAGGAAGAGGTACCAAACCAGCCTCCTGCAGCCATTAATTCTTTAATTTTCAGGTACATAAAGCCGCCCCCTTGCGCATGTGCTTCCGGATGCAAAAAGGCAAGGATGCGCTCTTTTTGATAAGAGGCGCTGTGCAGCCAAAAAAGAAAAGCGGCAATGATACCCAGTCCACAGACGGCAGCAACCGTTGGATACATCAGCCTCCGTCCTATGCTGCTTCCGAGGAACATGGTAAACACAACAACACTATAAATCATAGCTGCTGTCAGATTCGGCAGAGATATATAGTAATACACAGTGACCAGATAGATAGAAATAACAGCCCATAACTTCGCATTGTTTTTGGCAAGATAGGATGCCCAAAATAGACAAAGGAAGGGCAGGGCAGCGTCGCTGGAGATAACACCAACACCAGGAATATACATGTAAGGTTGTGCCCGTATCGTTGTGTAAGGAAAATAGGCCAGTACAACAAGAATCCCTAGTCCAATGACGAGGAACCACCAGCTGTGCCGCTCCAGCTTTCGGTAGTCCACCAACATCATCACAACAGCTACAGTCAAGGAAAGGGCGATATGCAAGATTCGCCTTGAAATTATGCCTGGATATACCCCCTGTGCGTTCAAAAGCGGCAGTAGTCCCATTGCAAACGCCAATACGCACAAACTAATCAGCATCCAGTCTATCTTGGGCCGATACAGCTTGTTAAACTGCTTGCCAAGCTCAATCGGATTCCCCATTTGCCGGACAGCCCTTTCCTCTGCTTCCGCTTCCGACATCCCTTTTGCCAGCATCTGTGCCTTGGACCGAGATAAATGATGAACCAGTTCCATTCGGACAAAGTCCTTTGCCTCCTTGGACTTAATATGCTGCAGCACCGTTTTCAAAAAACTGTCCTTATAGCTGTTCATGTAGCGACCACCCTTCCAGCAGCTTTTGCAGAGCAGCGCCGACATTCGCTTTTTCAGCTGTTTGCAGCAGCTTGCACCCTTTGCGTGTAAGAGAGTAATATTTGCCTCCTGTTTCTGTCCAACGGGCCTGCAACTGTCCTTTTTGCTCTAAATGATGCAGCAGCATATACAGACTGCCCTCATTATTTTCAAACGCCGCAATACCTCTGGCGCATAAAAGTGTATGTAACTCATACCCTGTTTTCTCCTGTGCAAGCAGCTGCAGCATGGCAATTAGTATGTCTTTCTCTGTCTTCTCGCTTATTCGGTTTATTTTTTGTTGAATCTGTTTCCGTTGCTGTTCTGAGAAGGTAATCTGATTGAATGCATGCTGCTTCATGGCTTTTTTCAAATGCTTGAGACGCTCTTCCATACCTCAGCCCTCCAGACTTTCTTTTAATAGAACCCTTGCCCGCTTCAGCCGGGTTTTCACAGTATTTTGATTCAATCCTGTCACATAAGATATTTCCTTAATAGAGAGATCCTCATAATAATGAAGATAAATAGCTTCCCTATAGGGAGCATACAAGTTCATGACGGCTTGAGCGAGGTGCTCCTGCTCGTCTTTGGCGACAACCTCGTTTTCTACCGCTTCTCTCGTACTGGCAGCTGCGCCAGCATGCTCTTCTGATATAAAAATATTTCTGTTATACCAGCTTTTCAGGTAATCTTTGCAATGGTTAATGGCAATTTGCCAAAGCCACGTTTTAAATTTCGCTTTCCCATTATACTGGTGCAGCTTTTGGTAGCATTTTATAAAGATCTCCTGTGTTAAATCCTTCGCAAGCTCCTGGTTCTGTACATAGGAGTACACCAGTTCTAGTAGAGCTTGTCCATGCAATTCCATAGCTTGACTGATGACAGCTTCATGGTTATCGGACATGAGTACATTTGCAACAGCTTCTTCCATCCTTCCAAACCCCTTTCCATATAGTTAGACGATTCACGAAGGAGTTTGGTTTCCTTGTGTTTGCAAATATAGCAATTAACCTAGCGAAATAAACTGCTGTGCTGCAAAACAATAGAACTGAGCAACTTCTACAACATCTTCGTTTTAGGGTGGTTTTGAGTTTTTAGCTTGATAGCGATGGGGTACATCCAGCATTTTGGAAAACCCCCACGCTAAGCAGTTTTTGATATAAAAATAGGTAGTTTTAATAATGCTAGGAGCATGTAGGATCTTATACAATTTTTGGGCTAATCCAGTAACAAACGGGAACACAAAAAACCATACCAGTACGGCATTGTATAAAACCCTGCATATTTCATACTATCAAAGAAT
>NZ_JBHTHG010000035.1:0-25336 GCF_042676365.1 Bacillus sp. CGMCC 1.60114
ATACGGACGAATGCGTTTATCAAGTTCTGGTCCATATTGATGAACCCAGCGCATAATCGTAGTATGTGCTACGCATATTCCACGCTCTTCCATCATCTCTACGAAATCACGAAGACTCGGACTGTACCGGAGGTACCAGCGTACTACATGTAAGATAATTTCGGGTTCGTAATGTTTCCACTTAAATTCTGTTGGCTTTTTCATACGGATACACATCCTTATAGATTGATACTATCAGTATGTCCAAGCTTCTTAGATTTTTTGCACCAGAGCCTAATAATCTATTAAATTACAATTTTTTTATTTTTTCTAGTTTGTTGTGATATATTTTATTAGGAGGTTTATAATTTACTATGAAAAGTGGGGGCATTATGAGAAGGCTAGCTTTAAGTATTATTTTAGGAATAGGTTTCATCTTAGTTCTACCTTTATCTAGTTTTGCCGCTTCACAATCGTCAAATACACAGGCGAATTTTTTACTGAATGGCTGGATTCAATTTAATTCGAATTGGTACTATTATGAAAATGGAACTGTAAAAAAAGGTTGGTTGCAGGACAATGGAAATTGGTACTATTTGGATAAAAATTATGGTTATATGAAAACGGGTTGGTTACAAGATAATAGAAATTGGTACTATTTGGATAAAAATTACGGTTATATGAAAACGGGTTGGTTACAAGATAATAGAAATTGGTACTATTTGGATAAAAATTACGGTTATATGAAAACGGGTTGGCAAATTATTAATGGACGTTGGTATAATCTAAATTCAAACACAGGTAGCCTTATTCAATTGGAAGGCTGGAGTGAAATTAACGGTAAGTGGGTCTATTACATACCTGGCGATTACGGATTGGCAACAAATGAATCTAAACTCATTGATGTAAATGGCAATCCTGTAAATTGCCATTTTGATGCGAATGGCTACTGGTTTTCATTTAATGCAAATGTAACTGCTTATAGTGCTGAAGAAGGTACTGGAAATGCAAATGATGGAACCGTGATTACCGGGGATCCAGGTCAGAAAATGCTTGCAGTTGATCCTGCACTAATTCCATTACATACAACGCTATTTATTCCTGGTTACGGAACAGCTGTAGCTCGTGATACTGGAAGGGATATTAAAGGCAATCGTATTGATGTCCTTTTTTCCACTACAGCAGAAGCAAATTATTGGGGACGTCGGAATTTAATAGTTGAAATAAAATATTAAAATAGTAATCTCAAAGTTTTGACTTTCTTTTTTAGGATTAATCCTAAAAAAGGGATGACTCAAATTTGATAAGCATGGTGTCCCACCCGATTCTGGTGCAAAAACTTCAGGGTAATTGCAAGTAATCTCTAAGTCTTGGACATACTAATACTATTACTCTAAAAGGGTGTGTGATCGGTATGGAAAAGAAAAATTTGTTTAAATGGAAACACTATCAGCCTGATATTATCTTATTAACGGTAAGATGGTACCTACGGTACAATCTAAGTTTTCGTGATTTGGTGGAAATGATGGCAGAACGGGGCATAATCGTTGCTCATACAACGATTATGCGTTGGGTGCATCAGTATGGTCCTGAATTAGACAAAAGAGTCCGTCGTCATCTCAAACAAACCAATGACTCTTGGAGGGTCGATGAAATATATATCAAAGTAAACAGTCAATGTATGTACCTGTATCGTGCTGTCGATTTGAAAGGAAGTACCATCGATTTATTAAAAAGCGAGTTCGTTCGATGTTAGGATTGAATCCTTTCGCACAGCTACATACATTATTTCTGGAATAGAAGCTATGCATATGGTAAAAAAAGGGCAACTTGTTTTACTGGATAAGTCTGTCCAAAATCAAGTGAATTTCATCCATCAACTATTTGGAATTGCTGCTTAAGACTGGATTCCACTAGGAAACTTTTTGCCTCTTTATATCTTTCCTAAGTATTTGCACCAGAATCCTTTATATCCCATATCGTTTAAATAAAACTGCAACAGTCCCTTTTTCGGTTCATCGGTTTGGCAATTTACATCCCGTATAGTTCAGATAAAACTAAAGGCATTAAGTTCGTTGTGTTCGGAATGATGAACTTTATATCCCACGTAGTTCAGATAAAACTCTGTTCCAGTTCCATACGTGTTTCCACCTATATGACTTTATATCCCACTACGTTTAAATAAAACTAATTTTGAGCTCCTTCACTATCATTACTGTTATTCTTTATATCCCACTACGTTCAGATAAAGCCCCTATTTATATATAGGTGATAAGCCTTATTATATCAATGTTTTAACATATGTATCAATCAGCATTTTGCAGCAAACCATCGATCGTGTTTTTATATTTTCTCTAAAAATACTCAAAGACCTTGTCATATCAACTTTTTTGTATTTTTGGAAAAAACGAGGTTCACTGCAAAATTACGGAAGTACAATTCCTGTTCCTGTTATCTTTTCTTTATCAAAATCATACTCACAATTTAAAATGTGAATGTATTGAAGTCCAGGAATATCAATTTCCTTAGTTTCCATTCCATTTCGTTGAACCTGTTTCCTAGAAATGGAGGTCGTAAGCTTTTCGATTTGCATTCGTAATAATTTTCGCTGCTTCGGATCTTTTTCCTGTTTAAATGTAGTAAATAGCACGCAATTCTCTGCATATACAGAACAGGGAATAAATTGATAATTATCAATATCACGCAACAACCTTTGTGCTTCTGAATTTCCCATATCGTTTAGCGGAAGTTTGTCTAGTATCTTTAAAGCTTGATAGAATTCGTCTAAGTATTTTTTGCTTAGGTTTTCAGTTTTATATAATGTTTCGACAAGCTCCATTTTTGTTTTTTCATGTAGTTCTTGTCCATTAAAGGGTTCTAAAAGTTTTAAACCGTTATGAACAATATCCTCATCATAAACGGTCCCTATCCCTTCTGCTTCTGTATATACAAAAACATTAGGTTCTGTACTCTCATACTCTCTTCCGCGATAACAACGACCTAAACGCTGAAATAAGCTATCTAATGTAGAGATTTCAGTAAATAACAAATCAAAATCAATATCTAATGAAGCTTCTACAAGC
This sequence comes from Bacillus sp. CGMCC 1.60114, assembly GCF_042676365.1. NCBI lineage: Bacteria > Bacillati > Bacillota > Bacilli > Caryophanales > Bacillaceae > Bacillus > Bacillus sp. CGMCC 1.60114. Next base: position 3,063 of record NZ_JBHTHG010000035.1, read on the forward strand.
TGTGTAGCAATCCAAATGCCACTCTGTTTTTCTCGATTTTTATCATTTGGTGCGAATTTCTTAATTTCTTCTTCTAAAACGGCACGGTCCTTTTGAATAAACTGCGTGTGCAACAATCTTACATTTTCATTATTTAACAGTCCATATATACGTTTTGCCTCTTTTACGGTATTAGCAATAATTAATACACATTTATTCCGTCCAGCTTCACGAATATGTTCTAAATCCTCATCGATCTTTATTCTACGTATGGATATCCTGTGCCGAATTAAGTCATTGTAGAACTCACCTTTTACGAAATCACTCACTTTTATTTTCCCCCGTTTTTCCATTGTTTCCATAAAGACAGTAGGAAGTGTAGCGGTCATAATCATAAATTTGCCGCCTATCTGGTGAATCATTTCCAATGCTTTGAGTATAACAGCTAAGATTTTAGGAGAGTAACCCTGTATTTCATCTAAAACTATCTTAGAATACGCCATTGTAGCCAAGTATTTCTCATACCCTCGAAATAAAAATGAAAACTTCAAGATTTGATCAATTGTACTAAATGTTAATTTTTTACTCAATAAACGAGACTGTTCATAGATAAGTTCATTGGTTTCGTAATCGTCGTTTAATGTCTGTAGAAAATCCACGCTACCGCTGTGAAGCAATCCAGCAATCGCTTGCCCCTCTTCATCTACATATCCCATTCCATTCGTTATACGCTCATATAAGGCATTTAAACTTACGCGAATAGGAAGTGTAATAAAACCTTTAGCTTCATCAATCCAAAATAAAGCAGCTTCTGTTTTTCCCATACCAGTTTGTGCTACAGCCACAATATTTTTGTTTTTATTCTCGTAAGAAAAGAGCTGTAAATCGCGTGGTTTATGACCATTCTTCTTTAGGAATACATCGACATAAGTGCCAACCCCTTTGTCTGCATGATATTCTACAAGTTCTCCTGCAGAAGCCGCATGATCTACACGGTTTAAAAGTCCTTTTACAAGTACAAGAAGAGGATATTCTTTATCCTTTTTCTTAATCGGTTTCCAACCTACAGTCGTAGTATCAAGAACTTTATTAACAGAACAGCACAATTCTTGCTCCAAACGGTCCATTTTTCCTTTTAAATCTGGTAAAACTACATTTAGTATTTGTGCATCAAACGTTACGTTCCGTACATGATGATGTGCAATTGCCTCTTTCACAACCCGTTCTGTACTTTGGGAATAGTGTAATTTTAAGAATGGGACACAAAGTAAGGAAATAAAAGCATGCGGAACATTAGGATATTTCTTTTCAATTTCTTCTTTTGTTAAAGGAGATAATCCCATATTGAGTTTAATAAATTGTTGAAATCCCTCATAAATCTTTCCTGCATCGTGGTATTGTGCAGCTACTTGTGAAAGTTGCCAAATCTCCTCTGACAAGAGCGTTCCAAACGAATATTTTAGTAAAGATAAATTCTCTAATACCCGTCCCGTGTGTTCTTGTAATGTTTCAAATTCTCCTGTTTGCTGATCCCACTTTGCGTAAATGAAATCTTCCATGTCTTTTCCTCCTGAAAAAAATCCATGCCTACTTATAAGGCATGGAAAAATACAATATGGCCATCTTCGTCTTCCATATATTGAGGTGAATTCAACCCTTCTCCTTTACGGAAGAATTGTGTTTGAACCGTCTCCCAAGTACGAATTCCTTGTTTTACTTGATATACCGTGTTTAAACGATATGAAATTCCTTTAAAATTCATATAATCAAGGCGGTCAACAATACAATGACGTGGTACATAGATATCATTTTTGAGTGTAATGATTTCTTTTGTATGTCTTTCATTCAACATTACCAATTTCACGTCTTCAATAACTGCTAAATCTTCGCGTCGCCCCAAATTTGGTGCCTCGTTGATAGTTTCTAATGCTGTTTGTAATTGCTCTAATATAGAGTGCTCTGCACGTACATGAAAAATAAGAGAGATTTCTTTTAACATATGTACATGCATAGGCATGGTCGTAACTTCTTTTGACTTATAAAAATGATGTGTTTGCAAATCAAACAGCTTTCCTTCGTGAGTACCTTGGATGCTGATTTGCATTGGAATTAATTCATTTGCACCTAATACATAGTGAAGAAACCCCTTCACCGTACTATACGGTGGAAGAGGATAGGTTTCCTTTGCTTTTTGTGCCATCGGTTTCTTGTAACAAGCAGTTTGTTGGTACAACTTTACTCGTAACGCTGTATTAGCCGACATAATAATTCTCCACTTGTTGTAATAGATAATCTAGCATACCTTGAATTGTATGGGTTGAGTCGCTTGAAACAAGATTTCGTAACTCCCCTTCATTCACGAAAACACCAGATAACAGACCAACATGCGTTTGTTCTTGTACAGTCCGTCCCATACTGCGACGTTCTAAAATTTCTTGTAGCATAATAGAATTTAAACGGTATTCACGTTTTGTCGGAACTAATTGTGTCCGTCCTAAGAAATATGGTTGATTAATAGCATACAGGCCTCCAATTACAAATAAAGGGGATAAGTCTTCTTGTCGCCCGCGGATATTACGATTTAAGGAAAATACAATTTCTAAGAATTCCTTGATACGTCTTGCCTTTTCTTCACGTGGTAATTCAATTTCTCCATCTACACCAATTTTATCTAAATCAATAGTAATGGTATAAGAATATAAACTTGTATGCCGCTCAAGTGTTGCGATATTTGGGTTTTCTTTGATGCGTGAAGCATGTCCTAAATTTGTTAAAAATTCTAAGTCTCCCCTGTACGGCTCAAGAGAAACAGCATGAGACAAACGAACGCTAGCTGGGCGTTTATTCCCCATGTCACCTTTTACAGTTTTCATGTAACCAAATAAATCCATTTCTTCTGACTCTTGAATGGTAACACTAGGAGAATATTGAACTACGCTTTTACTTTTTCCTTCCCCTTCACCTTTATCACGGCCAACTGTATCTAAGTTCCACCCATAACGCTCGGACCCTAAACGAACCATATCGTATCGAATAGCTTGCCGTGAAGCAAATGTATGAACATCTCCATTTCCACGATTAAATTTCTTTAATTCGGAGATATTACCGATTCCTTCTCCATAATTTAATGAATCTCCTTGAAATAAAATCGTTAGCGTTAATCCAGCCATTAGTTTGTTTCCCCCACTTCTTTTTTATATGGTTTGTCATTTAATCCGGATAATAAAGCACTTGCAATACCTTCAAATTCATTACTATGTTCCCTTGTAACATCCACATACATAGAAGTGTTCTTTTCCACTAATAAGAAGGTACGAAATAATGTTTCAAAGAATTGCTGACGGTTATTGGTAGTTAAAGCATTTAACAAACGGTAAGTAATGCCTGGAATCTTATTCTCCATTCTACGGTCAGTAAGTCTTCTTCGTACTTCGCGTCCATCCATTAGTGCATACTGGATTCTATTTTGCATGGATTCATATTGTGCTTCTCGTGTTTCATTAGACATGCCATAACACTCCTTTATTCTATTTAAATGAAACTTAGCCAAGGTAGCTGCATACGTATCATAGCTGGAATAATTGTTATCTACGTTTTCCCTCAATTGGTTAGTGATATCACGAAAAAAATGCTCTCCATTTAATAATTTACGTAGGATTACGTTCCGAAACGGTGGATATTTAATATGATCGAGCTCTTTTCCTCCACGCTCTTGAAGGTATTGAATGGCATGTTCTGATAAAAAATTCTGTGTAAGGGTCGTCTTTTTTCCACTATTTTGGAATTCAACAATTAGCATATTTTTAGAAATCCAATTTGCTTTATCTTGGGCTTCTTTTAATGTGTCGTATAAAAATACTTCAAAAGGATTGTTTTGTTTTTTATTGGTGACAAATAAATCATTTACTTCTACTAGTGCATCAAAATCTTCATCAGTTTGAATAAATGAATAGATTTCCCCGTCTTTATAAAGTCCGAAAACAGAACAAAACATGATTAACCGATACAGGTTGGATATAGGAAACGTTTTTTGATTATTCCACGTGTAATTCGTTGCATTTGCTATACTGACTGCATTCGGAAGAAATACCGCCTCCGTGTAATCTGTAAAAGCAAATTGCCCCTCGATAACAGGACAATACAGTAATTCATCCTTCTTTAGTTTCGTAATTGTTTGTTTCGCTAGCTTTTTAAAATTTTCATCATCAGATTGTTGTATCACTTTGTTTAAGCTTTCTATTGCTTCGTTAGTGCTGTTAGAAGAATGAAGAACAGCAAGAACCTCTTGTTCTAGTAAAATAGGTTGAACGAAGTCTCTTGCAAGGAACTCTTCATGTTCTGAACGATTCAGAGTACTACGTGATCTTTGTAAAAAACTTGTTTGACCATGCAGTTCTCCTAAACGAAACCGAATTATATTTAATGTTAGCACTTCATTTACTTGATCTTGTTTTAATAACTCCAGGTAATCTTTTGTGATTGTCTTTAATTCTTCAATGGTTGATACATCTTTTTTTCTGCCAAACAATTCTTTTAAAGATCCGCTTTCAACCGGCAAACGCTTATTTAACTTATTTTCTGTACCTTTAATATCAGCAAAAATAAAGTCTTTAAAACGTTTAAAGTTGGATGTTGCGTATGTTAGATAAGCATTCATCCTATTTTCTTTTTCAATTGCAACAGAAAACATATCAAAAGCATAATCGAAAAACCATTTCGGAAAATCGTGAAGCACTATTGGGTCAAAGTCTATATATGTCTCTTCGATTTCAAATAAATCTGTTTTAGCATGCTCTAAAATACGATAAAACCCCAAAATACCAGTGTTCGTAGCCCAATCCTCTAAATATAACCGAATCATTGGTACTCCACGGAGACGCAACCGTATCCTTGTGACTTTTTGAAGGATGTGCCGATTTGACGAAGGATTTCTAAGTCTTCTTGGTTTCCTTTTAACAAGAATGTACCTTTATAAGCTTCAAAGTGCTGGTAATTTGAGATATTTTCAAATCTTTCTTTTACAACTTGTTTTGTTAAATTCATAGGTATGAATTGTAAAGGCTTTTTCAAGCCTTCTCCATGATAATTACGTAAAGTCATATCACAAATATAATTGAAACTCTCTTCATAACCTTCTTCTGTTGGAGCAAGAGGTTTCCCATCTCGGTCTTTAATAAAAATAGGAGAAAGGGTGCGGAACACTACCATATCACTTTTCACTTTGACTTCCGGTAGTATAGATATGCTCTTCTTCTGTAGTTTGTATCCTTTGTACTGAAAATCTTTAATCTCATTTAAACCATCTACTAAGTAGGAAATGAATTCGGGATCAGGTGAACTAATAATCCAATCCAAGCCGTTCTGTAGGAGGAATTCATCATTTTCTAAAACATAGTCTTTAAGATAAACGGAAAACGTAAAATTCTTGCTTTTTTTATTCGGTTTATTCTCAAAGATATATAGGTTCTCTGCATATACTGCGTTTGATGTTTTTAGGGCTTCTTTGATAAAACTCACAAACATAAAACGATACGAGAGAGGAATCACTTTGCAAGTAAAGCCTACTTTCAACCTCATCATTTTCCCCCTTAATCTTTAATATGGGATTATTATAATGTATTCAAAAATTAAGATTCAATAAATTTGTAGAAATAAATGGAAAAAATCTTTCTGTGCAAAGAAAGATTTTTTCTTGATCCTATATAGTAAAGATAAAAATCATGCGGTACTTCCGTAAATTTGCAGTGAACCTCGTTTTTACCAAAAATACAAAAAAGTTGATACGACAAGGTCTTTCAGTATTTTTAGAGAAAATACAAAAACAAGATCGATGGTTCGCTACAAAATGCTGATTGATACATATGTTAAAACATTGATATAATAAGGCTTATCACCTGTATATAAATAGGGGCTTTATCTGAACGTAGTGGGATATAAAGGTATAACGGATGGAAAAGCATTCCCCACGGGGAAATATTTTATCTGAACGTAGTGGGATATAAAGTTTCTTTTATAACAAAAGTAAGGGGGAAAGGTTTGAGTTTTATTTGAACGTAGTGGGATATAAAGACTATCTTTATCCGCTTGCGTAACATGCTTTACTGGGGTTTTATCTGAACATAGTGGGATATAAAGTTGATTAAACTGACTCATCTCATAGTGTAGGAGCAGAGTTTCATTTGAACGTAGTGGGATATAAAGCTTGTAGAAAAACGTGCGGCTGAATTTGGCATGACCGTTTTATCTGAACTATTTGGGTTATAAAGAAAAATCACGATTCCATGCAACCAATAGATAAATTAGCGTTTTATTTGAACTATGTGGGATATAAAGAATATTACTCCGTTTGTTGCAAGTTGTGCTGACACAGTTTTATCTGAACGCAGTGGGATATAAAGAACCATCAATCCATTAGAGAAATCCATGAGCGATTTAAGGTTTATTTGAACGTAATGGGATATAAAGCAACAAGAGCAAAAACCACATCAAGAGTAAAACAAAAGGAACTTGTAGCAATCACTACAAGTTCCTTTTAAACTAATGTTAATAAGACAAATTATTATTTTATTGTAGCTTTGCAATAAAGTTTGATTAAAAAATGTGTTTTAATCCTTATTTTAAAGTAAATATAAAAACTTCATTTTGAAAAAAGATTGATCAAAATGGAGTCTCTCTTTTTAACTAAGTATGAAATTTTTATAAAAAATTTTGATTATTTTAATATTCCTTATTCCACTAACGCACCTGTTTACGGGAATGGAATATTTTGTTTTAAATTATCGAACTTTATTTTAAAACCACATTTAGGGCTATCCAATTTTAATTAGAGTATAGCTTTAATAGTTCTTGTATTGGTAAACTATTTGTATTGTTCATCCCAACAAAATATTCTAATTGCCATTTCTGTGTTTCGATAGCTTGTTTGCTAGTGGGATTTTCCCAACTAGGGTAAACTCTAATTGCCATTTTTCCTTTTGTAGTGGCTGTTTTAAGGATATTTTGTTTTACAAGTACTTCTTTTGGAAAAACGAATTGTCCAAAATTATTATTTCTAGTAAAAGTATTGATAACCAATAAATCAGTAGCTTTTTCATATGAAAAGGCTTGGTTTTTATTATCTCCATCTTTTTCCCAAAAAGCAACAAACTGTCCTATCTTGGTAGGTGTTATTTTTGCGACTCTAAATCTAATCGATTTTGAATTTAGCTGAAATATACCAGCCCCATAATCTGAATTTTGAGCTTCTTCTTGGACAGCTTTTATGGTTAAGTGATTGGGTTCATAAAACATTTCATTTACATATATTAACGCATTATAAAATTCATTCACTGCTTTGCATCTCCTATTTTTTATACTACTAATTCCAACGCCTTTCAAATCAATATTATCTTAATTTGAACGCAATGCCCAAATAAAGCTATTAAACTAACCGTTTGTGGAAGAAGGAAAACTGAAATAATAACGCTTCGGTTCGACCTTTTTATAAACGGTATAACTTTTTTCAAAACAGTACATCTTTTTTACAAACGGTACAACTTTATTTCAAATCTACACGAATGCTATTCTTCCGTACCTATTTTCAATAAAGGTTTTAAAAATGATGCCAATCTCCCATATACTTCAGATAAAACAAGACTACGAATTACAAAGCTGCCTATGCCTTCATGAAAAGATTAGTAAAACATTTTGGAGAACCAACGGTTCTCACTACAGATAAAGCACCGGTATTACTTTGTGCATTTAACAAATTAAGAAAACAAGGATCTTATCAAACTACAATCCATTGTACAATCAAACATTTAAACAATCTTATTGAACAGGATTATAGGTATTGAAACCATACATGCCCTATATAAACAAAGGCGAAGTCTTCAAAGAGAATCCGCCTTTTCAACGTACAATGAACTTCAACAATTACTAGCTACTTCCTAAACATTGTTCTTCATTTACCAACCTGTTCATACTTTTTTCAAATTTTGCAACAGAACCTTATTTTGCCACCAATATATGAAGTAACGGATACAGGCCGTGTTAAAATAAAGGCCAGCATATCTTTGGCTTTATTCGTTTGAATGACCATCTTACCATTAATAAAATAATGTCAGGTTGATAATGTTTCCACTTAAACAAATTTTTCGTTTCCATACCAATCACACCCCTCTTTTAGAGTCATAGTATCAGCATGTGCAAGATTTAGAGATTACTTGCAATTACCTTGAAATTTTTGCACCAGAACCATGTACCTAGAAGTCTATAAAAAACCCCAAGAATTTGGAGTTTTCTGATGGATAACTTCTTCCTTCAACAACGTAAGAACATGGTCGCTCAGCGACCATGTTCTTAGATTCTATCAACTTATTACATTGGTTTACTTCGGATTGGATTGGATCCAATCAGCTATATCGTTGATCACATATTCTGGGATGTTCGTTGGAATAAAATATTCTTCAGGTCTGCTCATCGTACCCTCGCCCTCCGTAAAGAAATGGTTGAGCTTAGGGTAAAGCCGATAATTTACATTATTTCGATTCGCAAGCTGTTCTTTCCAAATGGGAATTTCAAAATTTGATACTACTTGATAATCACGTTGCCCCTGGATGATAAGAAGTGGATCCGTTTGTTCCTTCGCCATTTCTGCAGCCTTGATTTTACGGATGGAATTCCAGAACACCGCCTGTCCCAGCTGGAATCCTACAGGAGGATTTTCACCGGAGAAATTAGGATCATTTAGAAGCTCAAACTGTCCTTTCATAAACGTATGTAACTCAGGTGTCAATTGTCCGATGGAAAGGAGATAATCGAATTGGTCCATGACAACATCCTGAATAGTGCGGGCAGGGCCACCCATGACAATTGCGCCGGCAATGTTTTGCCTCTCGTCTTTATTGAGCATTTGAGGAACCATCATGCCTCCTTGGCTATGACCGAGAATGTAGATTCGGCTATTATCTATTTTCTTTTCGCTTTGTAGAAAGCGTACCGCAAGCAGAGCATCATCAGTCGTTTCTTTATCAACGGTATGATTGAGATCTGTCATCGTTTTTACAGAATGCTCGAACGTCCGTTTATTATAGCGAAGAACAGCAATTCCTTTGGAAGCGAGGCCTTGTGCCAAATCACGGAAGGGCTTCAAAGCATAGGCTGTTTCATCTTTGTCACTAGCGCCTGATCCTTGGACAAGAACGACTGTCGGAAAAGGTCCCTTTCCTTTAGGGACAGACAGTGTTCCAGGCAACGCGAAGGGGCCTTCTCCTATCACAATTTCCTTTTCAGTAAATGAGTTGGGATGACTGTATGAAGGTTCTCCTGCAACCGTAAGACTCAGTTGGATGTTTACTAAAAAATCATCTACTTTTCCTGATGGATCAAGCCTGACCATTATTGGAACGGTTGCTTTTTCAAAAATGAGCCCAATTTCCACATTTGTATGAACTGGATTTGATTTCTTTAGTTCCACTGCCCCGAAACCAATGAAAGAACCGGCATTTAATTGCAGTGGAAGTGTGTTCCAATAAGCTTCTATCCACTGTTCAGATATTCCTTTCTGTAAAGCGCTCGAAGTTGATTGGAGGGCACTTTGATAATTACCCATTTGCATATCCTGTACAAACTTAAAGGCCGTCAATACAGATCGATTCTTCCGTTTTGCAATTTCTGTAAGGGGATCCTTTATGCCCTGGTTTGAGCTGTTTGTCATTTCCGTCGCAGCGGCAAGCTTGCGGTCCAGGGAAGTTCCGCACCGATTGATGAGCAAGTCAGGAGAGTGAAGCGTTCTCACTGCATCGGTCTTTTTTATCTCATCCAATTGCTGACAAACTAAATCATCTGATTGAGAATTTGCTTCTTTCCCAAATGCACTAGCGGGAATACTTAATATACATATTAGCCATACAAGCAGTAGTTTCTTTCCAACTTGATTTTTCAACCTCATATTTTTCAATTTTCTCCTTTGTTATCATATTTCTAAAAATCTATGATGAGTTTAGAAACGTTCGATGCAAAAGCAGCCTTCTCAAACCTGAAAACGGTTAATCTAAGATATTGGATAGAAGATTTTCACTCCTTTAAGTGATTTTTCCTCATTTCATCTCTCCTTCCGTAAAAAAAGAACCATATTTTTACATTCTATAATAACTCCTCTTAATCCTTTGTGAGAGATAGGAAATGGTATTAATGCCTTATTTCCTTTTCTCTTTTGGATTCAATCTGGAAACGCTGATCCGACCCTAATTTTGCCCGCTTCTTTTAGACAAATGCTAAATTGTTAAAAGTCCTTATTTTAATTCCGGGCATTGCCGCCAGGAATTAAAATAAAAGCCAGAGAATGAATGTATTACCCTGTTTAATTTTGTGGAGCACCCTACATCCATCAACTTAAGAAAAGTAAACACCCCAAAAACAAAAAAAGAGCTGACTTCTCCAAATAACTAACTGTAGAAAAAGGAAATTTTCATTTTGGGGGTACTTCAAAATATTAGCTTGATAGCGATGGGGTCACCATATCATTTCGGGAAAATTGTACGTTTAGACACAAATTGACCGATTCCTTGTACGTTAAGAAATCAGTTATTGATTTTAAATTCCTAGTAATTAAAATGATATTTAAAAATAAAAAGAGCCATTGTAAAATTGGCTCTTTTTTCTATCCTTATTTTATTCTTTATTAGTTGCAACAGTTACCCAAACTTTATAAATAAAAGAGTCTTTTATAGCTTCCTTTTCTGTATGGACTATGAAATGAGGAGTTGAGGCTAAGAAAAACGAAAGAGCATAGGCTATCTTATAATCAGGAGTTATATACCCATCAATTGTTTTCCCATATATTTCATTTGCAATAGAATCTGCCCATACTTCTGATTCTCTAAGAGTTTTAAAGGTTATATCTTCAACTTTCCACCTAATTAATTTACTTGACATCTAATGTATCTATAAGCTCCTTTCGTAGGATCTGAATTTTTAGTTACTAACCTTAAGATTAACTATATCACCTTTTTTCAGGGTATAACTGCCGCCCATATAGCTATAATTTTTTAAACTCCCATGAAAGTTATATGCAACAGACTGTGTATGAGGTTGGTAAGGAGGATTTATTGGTCGTTCATTTACTGATGCAGTAGGCATGGAAACCGTTACAGTTGGACCCAGTGTTGCTTTAGCTGTAGAAGTTAAATTAAATCCCCACATTTTTTATTTTGTTTCAATGTGTATATTTATTTACCAAAAAATAACTTTACCCTTTAATTTTTCATAAAATATAAAGGCAATACAAATCAATCATAAAATCTGTTATAACATTAGATTCTCCAATGAATTTATCAGACTGTATTTTCTTTTTCTGTGTACAGTAAATTGTATGTTTCTGCATAACCCATGAATTTTCACAACGTCAATCCAGCTCATTTGCAAAAGCGTTCATGAACCGTGTACAAGAAACATCGTTAAGTTAATACGGTAGTGTCTGTTATTGAACTACCCCCACCTACCGCTTCGCGCTTGAGGTGGGGGTCTTCTCGCCAGATATGATAAAATATCGAAATCATAAACACGAAAAACAGTCGGACCCAAGAGGATAACCGACTGTTTTTCGTGTCCTGGTTATATGAATGGAAACTGGATCCCAATACCAGCTTCTGTTGCTTTCTTATAGATCATGCAAGCCGTGATGCTATCTTGAATAGACATCCCCGTAGAATCGAATAGGGTTATCTCATCGTGATTCACTCTCCCTGCTTTCCTGCTCAATAGGATCTCACCAATTTCCGCATGAATATCTGACTGCTGGATCAAATTGGATTTAATCGGGTTCTGGGTTTCACCACGTTTCATACATTCATCCAAATGGTCAACCACTACTTTTGCACAAGCAAAAATTCTTGCTTCAATCTCCTGCTTCCCTTCCATATCCGCCCCTATCGCGATGATATGTGTGCCTGGTCGAATCCATTCATTTCTGACAATCGGCTCTTTGCTAGGAGTTGTCGTCACAACCACATCGACGTTTTTTACGGCTTCTTCCGGCGTATCGCAAGCAAGCACAGTAATCCCCAGTAATTCTTCCATTTCCTGCTTATAGTGTCCCATTTGTTCTTCTGACCGGCTCCATACCTTGACCAGCTCGATAGGAAGTACTTCTTTTAGCGCTATCACTTGCATTCTAGCTTGCTCCCCCGAACCTATCACCCCAACGATTCGAGAATCAAGTCTAGCTAACACTTGTGCGGAAATTCCTCCAGCAGCACCCGTCCGATACCTAGTGATATAGGTCCCATCCATGATACAGAGCGGAAATCCATTCCTTGCGTCATACAGGGTTATGAAGGCAAGTCCTGTAGGCAATTGGTATCGTTTCGGATTATCCCAGAAGCCCACCGCAGCCTTTATACAAATCACTTCATCCTTACAAGAATAACTTGCTTTGATATCTACCTCTCCATTGTGATCAGGTATATCAATCGACATGATGGGTGGCTGTGTTACCTTGTTTTGATTATATGCCATATAGCTTTGTCTGACAGATTCCAACGCATCCTTCATCGTAAGCAGGCTCTTAACGTCCGATTTGCTCAAGAGCAACGTTTTCATCATGTTCATCGTGTGATTATCCTTTCGCCAACGAAATGTTCTCAATCAAGTATTCTTCAAACTTTGCTAAACAATCAGGAAAATTCTTTCTTCCATATCCCATCCTGATATAGCTTTCCTGATAATCATAGATACTTGCCGGCAATAGAAGGACACCTTTCTTTGCAATCAAATCTTCGCAAAAGTGTTCGACAGGCTTCTCAATCTTGATTTTATGAAAAGCAATCGGCCCCGATTTCGGCTTATTATTAGTAAATAGGTGCGCATACATTGCAAAAAAGCGGTCAGCAATTGCCAGATTCCCCTCAATTATTTTAAGATTCCGTTGCAAAATCTTGTCACTGTTACGCAACGCAACCATCGCCAAAAACTCACCCGGGGCACTGCTGCAGATGGACGTATAATGTTTAAAACGAACCATCTTGTCATAGATCTCCTTATTTTGTGTACCAATCCAACCAATTCGTAGGCCCGACAGTCCATATGCCTTAGACATTACACCTAGAGAAACTGCATTCTCATAGATATCAGCAAACCATGGCAAACGGTTACCATCAAACTCAAGACCTTTATATACTTCATCACAAAATACATAGATATCATTCTCTCTGGCAATTTCAGCAATGGCTGTCATTTCATCCAAACTAAGCGAATATCCAGTGGGATTGTTGGGAGTATTAATCGCGATTAGTTTCGTATTCGGTTTAATTAATCGTTTCAACTCATCTAGATCAAATGTCCATTCATCTTCCCCTTGTCTTAATTCCCATTTCGAAACTTCACAACCGATAGCGGGGGCAACATCATAAAGGGATTGGTAGACAGGAAATTGACAAACTACATGTTCTCCTGGTTCAAGGAGAACATTCATATAATTGAAAATGGCTTCTTGGGCGCCTGCGTGTACCAATATACCGTCAGTAGTTACGTTTGCGTACAACTTGGCGATTTCTTCACGCAGCTCAGGGTTTCCCGGAACCTCTGTATACCCCAGCCAGCTCTTTTTAAATTTTTCCTCTGCATCACTTTCAAAATTCAACAAGTCTTCAATCGTCATGGACTCACAATCGGATTGAGTTAACAGATACGGTGCGGTAAATTCATGTTTGTTGAAGTAAACCTCTAATTTAAAATCATTTAACTTCATACCTTCCACCATCCTCGCATTTGTTTATCTTATTTAACCCAAGGGTTGGTGTTATTATAAAACAGTAATCATCTTCCGTCCCCATCCAAATGAATTGATTTGAAACCACCCAATTTCTATAATGTGAACAAGAAGAACCTCGATGGGAGGTAAACGAATGACAGATCTCCAATTGAAGCCGAATCCCTCGCCTTCAATTCCCTTGTATAAACAGCAACTTGTTTTAAAGATACAGATACACATTCTCTTCCTTACAAATTTAAGAACCATAACCTTGCCGCAAATAAAAAGAACCATAGCCTTGCCGCAAATAAAAAGAACCATAGCCTTGCCGTTTCGGCAAAGTTATGGTTCATATCACAGATAATTAAGTTTCCTGCCTCGCCCGTATATCGGCTTTGTAGTACGATCATCCATATTCCTGAGGCAATGGCAATAATGGTTGAGAAAAGCGCATAGCGGATGCCCAATACTAAAAGCGGCCGTTCATTCATTTGTCTTTATTAATTTTCATTTTCCATTTTTCGAAATAGTAACCATTCGACTAGTACAAAGAGCGCAATAGGCAACATAATGCCAAGAACTACAAAAGTTTGGTTTTTACCATCTTGGAAAAGTTCTTTTGTTTGTGGAATCCTTAATAATAAACCGAAGATTCCTAAAGTGATAACGAAAGTAAGACCTCCAAAGAATTCTTGTTTCTTTTTGAATATAACATATACGATAGACACGATTAAAATAACAAGAATAGCAATCCAATCAAATGGGGCACCAATTTTTACAATTCCCTGTTTTGGTGTATAAAGCCCAATAAGGACAAACACACCAAATGGAATCATTGCCATTATCCATACTACGAAGAATTTAACTAACCTTGGTAATTGTATTTTCATATAAATACTCAGATGTAACAATTTAAAAACACCATAAATTAATGTAAATGAGAATATCCCATTCAACAACATACTAAATACATTTACTTGTAATGATGGGGCCGTAAAACTACCGGCAATGAAGTAAAATGTACTGATTAAAAATATCCAACCACTTATTTTCAAAATCGATTTCCATGAAGGTTTATCAAATTGCTTTGTCAGTTGATCGACGATTTCTTTCGGATTTTTACCGAAATACTCTTCCGCCGATTCACCGTGCTTTTGCGCCTCTAAAATATCTTGTAATATCGTCATTAAATGTCGTTCTGTTTCTAATTCTTCATAGAAAAAACCAAATGTTCGCATATACAGTAAAATATCTTCATAGTACACTTTATTTTCTGGTGACAGCTGTTTTCTAAGCTTGTTATTTTGCTCCACTAATTGTTTAGCGGTAGTATTTTTCATCCGATTCACTCTCCACTTTTTTCAAAATTCGATTCACTTTTACAGTCATTGAACTCCATTGTTCTTCAAAACCCTCTAGTTGTTCTCCTCCTTCATGTGTAATAAAGAGGTATTTCCTATTCGGCCCATCAGGTGAAGCGAGCTCCTTACTTTTAATTAATCCTTGCTTTTCTAACTTTTGTAGTAGAGGATAAATTGTTCCACCTACTATTGTTGTAAACCCATAATTACGCATTATTTGTACAAGTTCATAACCGTATACTTGTTGTTGTTTAATAATAGATAGCACACAACCTTCAAGCACACCTTTTAATAATTGCGTCTCCTTCATTTACTCACCTCACTAGTGTGTAAAACATAATAGTTAAATAAACCGCACTATACAACAACTAGTTTGTAAAGCATACTAGTTAAATATACTGTATCATACAACAACTAGTTTGTAAAACATATTAGTTGTTGTATGTGAGTCCTCGCAATTCATCCGTAAAAGTATACTTTTACGGATGAATCAAGGGGTCACTTATCACTAGATACATGAAAGCTAAAAATATATCTAACGGTGTACCTGCTGAAACAAAAAAGAATCCGTAACGGATTCTCCTTTTTATACAATTATTTAACCTTGTAAGAATTGTTGTATGTCAGCTACTCGTAATCCTGTAAATTTTGCAATATCTTCTAATGGCATTCCATTCTTATGCATTCCTCGAATTAATTGCATTTTTCCTTCTTCAATGCCTTCTTTTCTTCCTTTTTGCTCCGCATGAGCCAACTTAGCTTGCTCATCTAATAACAATTTTTCTCGTGCTTCATATGCACGACGGAACGAGGAATCATGGCTCATATTCTCCCATTTATTCATTGCCTTTTGTAAGATTGGGTCTTGATTCATCGCAATCTCCTCCAATGTTTGAGTTAAATGTTCATCTTCATGTGCTGGTAATAATAACATCCAACGAACAAACGTATTTTCCCAAGGATTAATTTTCTCTTCTCTCCACTGTTTCACAAGTTTTGGGATCTCTACGAAATGTATTTCGATATCTTCACTTAAAACTTGTTGTTTTTGCGTATTCCACAATTGTCCTGTCGTATGGAACTCTTCATATGTGGAAAATAATACATAGTCTAATAAGTTGATGGTAATCGTTTTTCGAAGGGAATGATACGGCATTCCTTCTTGCATTTGTGAGGTATATAATTTGCTCCAATAATATAGAGATCGCTTAATCATATCATGTGTATTTCTCAATTGAATCTCGATGTTCACTTGCGTTCCGTTATCTAATGTAGCTAACAAATCTAAAATAGATAATTTATCGTCTTCATAAGCTTTGTGTAAATGTGGATCATCTATTTGCAAAGATGTAATCGGGGCACTTAAAAATGACTCTAATATCGCATTCAAGAATCCAATTAGAATGTCCTCATTTCCTTTGGTACCAAATAACTGTTTGAATGCAAAATCGATCCGTAAATTTACTAATTGATGGGACATGGGTTTTCTCTCCCTGCCTAGTATGTTCTTTTTTCTTTATTGTACAAGATATAGCGAGATAGATGCAAATGACGAAAGCAACGATTCGTTCTATCCATCTCAGTTATGTCTCTTTTTGTTTTCTATAGTATGACGGTTCATTACTTCAATTAAAATATCTGCTATAAGTTTTACATTCTCAAAGATGATTTCATTTTTCGTATACGGATCGATGGGTTCATGAATATGGCAATCTTATCTATCAAATTTAGAAAGTGAAAAATAAATCTGCACGCTTATCCTGGCATTTAGATGAGACTTATATCAAAGTTAAGGGAAAATGGTGTTATCTCTATCGTGCAATTGATAAAGATGGACATACGTAAAAAACGAGATGATCAGGCTGCCTATGCCTTCATGCAAAGATGAGTAAAACATTTTGGAGAACCAATGGTTCTCACTATTAAACTTATTTAGAATTAATACCAGTATGAATTTTCTCAATACCTAGATATATTTATAAAATTTATACTTTAGTAAACTATGTTTTTAAAAGGAGTTGATATTAATGCACATTAAGAAGTTAGAATTAATAGCAGATGTGTTACCTGGTCATCCATTTAGTACTGAAAATATGCCAGAGGGAACAAGGCATCTACAATGGGAAATTGGAGCTATTGGAGATTTAGAAGCGATTAGCTTTGACGTTATTGAAGATATATCTGGTGGAATAGATTACATTATTTTCAAACATGTTTTACATAAGAATCGAACAAAGGTGGTGAGAAAAAAAAGTCTATATATTGAAAATGTAAAAAATGCACCATCTAAAGTTAAAATACAAGTTTATGCAATAATTTACGAATAAACAGATTATGAATATCCAATAAATTACATTTTCTCAATACCCATTTTTTTCTATTAGTTATATATTTTAGTTAGGTTACAGTAGTAACCTAACTAAAATATATTAAGTAAAGGGGACTGTAATATGGAAACAAAAGCACAACAATTAGTTGCAACGGTATTATCTCAACCAAAACCTTTAGATGGACAAAAAAACCGTTCAAGTGGGAACTTTAGTACTGAGAGCCTTCCTTCAGGTACACAATATTTAAAGTGGGAAATTGAGGGTGGAGGAAATCCAGATTTTGTTAGCTTTAATGTTATGAAAGATGTATCTGCTGGTGTAGATCCCGTTGTTTTTCACGATGTATTAAGCGGTAATAGAACAAGTGTAGTATCAGCAAGATCATTGTATATTGCGAATCCTAAAAATGCATCTGAACCATTTACTGTAAGTGTATACGCCATTTTTTAATGCAAAAGGAAAGGGACTCTTTATCAGTCCTTTTCCTTTTTATTTATCGCAAGTTAGTTGTTTTTAACTGAAAAATCACTGATAGGGGTTACCATACATGTATATCTCCCGAAAAAAGGGAATAAGAAAAAAGCGACCTTTCTAAACAATCTAAGAAAGGTTTTTTTTCTTAGATTGTTTAGAAAGAATAACGTTTTTTTGTACTTAGGGGTAGTGAAAATTCTTAAGTTGATGGGCATGGGGTCACCATATCAAAAAAGAAAATTGTACGTTTAGACACAATTTGGACACGAATTAGCCAATACCTTGTACGTTAAGGACCCGGCTAATTACTTACTTTACTACTTTTTTATATAATTTTTCTCCCATAATGGTCTTAAATTATTAAAATTTGTTTTTTCATTTAAGTTCCAAACATAATCACCTGTCAACGTAATATGTTCCCAGCCAAGTGGAGGTATATGTTGTAAATATTCTTCTGGAATGTCCACACCTTTTGCACGTAATGCATCTACTAATTAACGGCTTGCTGGGCACACAACATAAAAAAACCGCTCCTTTTCGAGCGGTTTCCTCTTAGAATGAAGGTTATCCATTCTATGTGGCAATGTTTGCATGAAAACAATAAAAATTAATAATTTCCTACACAAAAAAACAGAAACAGAAAAACACTATCCAGCATTACGTTCCATTACAAAAACCAAACAACCCTTTTCAGACCATGGTTCATGTTCTGTATTAGGTCCATAACAGAGATAAGAACCTGCTCCATACTCAACATCATTGCTGATAAGAGCTCCATCTAATACGAATAATTCCTCGGTATCCTTATGCGTATGTTGAGGGAATTTTGCCCCCGGTGCAAATCGCACGACATAACGCAGTTCACCATTCTCATCTCGTAATGGAATTTGTTCTATACCATCCATAACAAATTTCCACTCACTGTTTGTGATATCAACGGAAAATAAATCTTTCATGTTATCATCTCCTTCTATACAAATAGTAATTTACGATGATATATTGGTCAATATGAACAAAAATGAACTATTCTTCAGGAGGAATGAATCATGGAAATTCGTTTGTTACAGACATTTCAAGCTGTTGTCCAATGTGGTAGTCAGATAAAAGCAGCAAATCTGCTGCAATACGCACAATCGACCATCACCCTACACATCAATCAATTAGAAGAAAAACTCGGCATCGAACTGTTTGAGCGTAAAGGAAAACAAATGGTGCTAACCGAAGTCGGAAGACTTGTGAAAGAACAGGCAGATATTTTATTAAATCAAGTGGATGTAATCACCGAAACCGCAAAAGAATTTTCAATCGGTCAGAAAGGACTTATTCGGATTGGAGTCATTGATTCCATTGGCAAAACAAATTTGATTTCCGTACTAACAAAGTTTATGAAAGAACATCCACAAATTTGTCTTTCCATCGAAAGTGGCGTAACCCAACAATTTAGTCAACGGATTATCGCTAACGAACTTGATATTGCCTTATGTCCCCCTCCATCACCAGAATTAAATCTTGAATTTTATCCGCTATATGAAGAAAAGCTTTGTTTGATACTGCCAATCGACCATCCATTATCTACACAAGAAAAAATTCACATGTGTGATTTGGAAGATGAAAATTTTATTTTAACTGGACAATTGTGTGATTATCGGCGAAAAATAGAGCATGTTTTTCTTCATCATGGCTTTCATTTACACTCTAATTACGATGCAGCAAACATGGAGATGGTTTTAAATCTTGTATTACAAGGGTTTGGTATTGCTATGCTACCTAGCAATTTCGTTGCCAATCCACATCAATACGCTATTCGTGACATCGATGATATTTCATTCGCTTTACCTGTTGGATTAATCCGCAAAAAAAATATAGCCCTCAGCCCTGCTACAGAAAAATTGGTAGCTAACATATTTTCATCCTGCTAAACAAGTACAAAAACCTGCTAATGTTTGTCAAGTAGGGGTTTATGTAGTAACGGAACAGAAACGGCAATAGGAATCCAAACCCCTTAAAGTTTTACCAATATAAGTCTAATTCATCACAATAAGGGGTATCGCCACTTGGATGGGAGCATATTACGTTGACAGATGATTATGTGTGGAATTTAAACCTAAAAACAAATTTTAATAATTTGCGACCATTACGGAAAAAAAACTCAGTAAAAGAGAAGTAAAAGTAATAACCGGTTCCTTAACGTACAAGGTACCGGTTAATTTGCCTCCAAATTGTGTCTAGACGTACAATTTTCTTTTTTTGATATGGTGCCCACATGCCCATCAAGTTAAGAAATCCATTCTTCCCCAAAACGATAAAAATGAACTTCATTGCTATAAAAGACTCTAATTTTTCGTTTTGGGACATTATAAAATTTTAACTTGATGGTGATGGGGTGGGACCCCCACTACGATTTTCCATAAATATAAAACATAAAGATAGGTGCGATCAGAGAAGATTTAACAAAAATAGTTTATGAAGTAAGCGAAGATAAATTTTTATCGGGAGTAAGACCTGTCTGGTAAATATAGAGTTTATAAAAGAGATTAGCCGTACATTAGACGAGCCCCTAAAATACAATTCCGATAGAAATTTTTGCGCTATATTCTCTTTTATTTATGATAGTTGATTAACAACACTTTCTAAAAATTTGCCTACCTTTTCTTTTGATGTATCCGGTGCATGATAACCAATCGTAAATGTAAGTCTTCTATTATAAAAGCTTGCACCCATTGAAAAGAATGGTGCATACATAATGGGTGATGTCATATACCCGTCCTCAGCTTTAACTTCACCAAACTGAATAGGTTTATCAGCGATCACCCCGAAATTTGTCAGTAATGGCAACGCCATCCCCATCTGTAAAGCCTGTTCGTATTGCTGATTATACATTTCCTTCACCGTAGATAGCTTCATACCTGCCAGTAGCTCCATTCCTGCTGCTGAAGAAAGACCTGGATTTTGAGACTTTATTTTATCCATTGATTGTTTAACTCGAACAAGAGTCTGATTAAATGATTCATCATCTTCCATTTTAATCACTGGCATTTCCATACCGGATAAGTTGCAAATAGCACCAGTTGTATAATTAGGCAGATATCGACGTAAATCAATTGTCAAACCGATCATTTTTTCTGCGGTGCGAGGTTCTGCATACACAGTGAAATGTGATAAAGCTCGGAAGTATGCAGTCATGATTACATCATTCAAGGTAGCCTGTTGTGCTTTTGTCCATTGGGTTAGACGTAGAGTTTGCTCATGGCTCAACCGCCGTACGGACATTTGGGGGGATTTATTTTTGTTGGGTTGAGATGGAAAAGACCATAACGATGCCTGTTGTTCTTGGTTAGGACGATACGCACTTTTTACGTCCGATATTCCAGCATATTTGAATACATGTGATTGATCTCGAAAACTCTCATTTCCCTCACCAAATTCCTTTATAATTTGATCCTTAGATCGTCCCAAGGAAAGGTGAGTATAAATTGCTCCAAGCAAATTAATATATTCCTTGACTCCTGTACCATCTGAACATAGATGAGATAATTTCACAACTAACATATCTGTTGTAGTACCTCGTAATAATTTTGTTTGAACCATAGGCCCCTGAATACGATCACCAGGTTCCTTAATAAAATCTATTGCCATTTTTTCAAGTTCTTGATTATTTCCTTCTGCAAAAAGGCAAATAGGTGAGTTAGTGCCAGATGAATGTTCCTCCCAGTAAGGAATATCATTTTCTACAAACCGGCTGTTCAAAACTGGCTGCAATTGTAACGTTATCCTTACTGATTGTTCAAGTATTTTCTTTGATATACCTACAGGAAAATAAAGAACTGCATTAATTTGTTGATCTGCAGAATAAAGACCTAATAAATAATTCATTCGATCTTGAGGTGTTACTGAATACTTTCTTTGTTCCATAATTTTGTCCCCCTTTTAGGACTTTTTTTGTATAACCTTATTCTCCATATGATTGTAACTTTTCTAGTCATTTTTCTTTAAGAGCTAATAATGCTTATTTTTTGAATTTTTTCACGAAAGCATCTTTTCCGTACTGGTTCCATTCTTTTTGCAGCTCTTTGTAGATGATATACCCATTATTTTATTGTTATTAATATTTCCCAGCTCTTTCGATAAAATCAAACGTAAATCAATTTAGTTTACATATATACAAACACATTACAATTATGTCTGGAAATTATCAATAAAACAAATGAATCATTTTTATGTCTGTTAATAAAAAACAATAATACAATACGTTCAAGGGTTACTTCATAATAAAAGGTTGATGGGCATGTGTCTGTACCCCACATCCATCAACTTAAGATTCACTTTTGTATAAAAATTAAGGTTTTCTAAGTAGTTTTTCATTGCCTTTATATATGTTTTAAAAGTACGCATACCAAA
>NZ_JBHTHG010000036.1:0-16341 GCF_042676365.1 Bacillus sp. CGMCC 1.60114
TTTTGTTCACAAAAAGTTCATAATTGCATGAGGATAAAATTTTATCTTTTTAGGATAAAGAGTTATTTTTACACATTAGTACGGAAAAGTGGTGCAAAAATACACATTAGTACGGAGAAATAGTGCACTTTTATATTTGAGTAAGGAGAAATGATGTAAATAAAAAATGTAAAAGATAATAAAAAGAAAACCCTGCTCAGAGCGCAGGGAAGGCAGTGTTGTTAATTTAATTTACTATGCTGCGAATACTCGATTGGTAAATACTCATAGTGACCTTCTAGTAAGTTACGCACTTCATTTTCTTCTACTGGAATAAATTTAATCCAAAATACTTCTCCGCTTCGTCTATATGATTGGACAGCAATTTTTTGCTGAACCAATTCATCAAGCGCTTCTTCTATTTCCTTTAGGTTCTCAACCTTACGCCTTTTTTTGAAACGTACTTTTGTAGCAAAGTATAAGTAGTTTAATCGTATCTCGTAAGAAGTTTTGGACTCATAACAGTACAATCTTTCCTTCTGCAGAGCAAATAATAGGTGAAAAGAAGAATCTAAATGTAACTTTTCAACCTTATTTTTATAAATCCGAACAGTTTGTTTCTGAATATAGTCATGATAAATGACTTCATTGACATGGATCTCCGCAACTCTCGTACCACTTGGCTGGGTGTAAATACGTACAAAGTCAAAGATACCATAACTTGTGATAACATCTTCTTGTTTTCTGGTCATACGGAAATATTGCATTTTATTTATACGTTCTTCCACAATCTTGTAGTTTTTTGAACCATCCGTTTTATAGAGATTATCTACAATATCTCCAACCTTTACCTCAATAATTTTACGTGATGCAAAGCGTTCGTCTCTTTTACTCATAACCTCAAGAAAAATTTTATAATCTAGACGATCCAAATCGTTTACTCTATTTTTATTTACGTCTGCGTACTCTTTCGCAATCAGGAATTGATAATTCGTTCCGTCTCCAGAGTCATATGTATTTAAAAAATATTCTTTCCCCTCATCTTGCATAATGGGCTGTTCAAGTTTTACTTTGCCTCTAGTATTTCCGAAAAAAGGGTGAACAATTGTGGAGAAAGGACTCTCAATAATGAGTTCGTCAGGCGCACTAATCGTTTCATCCGTTAAAGACATTCCAATAAAAATCCCAATATCTACTATAAGAGCTGTTTCAATCTGCAGAGGAGTTTTCTCATGAATATACCGGTAATCGCAGAGGGATTTTTCTTCATCCTCAGTCCAACGTATTAGCTCCTCTATCCGAGTTGTAATTACTTCTTTGGGAGTTGAAAAACCTTGGAACTGTTCTTGGAATGCTGTACTTCCAAATTTTTCATAGTATGAAACAAGAAGTTGATATTCACCATTTAATTCTTTTTGATTTTTTTTTACTTCATAATTTTTAATAGTACTATTTACCCATCTACGCTTCGTACGATTTAAGGAGTCTCTTTTTAGAATTCGTAATGCTTCTTTAAATGTTTTACCGTAGTACTTTTCTTCATATATTGCAAGAATGATTTCTTCGAGGTCCTTATTAACATACTTTTCATAGACAGGAAGGATATTTGTTCGCGTAATTCTATCAATTACTTGCCGTACTAACATGGAGGTATATTCCATGAAAATCACCTTCCTTGTTAAAAGAACTTAGGCATGAGAGGGCGAAAAAGTTATTCATTTATATATAACACCATATTTGCATCAGAACCAAGGATTTTATATATGTATGGTTAATACTTTCGTTTGATAGGCTTTTGCAACAATTCCGACCCTAGTATGAACATTCCATTTTTTAAAAATTTGAGATATGTAGTACTCTATCATACGTTGAGAATAATTTAATTCTATTGCTATTTCCTTATTAGACATTTCCATTGCAATCATTTGAACAATTTTACTCTCTGTATCAGATAATATAGTAAAATGATTTTCCAAAACTCAACCTCCCTAAGTGGAATAATTACCGAATTTCACTATAAATTCCTAATAATGTATGTGATGTGGCATAATTGGTTCACTAAGGAGTCACTGTACTTTTTAGGATAATCTGCATGTTAATAAATGAATATAAGAAAAATACGGGATTTCTGTACGCTAAAACTTAATGTCAATAAACTATGATTTATCGAAACATTAAGAAAATAATATTGTGATAAGATCTAACAGTGTATTAAATACATATTTCAAAATAATAAAAATAGCTTAACGTACTATGTAGCCCAAAAAGTCCTGTTACTCCAATAAAAGTATTATTTTATCCCTTTTTTAACATATCCTGTCTTGTTTATGTAACTTCAGTGCAAAATTCCAAAAATAAAATGCGTGATTTCTGGGTCTCGTGCAAATATATTGAGCAATACAAAAAGCATGAAAAATTTCTAATAGAATTTTGTTTTCTAGAGTAAAACACAAGAATTAGTGGATAAATTTAACTTGATGTTGGACAAGTTCCCTCCCTTGGAGAGTCTGTCTTTTTTACCATCTGTATGGCTTTCACACCAGCAAGAATCCTTACGACAGCTTGGAAAGGTTGAACTCCAAGCATAGATCGTACTCACCTCTTCCTAAAGCCATGACCATGTTCAAAAAAGTAATTCAAATATTTCTTTTATAAGTCACATTCCTCTATTGAGAGTATGTTTATCAAACTCAAAGAATCCTATAGATTAGAACAGCCTTGATTGTATGGATATTAACGGTATAACACGCACATTCACTAAGTGTCATTTACTTATGTCTGTGAAAAGCTCATAGGTACCATCAAGTGGCTTGCACATTCTAGTATCAGAAAAGAACAAAAGCACTCCTTTATCCTCCTTCCATGTATATTTAACTATATAAGTTGAACAAAAGATTTTCCATCAAATTGATTTCATCATAAAGTCTCCTCATATATGGCGTCCAATAATAGATATGTCGAAGGCTCATTCAGGTATAAGATTAGAAATTGCAAAAATTAAATTCAACTTATATAGCTATATAACTGACTTATAAATTCGACGAATATGTGTGTAACTACACAAGTTCATACTATTGCGATTACATTGTACCGTGAATCCACTACACAGATCACCATATATTGAAAAGTCCAATGAGCCATATACATTCATTATGTGATTTTATAAAATTTTCCAAAAAAACACAATATGCTGGACTCATTATACATCGGACGATACATAAGTTATATATAGTACTTAGAAGAAAAGATTTGTCTTTAATTTATATTTCTACACGTAATATGTGAAGGCTCTGTTCTGCCTTAAACGAGCTGTCCGGACTTCCTAAAAAATAAGAAAGAAGTTAATACTGTCTATATTTCATCATTTGAAGTTTTCGGATAATCGCAATAATATTCCGAACTTATTGACATACAATATCTCCCATATTAGTATAAATGTAGCCAGAGGCCTTTGGTAAAAATTCCCTTGGAGGTAAGAACATGTTTACAGCTATTTTAAACGCATTAAAAGCAATTGTATCTAAAGTACCTTGGTACAAAGTTCCACAATTCTTAGCATGGGCAGCTGAATTTGCAACAGCAGCAGCAAAGTACTCTTTAAGTCAAATTAACACAATCTTGGCATTCATCAAGAATAACCCAGGAAAAATCGTTACTTGGTTCTTAAACGGTTATTCCGTATATGACATCATTAGACAAATTCTTGGATTATAATTTGTCTTATATCTAAAATTATTAAGATAATTCTTGGGTTATAGTTTGTTCTACATATTCCTTAAATAGAATGATATTAATTATTTTGGATATTCAGCAAGTAAATTACCCATCAAGAGATGAATTTTCATCACTTGATGGGTAATCTATTTAATGTTAAAATTACCAAGAAATGTTATCGAGATTCTAAACCAAAAGTGTCAAAGGAGATTTGTTATTTTGGATATTTTATGTATCGAAAACGTAAAAAAAAATTACGATGGGAAATGTGCTCTTAGTATAGATTCATTTCGTATACAGAGAGGGACTATTTGTGGTTATTTAGGCAGAAATGGCGCTGGAAAATCAACAACTATTAAGATTATTATGGGCATTGAATTACCAGATCAAGGGGAGGTTTATTTTTCAAATCAAAAAGTGGACTACAAAGATCCTACATACAAAAGGTATGTCGGGTATTGCCCAGACTATCCAGCTGTTTTTGAAAAGCTTACGGTTTTTGAACATTTAAATTTTATAGCATATCTTTATAATATGGATAATAATGAAGAAATTACGTCAACGATTAATAAATATCTTAAACATTATGAAATGGAAGATTATAAAAATGCATTGATTAAAACTCTATCAAGAGGAAATAAACAAAAGGTTGCTATTATATCGTCTATCCTCCACAATCCAAAACTTTTAGTATATGATGAACCCACTTTAGGTCTTGATCCACTAAGTATTAAGCAATTTAAAACAATGCTAAATGAGTATACTGATAATGGGGGGACTGTTTTTCTGTCATCTCATTCTTTAGATATTATAGAAGAAATTGCGGATACTGTATCTATTATTAATAAAGGCAAAATTGTTAGAAAAAACATTGCGGTAAATGATATTCGCGAAATGCTTACCAGCGTTGAAAATTATTTAGTATCTGTTGTAGAAGGACGGGAAGAAATGATATGAACTTCGTTAAATACTTAATGTTCAAATACAAGCTTACAAGGCATAGTGAAAAACGGTCCAGCGCAGAAGTCTATGCTGAAAGGGCTGCTTTTTTTATTTTCCCTGTCATTTCAACGGCGATTCTGTACTTTATTATTAATTTGTTCTCCCAACATACCCAGCATAATATGAATAAATACACTTTTGGTTTGTATGCTTTTGTTTTTATTATTTCGTTATCATCCGCCATAAAAAAGTATTACAAGGAATATTTTCTTTCATTAGAACGCGAAATATTACTCATTGTACCCATTAAAAGTTCTCAAATCATTCTTTCAAGATTTTTTGTCGTAGCGCTTGAAGTATTAATTATAAATGTACTTTTCTTGATTCCATTTGTTATGGCTAATTACTTTGCTGGAAATATAAGCTTAGGAATTGCTTTAATCACAATCCCCCAAGCTATTTGTGTATCAATTTTTTCTAGTTCTGCTGCACATATAGTATTTGCCATCGCTTACATAATTTCTAAAGGAAAAGGATTAAAAACAGTAGCCTATTCCTTAATGACTATTGCTTCCGTTGGAGTTATAGTAATCATAGTTTTTTTAAAGAATTATAAATCATTATTTTTAGTGCAAAATAATACTATTAAAGATATGTTTTATATCATATTTAAGTATCCAGAGTACTTATTAGTAAATCATATAGACACTATGGATGTAGGAATATTTACTATAACTTTAAGTGCTAATACCATGATTTCATTACTTTTGGCATATTTTCTGACTAGTTATTGTTATAAAAAGGGATTATTATCTGTTTCGTCTAGAGATATAAAAAAATCATTTTATGCAACCAAATTTTCTGTATTCGTAAACAAGCACATAAAAGATTTTTTCTTAAAAAAAGATGTTCTATATCTTAGTAGATCGCCAAAATTATTCTCAGCATACCTAACACCTATACTATTTACTAGTGTGATTGAAACTAAATCCCATTTCGTCTCATCAGGTATATTATTTCCTATTTTCATTAATGTTTTTACACTGTTCATTACTACAATTACCTTGAGTATCCTTCAATCAGATGATCTTGAAAATAAGGATTTATTGTTTTCAATACCGTTTAGAATGGAGCGATTATTTAAAAGCAGACGTAATCTCTTATATCTCCTCTCAAGTTTAATCGCAGGTATCTATATTGTTATAATATGTATAGCAGAGTCGGTTAGATGGGAATATTTAATTTTTGGTATTAGTCAGTTGTTGCTAATAACCTATATATCTTCAAAAGTAATGATGGCACGTGTTATCCAAAAGAGTAACAAAGATTTATGTGGATATAGATATAATGGATCTTTATCATCTATCATTATCTACTACTTTTTCATATGGAATATTCCTTTGTTGATATTTTTCTCTATCTTGTATGAATGTTTAAGGCAGATAATAGATCATAACTATTTATCTATCCATGCAAGTTTTGTACTACTAATCATATTGGCGATTGTTATTAGTATGCTTTATAGGAGTACTAGAATAACTATAGATAAAAAGGAGGATAAATCATGGCAAATATAAGTCGAAAAGAGAAGAAAGAAAAAACAATATTTGAAAAAATAGGTGTAGGATTTACTTGCTTTTGCATTTTATATCTTATACTCAAATTTACAGGTTTGCTAGAATCTATTGTAGCTTATTTCAAATAGAGATCCACCATTCGCACTCAGGATTGAAAGGCTCTGGTGCAAGAATTACAACGAATGAAAGACAGTTACATAGATTTTTCGGTTCTGGTGCAAAAACTTCAAGATAATGCAAGTAATCTCTAAATCTTGGACATACTGATACTACTACTCTAAAAAAGGAGCATGATCAGTATGGAAAATCAAAATTTATTCAAATGGAAACATTATCAACCCGATATTATTCTTCTTACTGTCAGATGGTATCTACGGTACAACTTGAGCTTTCGTAATCTTGTGGAAATGATGGAGGAACGAGGATTATCGATGGCTCACACGACCATTATGCGTTGGGTTCATCAGTATAGTCCTGAATTAGACAAGCGACTTCGTCATCATCTAAAACGTACAAATGATTCATGGAGAGTAGATGAAACGTATATCAAAGTAAAAGGGCAATGGATGTATCTATATCGTGCAGTGGATTCCGAAGGAAACACCATTGACTTTTACCTAAGCAAAACAAGAGACCAAAAGGCTGCAAAGTGTTTCTTCAAGAAAGCTTTGCGGTCTTTTCATGTGTGTGCCCAGCAAGCCGTTAATTGCTAATTGGTGAAAGTCCAATCTGAGTAAGTGCCAAGACGCTCTAAAGTGGACCCCATCGTCAAGACACGATTTTTAAGAAATTAAGGTAATGTAGAACGAGGGAGTTCTACTGAATAGCCGCCAGAGGAAAAGTGATTTTGGCATAGGGGGGAGTTCCCACCAGTTTCAGTTCTTATAGTGTATTGTCTTTCTTAGGGACTAGCCTGTCAAGAGACGGCTAAATTACGAGAGAGGTTAGTCCGTAAGAAAGATTGACAAAGAGAGTCTTACACTTCTCTACATGAGGAAGAAAGAAGCAGGCGTTTGATAGTTTAAAGCTTGGTGTGGACGCTCATGGTTGTAGAACGCCAGATAGTTCGTCAGCTCTTTTCGAGCTTCCTTAGGACTTCCATAGTCCTTCAGGTACACCTCTTCATACTTGACGGTACGCCAGAGACGCTCCGTGATAATGTTGTCCAAGGCACGCCCTTTGCCATCCATACTAATTTGAACACCCTTGTCTTTCAGCACATCCGTGTACTGAGGGCTTGTGAAGTGGCTTCCTTGATCACTATTCATAATAACGGGTTGATAGTGATGCAAGGCTTTCTTGAGGGCCGCCAACACAAAATCCATTTCAAGAGACTGATCCAACTCCCAGCTCACAACATAGCGAGAATACCAATCAATAATGGCGACTAGGTACAACCAGCCTCGTTGTAAGCGAATATACGTAATATCAATACCCCAGACATGGTTAGGGCGGTCAATGGTAAGATGGCGCAAGAGATACGGATAAATCCGGTGCTGATGATTTCGTCTGCTTAGATTAGGTCCGGGTGCGATGTCGGCAATCCCCATCTCTCTCATATGTCGTTGTACAGCCTTTCGGTTTACGATGATGCCTTGCGACTGTAAATGGATTGCGATACGCCTAGATCCGTAAAACGGGTATTTTGTGTAGACCTCGTCAATCTTGTGTT
Source organism: Bacillus sp. CGMCC 1.60114 (assembly GCF_042676365.1). Taxonomy (NCBI): domain Bacteria; kingdom Bacillati; phylum Bacillota; class Bacilli; order Caryophanales; family Bacillaceae; genus Bacillus; species Bacillus sp. CGMCC 1.60114. The sequence goes on from NZ_JBHTHG010000036.1 coordinate 7,885, forward strand.
TCAATGCGACTTCTTCTAGTGAGGGTCCTACGGGCTTATAATACAAGCTAGAGCGATTGAGACTCAACAGCTCAGCCTGTGTCTTCAGAGGAAGTTCAGCGTGTTCCCACTCAATCATGGCTAGCCGTTCTTCCCTAGTCCTTGATGCCAGATTTTTTTTTAAGCCACGACAATTGCGTGGTGAGTTTGCCGACTTCGGCGTATAAACTCTCGATCTGTTCTTCATACTGCGACTTCAACTGTTCCAGCTTTTTATTGTCGTTGGAAAACAGTTGGGGCATCTGTTCGACGGCTGCTTTCTTCCACTGCCGAAGTTGGTTTACATGGATCCCGTGCGTAGAGGCAATTTCGTTTAACGTCTTTTCCTCCCGCAAGATTTCTAGCACGATTTGAGATTTAAATTCGGATGTATAACTTTTTCTTGTTTTCATAAATCTACTTTAACATCTCCTTATTTCGTGTCTAGATTCTTGGGTCCATTATATTACATCTTTCAATTGTAATCCCAATAGTAACAAACAAGTAACGAACGACGTAAACATTACAAAGCAATCTACTATAAAAGCGCAGGTAAACTTAAATGATTTTAGACCAACGATTTGTTTGGGTAGCATCGGTGTGGTGTATAGACTTCTAGTTTTTTCACTATAAAGAGTTTGGGCTTTGTTATCAGTTCTTCGACCAATGAAACTTAAGATAAAAAGTAATAGATAGCAATTTAAAATAATATGTGTCTGAACATCAAAGACAGTAGTTATGTACACCATGAAATATAACACAAGACAAAAAATATTGTATAAAAACAGATTAATTCTACCGATACCCTTATATTCTCGCCAAAAAGCTTTCCATTCCAATTTATACAAATTAAATCTGCTTTTGATGACCACTCCAAATCTCCTTATCAAAAAAAGTAAAAGCAACTATCAAAATAGCTGCTTTTACTTTTCATCATTATTATATTACCATTGAATTAGGGCAGCTTCCCCATTACTCTTGATATAATTTGACAACCACCAGAAACCAACTGCTGAAATTCCACCTACAACGATTGCACCCACTCCAGTTACTGCAATAAGAGCAATCATTCTGCTCATGCTCATTCCAGTAGCTCCGGCTCTAACAATAATAGTTACAATAGTTCCAGCTGTTGTAGCAGAAACACCAAAACTTACCATAATCAACCAATTCAGATTATTCAACATGTCATTCTCCCCCTGTCATTCTGCAACACCTCGAGTGAGTACAGTCGATAAGAATCCAGCATATCCTGTAGCTATCAAAACATTACATGATGAAAAAGGCATACCAGTAGACGTGAAGTTGAGGAAAATTCGGTATCTAAATAACATTGTGGAACAAGATCACCGCTTTATCAAGAAACGCATACGTACCATGTTAAGTTTAAAGTCCTTTCGGACCGCCAAATGGATTCTTGCTGGGATTGAAGCCATGTACATGATGAAAAAGGGACAAACCTCTCAAGGGGAGAAGTCTGTCCAAAATTAAGGGAACCTCATTCATCAATTATTCGGTATTCCAGCATAAAATGGATTCCGCTAGGAAACGTTTCGTCTCTTTAGATACTCCCCAAGTATTTGCACCAGGACCAGATTTTTCATTATGTAATTTATTAATTTCTAGAATTTTCAGTTAAATAAGGGAAATTAATTATAGGGAAATAGATTTTCTCATAAAAAAGAGAACGCTGCATAAGCAATGTTCTGGTACGAAAAATCTCTTAAACTTTGGCATACTGATCACACACCTTTTTAAGAGTAGTATCAGTATGCCCAAGATTTAGGGATTACTTGCAGGTTTTTTGAAAATTTTGCACGGGAACTAAAAATGTTTGCACCAGAACCTTGTCTTGAAACTTGTATGCCAGACCATAAAATTTCATGGATTAGGTTGTTTGTAAATGGGAAAATTTATATAATAACAGTATACAGATGTAAATTTTTCCAAAAAAGAGAGGGCAATGCTATGCAAGTAGAACAGATACGTACTCCGAAGAAGAAGAAATGGATTATAATTGGCATTATCGCTTTTATAGTCATAATTGCTGCTGTTAATGTAGCGGTCATGCAAAGCAAGAAGAAGAGCGGGACAGAAGATTTGAAGTTTGTAAGTGTAACAGAGAAGGAAATAAACAACACAAAGTTAATTTCTGGCCGTGTAGTACCCGGCAATATGGAAATGTTATACGCAGATTCAACGAGAGGGAAAGTGAAGGAGCTTTTTGTGAAGGAAGGGCAAGAAATCGAGAAGGGACAGAAGCTCTTTTCTTATGATAATCCCGAGCTTTCCATTCAGATCAAGCAGCTGGAAATCGAGAAAAAGACAACCAAGATGCAATATGACCAAGGAAACGACAAAGTCGATTCTTTAAAGAAAGGGATTCAAAAGGCAAAGAATGCCGGGGCAGATAAAGAGACAACAGATCCGTTAGAAGCACAGCTGCAAGAAGCACAGCTCCAGCAGAAAACAGCAGAATTGACAATGGAGAAAAACAAGCTGCAGGCAGAAGAATTACAGAGAAAACAGGATGATTTAATCGTATACAGCAGTACGGCAGGAATCGTACAGAAGGTAGATAAGGATGTGGGGCAAAGTTCCTCCCAAACAGCAGGGGTACAAGGAAAGCCAATCATTCAAATTGCTTCTAAAGATCCGTTCCAAGTTCAAGGAACATTAACAGAATTGCAAAAGGCACAAATTCAACCGAATCAGTCCATCACCGTTACCTCTAAAGCGGTTTCGAACAAAACATGGAAAGGAAAGATCATCGAAGTAAGCCAATATCCAACATCCGATGAGATCGGTCAAAGTGCAGCCGGAACATCAGGGCAAACAGCGCAAAATATTTCATACTATAATTTCAAAGCGTCACTTGATTCCCAAGACGGATTATCTCCGGGTTACCATGTAGCTATACAAGTGGAGTTAACTTCTAAGAAAATGCTTGCAGTACCACGCAGCAGTATCGTGGAAAAAGGAGATTCGCCATTTGTATATGTAGTGAATGATAAGAAACTTCGCAAGCAAAAGGTGACAACAGGAATGAGCGACGGCGAGTGGATTGAAGTGCTTGAAGGCTTGAAAGTAGGGGAAAAGGTAGTTGGAAATCCTTCCTCGACCGTTCATGACGGAATGGAAGTGAAGGTGAAATGATCAGTTTAAAGCGCATCTACAAGACATACAAACAAGGGATACTTGAAGTGCCGGTGCTTCATGATATCAACATTGAGATTGAAGATGGTGAATTCATTTCTATCATGGGGCCGTCCGGTTCGGGAAAGTCGACATTGATGAACATCATCGGTTGTTTGGATCGACCAACAAATGGAGGGTACATATTGAATGATGTAAATGTATTGCAATCGGATGAAACGCATCTCGCGCTAATTCGCAATGAATACATAGGCTTTGTATTTCAGCATTTCCACTTGCTGCCAAGATTAACGGCGGTCGAAAATGTGGAACTGCCCCTCGTATACGGTGGCATTCGTAAAAAAGAACGGCGGGAGCGAGCATTGGAGGCATTAGCAAAGGTTGGATTGGCAGACCGTGTTGGCCATTTGCCGAATCAGCTTTCTGGTGGGCAGAAGCAACGTGTTGCCATCGCGCGTTCCATCGCCAATAATCCGACATTTATTTTAGCGGATGAACCGACAGGTGCCCTCGACTCAAAGTCAGGGGAACAAGTCATGAATATTTTTACACAGTTGAATAAAGAAGGTACAACGGTCATTATGGTTACGCACGAAGATGAGGTGGCAGCTTATACGTCACGCCGCATTCTTCTCAGGGACGGTCAAATTACGCAGGATAGGAGTGCATACGCATGAGTTTATTGGATAGCATTAAAATCGCTCTTTCTTCGATTCTTGCTCATAAGCTCCGCTCCGCTCTTACTATGCTAGGGATTATTATTGGAGTCGGCTCTATTATTACGGTAGTAGCCATCGGACAAGGCGGGGAAGCGGCGTTGAAATCTCAGTTTGCCGGTGCAGGAAATAATACCCTCCAAATCAACTTCAAGTCAGATGATAAAGACCTATTTGCGATGCAGTCCACTCAGGTCCCGACATTTACACAAGAAAACTTGCTCAGGCTTAAGACTATTCCTGAAATCGCTCATGTCATCACGACAAACAGTGCAATGGAAACCTTATCTATGAACGAGAAGAATATCGGAACACAAATCTATGGCATTACGAATGACTACTTTGCGGTGAATTCCGTGAAAGTAGCAGACGGAAGAAAGTTAAATGAGGGTGATTTTTCTCAATCTAACAATGTAATTATGGTCAATGAGAAGGCAGCCCAAGACTTCTTCAAAGACAGTAAAGCTGTCGGGCAAATTCTTGAAATTAAAGGGCAGCCGTTTCAAGTGATTGGGGTGTACAAAGCACAGGACGATATGTTGGGGTTCGGTATGCCAGAGGTACTGATGCCATTATCCTTCTGGCCCGTTTTATTTGGAACAGACGATGTCCAATCCGTTACGCTTCAGGCAAAGGATGTAAGCAAACTTGAGCTTGCCGGCAAGAAGGCAGTTAACTTGCTCAATGATACAAAGTCTCCAGATTTGAAAGGAAAGTACGAAGTTTTTAACCTCGAAGAAATCCAGAAGAGTATTTCTAAGGTAACAAGTATCATGACGATGATCATCGGCGGGATTGCGAGTATTTCCTTACTTGTGGGCGGTATTGGTGTGATGAACATCATGCTTGTATCCGTAACAGAACGCACGAGAGAAATTGGCGTTCGAAAAGCTCTAGGTGCAACAAGAGGAAAGATTTTACTGCAATTCCTGATTGAAGCGATGATGCTTACGCTTCTAGGCGGGATGATTGGCATTGGTCTCGGCATAGGAGGAGCTTATATTGTATCTTCCTATGCGAAATGGCCACCGCTCGTATCCGGTCAAGTCATGATTGGCGGAGTATTGTTCTCGATGACGCTTGGTATTATTTTTGGTTTAATACCGGCTAACAAAGCCGCAAAGCTCGATCCAATTGATGCCTTGCGTTATGAATAAAAAAGGAGAGTGTGTAAATATGGAAACGAATCTAGCATTGGAAAAAACACAAATAAAAAAGCCATCTTTATTTGGCATCATTGCGTCTCCAACTGTTCAGTTTGAGAAGATGAAAGAAAAGGCACCAATTGGGATGCCACTTGTTCTCATGCTTTTGCTAATGACCGTTACAGGAGCGCTTGGTTCGTATGTGGGTTCAAACGATCCCATCTTGAAAAGTGCGGATATTAAGATTCCCATTGCTTTCACAGTGGGAATGGGTGCAGTAGGAGGATTGTTTGGAGGAGCGATTATGTTCTTCCTTACAGCTGCCTTCTACAGAATCTGTATGGTATTTATGGGAAACGATACTCCTTACAAGAAGTTATTGGTTATCGTTATTTACTCTAGCATTATCTCGTCTCTCGGTATGCTCGTTAATGCTCTAATTGCACTCGCTCTTGGTGGATACGAACCCACATACACGAGTTTGGCTCCATTGATGGCAAATAATCCTACACTACATGCTATTGCTCAAAGCTTCGATATCTTTAAAATTTGGTACTACGTTGTGCTGGCATTAGGCTTGCATATTGTGGCAGGGTTAAGCAAGAACAAAGCGATCACTCTTGTTGTTATCATATTCTTGATTGGTATTGGATTCAGCTCCTTGAGCGGTTTTGTACCACAACCAGGGATGTAAAACTTCCTTAACCTGGCTTTCTTCGGAAAGTCAGGTTTTTCTAATTGAAGTTTGCATACTGAAATCCCAAATTTTAGGGTTCTGGTGCAAAAACTTCAGGACAATTGCAAGTACTCTCTAAAACTTGGACATACTGATACTATTCCTCTAAAAAAGGGGCACGATCAGTATGGAAAAGCAAAATTTGTTTAAATGGAAACATTATCAGTCTGACATTATTTTATTAACGGTAAGATGGTATCTACGGTACAATCTCAGTTTTCGTGATTTGGTGGAAATGATGGAAGAACGAGGCTTCTCTATTGCTCACACAACCATCATGCGTTGGGTTCATCAATATAGTCCTGAGCTGGACAAGAGAGTTCGTCGTCATCTTAAGAAAACCAACGATTCTTGGCGAGTGGATGAGACCTATATCAAAGTCAAAGGACAGTGAATGTATCTGTATCGTGCAGTTGATTCAGAAGGAAATACCATTGATTTTTATCTAAGTAAAACAAGAGACCACAAGGCTGCAAAGCGATTCTTTAAGAAAGCCTTGCGGTCTTTTCATGTTTCAATACCTCGTGTGATAACCGTTGATAAGAATCTCGCCTATCCTGTGGCGATTGAAGAACGGAAGAAGGAGAAAAAGATGCCTTTAGGCATCCAAATAAGAAAAATAAAATATTTTAATAACATCGTAGAACAAGATCATCGCTTCATTTTGTCAGGGATTTATTTTATATTATTACTGCAAGGATTCGCGGGATTGTTTGCCTTATATCACTTGAAATATATCTCAATTTCAGACATGTTGAGCAATTTAATTGTGTGGTATATCATCATTGGAATCATTTTGATAGGTATAACCGTTACACTTATCAGAAGAAAAGGAACCAAACATTGGGAGGGAATCCGTTGAGTCTTTTAGTTTTAAATGGAATCAAGAAGTCATTTCGTGAGCACAAAGTATTAAAAGAAGTTTCTCTATCTGTGAATCCAGGGGAGGTATACGGAATTTTAGGCCCAAATGGTGCCGGAAAAACTGCCCTACTTCGCATTATTTCTGGGCTCACGACAGCAGATAACGGAGAAGTGAGAATTGTGGACTGCTCCGCCTCGATGAATTCACTTCATTATAAGAGGTCACTATATCATTCTGGGAAAATTGTACGCTAAGGACTACAAAACCTTATCATTACAGCATTTTTTTAGATGAATACATGTTCAGAAAGATAAAAACCTAAGTTTAATTGAACATTGATTTGTTTACACGCTTTATGAACACAGTTAAAAATAGAAAACGTTAATATTATTGAGTTTTTCTCTCTGTTCATAAACATAAGATTTTCTGAACAAATATCTCTTAACGTACAGCAAAAGGGGTTAATTGTGACAAAAATATGTCTAAACGTACAGAATTCCCGGAATGATATGGTGAGGCCTAATAAGTCAAAAACAAGGGGAATCTTAGCTATTCCCTTTGTTTTAATAAGGCATAAGGGAGAATTAAAAATTATATGATATCCGCTGAAGCGGCATACAAATGGGGAATTAAAAGGGATACATTAAAAAATAAATATAGCCCATCTATGTTAAATGAAGAACAGAAAAAGGAGTTACAACAAATGATTGATGAGGGATTACTTAAATTCTTTCTACCTCCCAATGGCACAAGGAAAGAATGGATTATCACAAGAAAAGCAATGTTTAAGTGGTTTGGAGAGCCAAAACCTAAAATTGAATAAAATAATTACTCAAAATTTGTGTTTAGGAAAAGATGGCTGTCCAGATTCGTTTATAGGACGAGATAGGGCATGAGCTAATACAATTAGATTCAATTTGACTAAGTGCTTATAAAAAAAGAAAATGAAGCGTTATAAGTAATTGTAGTTAAATTTGTATATAGTTTGTTTTTTCATAAGAATAAACATGAAATTTCACATACCATATTGATAATAAAAAATAAATTAGGTGGACTTAGGGATTTCCTTGCTTTTTGTTTGGAGTGCTGGCTCGTCGTGTGGGGACGAAACCCCACGTACTAAACGTATCAAAATTTTGGGTTCTGGTGCAAAAAACATTTGATAGAGACATAGAACCTATATGGACTGTTCAATGACAGTTTATGATGCAATTCCAAACAATTTATGTATGAATCTAACTTCATTTTGGGCAGACTTCACCTGTGGGTAAAGTTGTCCTTTTTTCAGCATATGCATGGCTTCAACACCACTCAATATAGAAGTGGCTGTTTTATACGACTTGAATCCTAACATAGAACACACACGTTTCTTAATGAAACGGTGATCCTGTTCCACGATATTATTGAGATATTTAACTTGCCTTATTTGTATGCCTTCAGGCATACGTTTCTCTTCTTTTAACTCTTGAATCGCTACGGGATAGGCTGGATTCTTGTCTACTGTTATCACGCGAGGTTTACAAATATGAGAAGCAGCCAAGGCTTTCTTAAAAAAGCGCTTGGCTGCTTGTTTATCCCTTGATTCACTTAGATAAAAATCAATGGTATTCCCTTTAGAATCGACTGCGCGATATAAATACATCCATTGACCTTTTACTTTGATATACGTTTCATCCACTCTCCATGAATCATTTGTACGTTTTAGATGACGACGAAATCGCTTGTCTAATTCAGGACTATACTGATGAACCCAACGCATAATGGTCGTATGAGCCATCGATAATCCTCGTTCCTCCATCATTTCCACAAGGTTACGAAAGC
>NZ_JBHTHG010000037.1:0-15184 GCF_042676365.1 Bacillus sp. CGMCC 1.60114
CTTTCAATTTCGCACCATGCGGTGCAAAATGTTATCCGGTATTAGCCCCGGTTTCCCGGAGTTATCCCAGTCTTATAGGCAGGTTACCTACGTGTTACTCACCCATCCGCCGCTAACTTCTTAAGAGCAAGCTCTTAATCGGTTCGCTCGACTTGCATGTATTAGGCACGCCGCCAGCGTTCATCCTGAGCCAGGATCAAACTCTCCAATAAAGTGTTTGTCTAGCATCATAAATAAAAATTGACGTTTCACGTTGTTTGTTTCGTTTAGTTTTCAAAGTTCAACATCGCGTTTCAGCGACTTTTATAATTTAACACATTTAATTTCGAGTGTCAACTTCTTTTTTCTTTTGTCGTTGACGACGTTTATTAATTTACCATATTAATAGTTTATGCGTCAATACTTTTTCAAAAAAAAGAATACCAGGCTAGAAAACATAACGTTTCTTCTATCCTGGTAAAACATATAATTTAATGACTATAAGCGCGCCTACCCCCGGTAAACCTAAAAAACCCGAAATAAATGTAGTACCGACATTAATAGGAAGATGAAAGTTATATTGCGCTCCCACTACATTGACAACGAATAGCAACAAAGCTCCTATTACAATTTTGACAAGTGGCCTTCCTATAAAACGAAATGACTTCATAGGAGCGCCGACAATTAATAAAAGAAAGATTAACGTTAATATACCGCCAATAATTAAACGTTGTTCCATACTGTCCTCTCCCTTACAACTTGTACATTATATTTGTATGGGAAAAAGAAAAAAAAAGACCGTTAAAATTTCTTCTTCAAAACAAAAAGCCAAACGGAACATGCATACTCCATTTGACTTTTCTTTTACAACCGTTCCATTTTCACAGGACGTCTTTTTGCTTCCTTCAATAAATAGAAATATTTCGCTTCCGCCAATTTTAAATGACACAGCACATCTTCTGAAGGTTCAATACTTTGTGCTACAATTCTTCTTTGACGCATCCACTCTATCTTCACCTGTTCTAGCAATACGATTAACTTTTCATCATATTCTTTACGCAACTTCCCTTTTTTCTGAAAAAGCATTTCTATTTCTCCTACTTATTATAATTCTCTGCGACCCTCTAATGCCTTTGATAGTGTTACCTCATCCGCATATTCTAAATCACCGCCAACAGGTAACCCGTGTGCAATACGCGTCACTTTGATACCAGTCGGCTTTAACAGACGAGAAATGTACATCGCTGTCGCTTCTCCTTCAATGTTCGGGTTTGTCGCCAAAATAACTTCTTGTACCGTTTCGTCGTGCAGTCGTTTTAACAACTGAGGAATATTGATATCTTCTGGTCCAATTCCTTCCATCGGGGAAATGGCGCCATTTAACACATGATATACTCCCTGATATTCTTTCATCTTCTCCATTGCAATGACATCTTTCGGCTCTTGCACAACACAAACAATCGATTGATCACGATGAGAATCATCACAAATATAACAAGGATCTTTGTCTGTTATATGGCCACAAATAGAGCAATATGTTAAGTTTCGCTTTGCGTTTACAAGCGACTTCGCAAAATCTAATACATCATCTTCTTTCATATCCAATACGAAAAAGGCCAGGCGAACAGCCGTTTTCGGCCCGATTCCCGGCAATTTCATAAAGCTATCAATTAGCTTTGAGATTGGTTCTGGGTAGTGCATCTATGACCAGCCTCCTAGAACATACCGCCTGGTAAATTCAATCCTTTTGTAAATTGCCCCATTGTAGAAGCTGATAACTCTTCTGCTTTCTTTAATGCATCATTTGTTGCGGCTAATACAAGGTCCTGTAACATTTCGATATCTTCTGGATCTACAACTTCTTCTTTAATTTTCACTTCTAAAACTTGCTTATGCCCATTTACGATAACTGTTACCATACCACCGCCAGCTGTTCCCTCAACTGTTTTTTCACCAAGTTCCTCTTGCGCTTTCGCCATTTGCTTTTGCATTTTTTGCATTTGTTTCATCATGTTATTCATATTTCCCATTCCACCACGCATCATAATAATTCCTCCTAATTATCTCTTAATGAATGTTTATAATTTAATAAAGAAAAATTCATTTAAGACATGTTTTATTCTCTTATTTCAATTAATTGTTCTCCTACTATCTTTACAGCTTCTTCGATAAGAGGATCTTTTGGCTTTTCAGCTTCCTCTGAAGGACTACCTTCATGTTGTAAGAAACTCTCACGAATTTTTCCCCATTCACTTTTCGGGATTGCAATCATCTGCAACCTCTTTCCAAACAGCTCAAAGAGAATTTGCTCTACTGTATCTGTTGCCTCACGATTTTCACTCGCCATTTTACAATGTATTTCAAACTTAAAAGCAAGAACATACGAAGTAGTAGAAGCTGCGACCGGCTCACTATTTTCTAACAAAACCGCATAAGCAACTTTATTATAATTTTTCAATCGCTCTAACAGTTCACCCCATGCACTTTTTAGCTGCTCTAAATCTTTACGAGTCGCTTGTTTGAGCACTTCATGAACACGCCCGACTGGTATTTTCATACTACCAGAACGAGTCGGCTTCGGTGTGACCCTTGTTTCTTTAACTTCTTGCTGCATAGCTACTGGCACACCATGCTGCTTCATATTTTCTAATTCCTGTTCTAATTGCTGCATTCTTTGTAAAACAGCTTGCAAACGATCCACTCCATTTGCTTTCATCGCAAATTGCTGACACAATTGCACCATAACCACCTCTAAAAAAATACGAGGGTGGTTTGTCCACTTCATTTCTTGTTGGCTTTTACTAAGCGTATGAATAATTTCATAAATCATTTCAGGCTCCATATCCTGACTTAACTTACGAAATGAATCATCAACAATAACTCTCTCTAACATATCCTCTAGCTGCGGTGAAGTTTGATACAAAAGCATATCACGATAATAGTAAATGAAGTCTTCCATGAAGCGAAGCGGATCTTTCCCTTGATTCATGATATTGTCAACGATACGCAGTGCTTTTGATACATCATTTTCATAGATGCACCCTACAAGGTTCGCTAAATATTGCTGCGAAACGGAACCTGTAACTGCCAATACATCTTCTACTGTTACTACTTCATCACTATAAGAAATAGCTTGATCGATTAAACTTAACGCATCACGCATACCACCTTCTGCGGCACGCGCTACAATTTGAAGTGCTTCCTCGTCCACTTTCGTTCCTTCGTTGTTTACAACAGTTGTTAATCGTTCGACAATATCATGCACTGATATTTTCCGAAATTCAAAGCGCTGACAACGAGAAATAATTGTCGGTGGAATTTTATGTGGTTCTGTCGTTGCTAAAATAAAGATAACATGCTGCGGAGGCTCTTCTAATGTTTTTAATAGCGCATTAAAAGCACCCATAGAAAGCATGTGAACTTCATCAATAATATATACTTTATAGCGAACTTCGCTTGGAGCATATTTTACTTTATCTCTTATATCTCGAATTTCATCTACACCGTTATTCGAAGCCGCGTCAATTTCTAATACATCTGAAATAGCCCCTTGTGTAATTCCTAAGCATGCAGGACATTCATTACAAGGTTCAGCTGTAGGAGCATGCTCACAGTTGATTGCTTTGGCAAATACCTTTGCAATTGTTGTTTTCCCTGTTCCTCTTGGTCCAGAAAACACATAAGCATGTGACGCTTTCTCTTGAAGAAGGGCATTTTGCAACGTTTTCGTTACGTGCTTTTGACCGACTACATCTTCAAATTTTTGCGGTCTCCATGTTCGGTATAACGCCTGGTATGACACGAAAATACGGCCTCCCCCAAAGGTTATTATCTTAGTTATCCCGCTATTTTTGAACAGCAATCCCCAGCTCAAACCAAAGAAATTAGATGGGAGATAGACTGTCCGTAAAAGCCCGATTCGTTCGATTGATGATTAGTAAGGTATAAATAATCACCCACTAATTAAAGTTTCATCTTATTATAACCCATTCTGATTATAGATTCCAAAAGTTATTTTCTATACAAAAAACCCACCCTATTCATATAGGATGAGTTTTATATGCATATATAACTGCCGTGCACCTTCTGTCGATTACGTACCATAAGCGTTACTTAAGCAGTTAGCTCGGTTCAGGCACTCCTGCGGCACACGAGAAGACCCGCTTATTGCTGCTTCCTTCCGGACCTGACAAGGTTCACGGGGTCCCGTTGCGCAGGACCCAAACGTCAACACCACTTACTTAAGGCAGACCCTACAGTAGCATAACCTCGAGAAGGGATTCGGCCTCGCTAGAGCGGATTGCGAGTACAGGGCACCGCTACCTCCCCGCTTAGCACGGCAAAGTTAAAACCATATTTAGTTGCCTTATCTGAAGGCAATATCAGTATAACTTGTTTCCTAAAAAATTGCAACGTGTTAACAAAGACTATTTTTATCCAATTTTTCCTTCTCTTTCTTCCTCTTTTTGCGTAGTTCTCGGAAAAAGTTTGTTAATAAGGCTCCACACTCTTCTTCTAATACACCAACCACAACTTCAGATTGATGATTAAACCGTTCCTCTGTTAATAAATTCATTAATGTACCAGCACATCCACCTTTTGGGTCACTCGCTCCATATACAACACGCTTTACACGCGATAGCACAATTGCACCAGCACACATTGGACACGGCTCTAATGTGACATATAGGGTTGCATTTTCTAATCGCCACGTCCCTAACTTTTTGCACGCATCATCAATCGCTAACAATTCAGCGTGAGCAATTGACCGCTGCTCTGCTTCACGCAAGTTATGTGCACGACTTACCACCTCACCGTCCACTACAACAACTGCACCAATCGGTACTTCTTGTATTTCTTCAGCCTTTTTAGCTTCCTCTATCGCGAGCTTCATAAAGTAAATATCTTCTTCCATAACAAAATCCTTTCATCACAAATAACTTTTCTATATTCAATCCAATCTAAAGAGAAAGGAAAGGAGATTACATATGAAAAATACAGCACTTCTTATCATCGATATGATTAATGATTTTCAATTTTCACATGGACCTATCTTAGCACGAAAATGCAAAAATATTACAGAATCTATTTTAGAACTCAAACAAAAAATGAAAAACTCTGGCTGTCCAATTATTTATGTAAATGATCATTACCATTTATGGAGAGCTGATATCAACGAACTTATTACCTATTGCACAAATGAATATAGCCAAGAAATTATAAAAAAAATAGCACCCTCAAGCGATGATTATATTTTTATTAAACCACATTATTCTGCTTTTTATGAAACCCCCTTAAATTCATTGTTAGGTCATTTAAAGATAGAAAACCTTATTTTAACAGGGGTAGCTGGAAATATATGCATCCTTTTTACCGCAAATGACGCTCATATGAGAAATTATCAATTATATGTGCCTGAAGATTGCATTGCATCCAATTGCGACCAAGATAATAAACACGCTTTACACATTATGCAAGCAACTTTAAAAGCAAATATTTCTCCATCAATTCATTTAAAAGTGTAATAACATAAATTGATTTTCTAACTTTTTATGAAAACTAATCCTTTCTGCCTCCTCTTATGCTACAATAATTCTGTTTTGTGCTTTTTATTAGTGCTAAATTATGTTTTGGAAGGAGGCAACAGCGTGACCGGAGTACCATTTATTACGGTCGAAGGACCAATTGGTGTCGGAAAAACTTCACTCGCGAAAGCGATATCGACTCACATGCAACTCCATTTATTGAAAGAAATCGTTGATGAGAATCCTTTCTTAGGCAAGTTTTACGAAGACATCCAGGAATGGAGCTTTCAAACAGAAATGTTTTTCCTCTGCAACCGTTATAAGCAACTAGAAGACATCGATACAAAATATTTAAAACAACATATTCCTGTTGTAGCAGATTACCATATATTCAAAAATTTAATTTTTGCATCTCGAACATTACAGGGTTCCCAATACGAGAAATACATGCAAATTTATCGTATCTTAACACAAGATATGCCCGTTCCAAACGTCATCGTGTATATAACAGCAAGCTTAGAAACACTACAAAAACGAATTGCCATGCGCGGACGGGAATTCGAAAAAAATATAGATCCAAATTATTTATTACAACTCATTGAAGATTACGAAACGGCAATGGAAGCTTTCAAACAAGATCATCCGAGCATCCCCGTGCTAAAGTTCAACGGAGATAATATGGATTTTGTGAAAAATGAATCGGACTTAAACGTAATCTTATCAGCATTACAAAATACACTGACGAAGGAGATTAACCAGTAATGAATTTGAGACAAAAATACGATATTCCAAATGACGCTGTTATTACGATTGCAGGAACAGTTGGCGTCGGAAAATCTACAATGACAAATGCACTAGCAAATGCGCTTGGTTATCGCACATCATTTGAAAAAGTAGACTCTAATCCATATCTAGACAAATTTTATGGTGATTTCACACGTTGGAGCTTCCACTTACAAGTTTATTTCTTAGCGGAACGCTTTAAAGAACAAAAAAGAATTTTCGAATACGGCGGAGGATTTATTCAAGACCGTTCTATTTATGAGGACACAGGAATTTTTGCAAAAATGCATTATGAAAAAGGGACAATGACCGCTACGGATTATGAAACATACAAAGGCTTATTCGATGCAATGGTTATGACACCCTACTTCCCACACCCTGATTTACTCATTTATTTAGAAGGGTCGTTTGAAGATATCGTAGATCGTATTAAAGAACGTGGAAGACCTATGGAACAGCAAACACCGATTGAGTATTGGGAAGAAATGCATGCACGCTATGAAAATTGGATCAATGATTTTAATGCTTGCCCTGTGCTGCGTCTTAATATTAATGAATATGATATTTTACAAAATGAAAATTCAATTGAACCTATCATTAAGAAAGTTGGTCACTTCTTACAACAAACACGTAAACTCGTAAAATAAAAAACCCGTGCAATCGCACGGGTTTTTCCTATGAACTTAGTTTTTCTTTTTGGTCGGAGCAATAATTTCGCTCTCTGATTTTCCGGCATTAATGCGCTGACGTACAGTGCTTACACTAATATCATACGCCTCAGCAATTTCTTTTACCGTCATTTCTGTCCCGTTAATAACAGCCGTAATTGCTTTACGTTTTGCAGCTGCTTGTTTTTCGATTTGTTTTGGTGCTTCTACTTTCTTCACTTCTTGTTTCACATCACAGATGCAACCACTAAGTTTACGAAATGTTTCATCACTTACAATACGAGATACGTTCGCAGCACTGTTTAAAATTTTATTTTTCTTGCAAACGGGGCATTGTACATAGTATAGTGTTTTTCCGTCAAGCGGAAACGTTTGTATAATAATATCCATGGTAGCTCCTTTCATATCTATGAAGATAATCCTCGGAATATGAGTGTTTCTATAAGAGATTAAATCTCCTATATGCTACTTCCTGATTGGTTAAAATAAAAACTCGTTACGTGTTGGTAACGAGTTCTCCAATCTCCACTTATATGCGCTGTTGTCAATTATATATGGCGGAGGAAGAGGGATTCGAACCCCCGCGCGGCTCGCACCGCCTGTCGGTTTTCAAGACCGATCCCTTCAGCCAGACTTGGGTATTCCTCCGTATTCACATGACATGAAATATAATATCAAAAGAAAAACAGTTCGTCAACCCTACTATATATAGAAAAGGAAAGGAAAGAGATTTTTTCTCTTTCCCTTCTCATACAATTTATCCAATCTAATAAACAGGATGATTGTCAGTGTCAAATGTATCTCTTCTCTTGTTAAGAATTCCACTTATTCTTACTGGATAACAAGAGATGTGTATGAATAAAACTTTATTTAATTACTGTTTTTCCTCCCATATAAGGACGAAGAACTTCCGGAATGATAATAGAACCATCTTCTTGTTGGTAGTTCTCTAAAATAGCAGCTACCGTGCGGCCAATCGCAAGCCCAGATCCGTTTAGTGTATGAACATGTTCTGGCTTCGCATTTGTATCACGGCGGAAACGAATGTTTGCACGTCGCGCTTGGAATGCTTCAAAATTACTACAAGAAGAAATTTCACGATATGTACCGTAGCTAGGAATCCATACTTCGATATCGTATTTCTTCGCTGCTGTAAATCCTAAATCTCCTGTGCACATGCTCATTACACGGTATGGAAGTCCTAATAATTGTAATACACGCTCTGCATCATTTGTTAATTTTTCTAGTTCTTCATAAGAATCTTCAGGTTTTACAAATTTCACAAGTTCTACTTTATTAAATTGATGCTGACGAATTAAACCACGTGTATCACGACCAGCAGATCCTGCTTCAGAGCGGAAACATGCACTAAATGCAGCATAACGAATTGGTAGTTGTTCTCCACTTAAGATCTCATCGCGATGTAAGTTTGTTACAGGTACTTCAGCTGTAGGAATTAAGAAATAGTCCTCACTCTCAATACGAAACGCATCTTCTTCAAACTTTGGAAGTTGTCCAGTACCCACCATACTTGTGCGATTTACCATATACGGAGGCAAAATCTCTTCATAGCCATGTTCTTCTGTATGAAGATCCAGCATGAAACTAATTAAAGCTCGCTCTAATCTTGCACCTGCTCCTTTATAGAATACAAAGCGGCTACCTGTTACTTTCCCAGCACGTTCAAAGTCTAGCATACCTAAATCTGTTGCAAGATCCCAGTGTGGTTTTGGTTCGAACGTAAATTCTGGAACTTCTCCCCACGTACGAGCTTGTACATTATCATCTTCCGTTTCGCCAACTGGTGTAGATTCATGTGGAATATTTGGAATAGATAGCATTAATCGCTCAAGATCTTCTTCCACTTTACGAAGCTCATTATCAAGCTCTTTAACCTTATCCCCTACTTCACGCATTTCTAAAATAAGTGCCTCTGCATCTTTCTTTTCACGTTTCAATACAGAAATCTGTTGAGATACTTCATTGCGTTTGCTTTTTAATTCTTCCGTTTGTACAAGTAATTCTCTTCTTTTTGTGTCTAATTCTTCAAAACGACCAAAGTCTGTTAAGTCTTCGCCTCTATGTTGCAATTTCGCTTTTACTTCTTCAAAGTTTGTACGCAAAAATTTAATATCAAGCATGGTAATTCCTCCTTTATTTTTAGAAAAACAAAAAACTCCCGTCCCTGTACAAAGGGACGGGAGTTAACCCGCGTTGCCACCCTAATTGAAAGCATACTTGCTTTCCTCTCAAGTAGAAATAACGGCTCTTCACCGGAAATGCTTACTTGTCCAAAGACTGTTCCGCATTTCACTCCAGGATGGATTCACAAGTAGTTTCTATCGGTTTACACCAGCCACCGACTCTCTATAAGAAACACTTCTTGCTACTACTTCCTATCAACACATTTGTCGTATAAAATAGTTACCATCAATTTACTATAATCTTACACAAGTTGCAAGTCACTTATACGACTTTTTTCATTTTCGCTTCTTTCACCATCTCTACGAAATAAGCTGTAACACGATGATCTTCTGTTAGTTCTGGATGGAAAGAAGCTGCTAATAAATGATTTTGTCGAACCGCTACCATGCGATCTTCATGTGTACATAATACTTCTACATGATCTTCTACATCTACAACATATGGCGCACGAATAAATACACCGATAAAGTCTTCGCCTACACCTTTCATAGAAAGGGCAACCTCAAAGCTATCTTTTTGACGACCAAATGCATTTCGTTCTACGGTAATATCCATTACACCAATATGTGATTCTTCATATCCAATAAGGTTCTTTGCAAGTAAAATCATACCTGCACATGTACCAAACATCGGTTTTCCTGTTTTAGCAAATTCACGAAGAGGTTCCATGAAACCATATTTATCAATAAGACGGCGCATTGTTGTGCTTTCACCGCCTGGTAAAATAAGTCCATCTACTTCCTCTAGCTGCTCTGTACGTTTCACAACAACAGCCTGTGCACCACTTGCTTCTATTGCACGTACATGTTCACGAACAGCCCCTTGAAGTCCCAATACACCGATTGTAATCATTTCAAAAACTCCTTTAATTACCAACCGCGCTCTTGCATGCGTTGTTCTGGTAATAATGTTGAAATTTCAACACCTTTCATTGCATTACCTAGCCCTTTAGAAAGACGAGCAATTAATTCATAATCTTCATAATGTGTTGTTGCTTCAACAATTGCACGTGCAAATTTTTCTGGGTTTTCTGATTTAAAAATACCAGAACCTACAAACACACCATCTGCACCAAGTTGCATCATTAATGCAGCATCAGCTGGAGTTGCAACACCGCCCGCTGCAAAGTTTACAACTGGTAAACGACCAAGACGTTTAATTTCAAGTAATACTTCATAAGGAGCACCAGTGTTTTTTGCGTATGTCATTAATTCATCTTCACGTAGGCTCGCAACTTGACGAATTTCTGCGTTTACTTGACGCATATGACGTACAGCTTCTACAATATTCCCTGTGCCAGGCTCACCTTTTGTACGAAGCATAGATGCGCCTTCAGCAATACGACGCGCTGCTTCACCGATATCACGACATCCACATACAAACGGAACAGTGTAATCACGTTTATTTAAATGGTACACTTCATCAGCTGGAGTTAATACTTCACTCTCATCAATATAGTCTACCCCTAATGATTCAAGCACACGCGCTTCCACAAGATGGCCAATACGACATTTTGCCATAACTGGAATTGATACAGCACCCATTACTTCTTCTACAATCGTTGGATCTGCCATACGCGAAACGCCACCTGCTGCACGAATATCAGCTGGAACACGTTCTAGTGCCATTACAGCAACCGCACCTGCTGCTTCTGCAATTTTTGCTTGCTCAGCGTTAACTACGTCCATAATGACGCCGCCTTTTTGCATTTCTGCCATTCCACGTTTTACACGCTCTGTTCCTGTTACATTAATCATGTACAAAAACCCCCCTAGGTGAATTGCTTTTCCCCGTTCACGACGAAAAGTAAGAATACTCTTACATTCTACCATTACTTATTAGAGGCTTGTCTACTATTTTTTTTTTGATATAATCGATGCCAAAAACAAGAAATAAAAAAAGCCCCCCTATGGGGAGCTCTTAGAACCAACCTTTTACAGTATCAACTGTACTATGCCATATACCACTAAAGAAAGAACCAACGCTTCGCATAGAAAGAACAAACCAATTCGCTTTCTCTACTTCTTGTTTTGTTACAAGGTCTACTTGCATTGACTTACCAGTTAAAAATCCTACATCATTTGGATCTTTTGCTGATACAGTCATATAACCAATTGTCGTACCTTTTTTGATTGGTGCTTCATTATCTTTATTTACTGCTTTGAAATCTGTTTTATAAACATCTTTACTTCCTTTTGGCATTGGAAGTACAACTTCTTCCTTCGTTTGTACTGCTACATCTGTATCTTTTGCTTTATTTACATGAACTGTTTCATGACCTTTTACTTGAGAATTTTTCGGGTATACTGTTTTTGTTTGGAAATTTGTAAAACCGTAATCAAATAGTTTCTTTGTTTCTGCAAAACGTGCTGTGTGAGAGTTCGTATTAATAACAACAGAAATTAGACGCATACCATTACGTTCTGCTGTACCCGTAAAACAATCTCCAGCTTCTGGAGTAGAACCTGTTTTCAAACCATCTACCCCTTCATATTGCATAACTAATCCAGGTAACATCCAGTTCCAGTTATCCATTTTTACTGGATATTTTCCACCTTCTTGGAATGTCTTTTTCGGTATTTTAGATGTCTCTAACGTATCCGGATACTCTTTAATTAAATGCTGCGCTAAGGTTGCAACATCTCTAGCAGACATTTTATTTTCTTCATCCGGAGTTGTCCCTTCAGGCTGCTTTCCTTTTAAATCTTTATTTGTTAATCCTGTACAGTTTACAAATTTATAGTTCTTTAATCCGAGCTCTTTCGCTTTGTCGTTCATCATCTTAACAAAATTAGCTTCTGAACCAGCGATTAATTCAGCTAAGGCAATTGTTGCGCCATTTGCAGAATAAATTGCCATTGCCTCGTATAACTCTTTTACAGTATAAGTACCGCCATTTTCTAAAGGAACATTTGATAAAGATCGATCTTGTGAAATAATATGCGCATATTCAGAAACTTTCGTTTTTTGATTCCACTTAATTTTTCCTTTTGCGACTGCATCATGAACTAAATACTCACTCATTATTTTTGTCATACTCGCAATTGCTAATAGTTCATCCGGATTTTTTTGATATAAAATTTTCCCAGACTTCGCTTCCACTAAAATCGCCGCACCTGCTTCAACATTCAAAGGAGCATTTGTTTCTGCAAATGCGCTGCTGTATGTAAAAAACATGCTGCAAAATAGTGTAAGTACTGTTACAATCGCAAGTATTTGTTTACGGAACATACCTGTCACTTTTGTTACCCCCAATATATTTGTACTCACATAAACGTTATTCTAACACAATCAAAAAAAAATAGACAGGGATACTAAATCTCTGTCTATTTTTATATCCGACATTATAATGAATAGTTTGGTGCCTCTTTTGTAATTTGTACATCATGCGGATGACTCTCACGTAATCCAGCACCTGACATACGGATAAACTGTGCATTTTCACGTAAGAATGGTAAATCAGCTGCACCGCAATATCCCATACCTGCACGTAATCCACCAACTAATTGATCTACCGTATCCGCTAAAGGACCTTTAAATGGAACACGACCTTCGATTCCTTCTGGAACAAGTTTTTTATTGCCTTCTTGGAAGTAACGATCTTTACTTCCTTTTTCCATTGCTCCAACAGAACCCATACCGCGGTACACTTTAAATTGACGACCTTGGTAAATTTCTGTATCTCCAGGGCTTTCTGCCACACCGGCAAAAATACTTCCAAGCATAACAACGTGTGCACCTGCTGCTAATGCTTTTACAATATCACCAGAATATTTAATTCCACCATCGGCAATGACTGGAACACCGTATTTACGAGCTTCTGTTGCACAGTCATACACTGCAGTTAACTGAGGAACACCAACACCAGCTACAACGCGTGTTGTACAAATAGAACCTGGTCCAATACCAACTTTAACAATATTTGCACCTGCTTCAATTAATTCACGAGTTGCTTCCGCTGTTGCAACGTTACCAGCAATAATGTTTAATGTAGGGTATTTAGCTCGAACCTCTTTCACTTTGTCTAATACACCTTGTGAATGTCCGTGAGCTGTATCAATAACAATTACATCAACATTTGCTTTTACTAATGCATCAATGCGTTGCATTGCATCCGCTGTTACTCCAACAGCTGCACCTACTAATAAACGACCTTGTTTATCTTTCGCAGAGTTTGGAAACTCGATTACTTTTTCAATATCTTTAATTGTAATCAAGCCTTGTAATACGCCGTTATCATCAACAAGAGGGAGTTTTTCAATTTTATGTTTCTGTAAGATTTTTTCAGCATCTTCTAGTGTAGTATGAACTGGAGCTGTAATTAAATGCTCTTTCGTCATTACATCGGAAATCTTAATTGAATAATCCTGGATAAAACGCATATCACGGTTTGTAATAATTCCTACAAGCTTTCGCTCTTCTCCGTTATTTACAATTGGAACACCTGAAATACGATATTTTCCCATCAAATGTTCTGCATCATATACTTGATGGTCTGGACTTAAAAAGAAAGGATCTGTAATAACGCCGCTTTCAGAACGTTTTACTTTGTCGACTTGCTCAGCTTGTTGCTCAATAGACATATTCTTATGAATAATACCTAATCCACCTTGACGAGCCATTGCGATAGCCATATCAGCTTCTGTTACCGTATCCATACCCGCACTAATTAAAGGGATGTTTAATTGTAAGCTTTCAGATAAAACTGTTTTCACGCTTACTTCTCTTGGTAATACATCAGATTTGGCTGGTACAAGTAATACATCATCAAACGTTAAACCTTCTTTAACAAATTTAGATTCCCACATAAATGATTCCCCCCATGATACCTGAAATTATTATTAGTAGCTTAACAATTGGTTAAAATACTGTCAAGAAAGATAGTATATGTTAGAATTTTCTAAAAATAAAAGGAGAGTATACAATGCAGCATTCATCAATCATTTGGCAGAAATTAAGCTTCTTCCTTTCTTCTACTCACACACAGCATTATCTTACCCATTGCTACAAAAAATTAGGTAATACAAATACTGAGAAAAAGAGCTTTGAAAATTGTTATCCATTTATTTATTACTTAGAGCATGGAAAAAATTACTATGATTTGTGTCATGCTGCTCCACTTTCCATAAAACCAGTATTATTGTTTTATGGAATGAGCCAACTACTAAAAGCTTGTTTACTTACAGTCGATCCTAATTATCCGGAATCAACCTCTGTATTAGCACATGGGGTCACAACAAGAAAGCGAAAAAAACAAAGCTATCAGTTTATAGATGATGAAGTTAAAATACAAAAACATGGATTATTTACTCAAGTTGCGGAACAAATGTTTCATGTGAAACATTTAGAGGGAGAGAAATATACAATGGGAGAGTTACTACAACGAGTCGCAGAACTAAACGATTTATTCCAATACAGTAAAAGAAAAAATAGGCTATATAAACTAAACGAGGAGACAGATAATACCTTTACTTTTCCTACTCATGTTTTAGATTCTTTTCATATGACGGAAGAACGTTTTATACGATATATGGAGGGAATTTGCAAACATCTTAACATTCAATATACAAACGTTAAAGAAAATGACTCATACTTACATTTCACAGCTCCTATTAGGCAATGGAATCCATTATACAGTGCACCTCTTACATATAATCACTATACAAATACCTATTATTTACCTGCCAATGGCGATACAGCTCCCATTTTCCCAGAATTACTTACGCATTATCTTCTGCTTTATAACCTAAGTATGATTTCCCGTTATGAAACAGATTGGTGGTACGATTTACTTGGAAGTTATTCTTCTGAAGATTACCCGTTTATTTTTCAATTTTTAGCTGTTACAGCGGAAAAAGTGCCACACTATATTTATTTATATTTAATGAATCAGCATAATAATGCTATTTCTTAGGAAATAAAAAAGACGAGTCCAATGACTCGTCTTTCGTTTGCCTGGCAACGTCCTACTCTCACAGGGACAAAGTCCCAACTACCATCGGCGCTAGAGAGCTTAACTTCCGT
>NZ_JBHTHG010000038.1:0-1048 GCF_042676365.1 Bacillus sp. CGMCC 1.60114
TCTACAGAAGCATCATATCACATTTCTACCCTTTTGCAGTGAACCACCGGTCTTGTTTCATACCAATTTTCAAAAATGGGTAGAACTCTTATGGCACATGGGCTTACTGGATTTTGCACTTAAGAGTGATTCACTGCAAAATTTATTTTATTTATTCCTCTAATTGGGGTACAACCCCATCGCCATCAAGCTAACAAGACAAAATACCTGTAAAAAGACAATAAAGTCGTTTAAAAATCTAAGGTTTATTCAATAATAGGGCCCGATTGTTGAAGATGATAAGCACATGTCTTCTTCAACTAACATTCTATTCTATATTTTTTTAGTTGCGTAATCACCATAAAAGTAAGTGTCCCAAAAATCACCATATTTAGGAGTGGCAATTATGGTATATTCACCATTTCCATCGACTTCAAACAAAACTACACTACTATATTCCCATCCCACAAAGTAATCAGGATTTGTATCATCTACTCTCATATAGATACTGTATATTCCTTTTGTTAATACGGTTTTGGTGCAAAAATAATTCGCTAGAACCATAGAATAACAATATCCTATTAAGCTTGAGGTTAAGCAGCTAACTTAAATAACTTATGAATGAATTCAACCTCATTTTGGGCATAGTTCACCCTTTGGTGAAGTTGCCCTTTTTTTATCATATGCATAGCTTCGATGCCATTCAAAATCAAGGTAGCTGTACGAAATGAGTTCAACCCTAACATGGATCGAACTCTCTTCTTTATAAAACGGTGATCCTGTTCCACAATATTGTTAAGATATTTACGTTGCCTTAGCTGTATGCCTTCAGGCATACGTTTTTCTTCTTTTAATGTTTGAATTGTTACTGGATAAGCCAGATTTTTATCCACCGTAATGACACGAGGTTGAGACACATGGGAAGAAGCCAAGGCTTTCTTGAAAAAGCGCTTAGCTGATTTCGAATCTCTAGTTTTGCTTAGGTAAAAATCAATCGTGTTCCCTTCAGAATCTACTGCACGATATAGATACATCCACTGTCCTTTTACTTTTATGTAAGTTTCGTCTA
>NZ_JBHTHG010000039.1:0-2959 GCF_042676365.1 Bacillus sp. CGMCC 1.60114
GAAAAGAATTCATTGATAAACTGTTTGGCATTGCAGCATAATCCGTAAGTTAATAGGAAATTCATGTCCTATGTTTTTTTGAAATCATCTTTGCACCAGAACCAGTTTTTCTAACTCAATTGTTATTAACCAACTAAAAATTCCTAAATCATGGAATGTTTGTGACGGATTAAAGTAAGAACCGTCTCACTATCCCTTTTTCGGGGGATGGGCAAAGAAACCTAAATAAAAGGTAGACACCTCTTTTGAATGAGATGTCTACCTTTTATTGTCCCAAAATATGACGAACTTCCGTAATATCCATATTCGTAAACTTCGCAATATCTTCTATATCCATTCCGTTTTTATGCATGCCACGGATTAATTGTTCTCTTTCAGCTAATTTACCCTTTTCAATGCCTTTTTGTTCGGCATATTTGAATTTAGAAGCTTCATCAATAAGGGCTTTCTGTCTTGCTTCATACGACATACGGAATGCAGGGTCTTGACTCATCTTTTCCCACTTTTGCATCGCATCTTTTAAAATTGGATCTCGATTCATGGCAATCTCCTCCAGCGTATGTGTTAATTGTGTATCCTCATTTGCGGATAATAACAGTAGCCATCTTACAAAGGCATCTTCCCATGGATTCACTTGCTCTTCTTTCCATTGATCCATTAATTTTGGAATTTCAATCACATGGAGTTCTAAATCATCTAATAGTAACTTTTGCAACTGAATATCCCATAGCTTTCCTGTTGTATGGAAGTTTTCATACTCAGAAAAGACAGGAAAGTTCAATATATTAATGGTAATCGTTTTTCTAAGTGCATCGTAAGAGTTTCCTTTTTGTAACTGGGATGCATATAAGCGACTCCAATAATACAAGCTACGCTTCAAAAAGTGATGTTGGTCATTGAGTTGTATTTCAACTGAAATTTGTGTCTTATCCTCTAATGTAGCTAATACATCTAGAATAGACAATTTATCGTTTTCATATTCTCTATGCAGGTGTGGGTCTTCTATTTTCAATTTTTGAATCGGAGAAGATAAAGAAGACGCTAAGATAACATTTAAGAATTGCATTAAAATCTGTTCGTTTCCTCTTGAGCCAAATAATTGTTTAAATGCAAAATCGACTCGTAAATTCACTAAAGGTTGATTCATGGTTAGAGTCACCTTTCTTTTCGGTATTCTATATGTCTATTGTATCGAAGAGTAAACAGAAGAAGCAACCCCTGAAGATGATGTTGGTCGGTTTTCTTTTTATTAATTAATAGGCATACGGCAACCATTCGTTACTTTTGGAGCCACTCAAAAAAATGTACTAAATAAGCCTACTTTTTTAGTTTTTTGTATTCGGTAAAGTGAAATTAAAGTTAGAAATTACGTGTTCGGTAAAGAAAACTACTGACTTTTTATTGAATAACTATACCGAATTCATATTCGGTATAGCAAAACACCTTAAAAGCTATGAAAATTGCCGAGTGGCTCATAAAAGAAGGAATGGTTGCCGTACCCCATGCCCATCAACTTAAGAAATTTTATTACCCCCAAGTACAAAAAACGTTATTCTTTCTAAACAAGCTAGATTAGAAAGGATGACGTTTTTTGTGAATCTTTCGACTTAAGATGAACTTCAACTATTTTCGTAAGAATTACAACGGTATGTTACACCTGTATTCTTAGAAGAACTTGCAAGAGAAATCGGATTTATAAAGCAAAAACGTAAGTTTTATGATTTAGAAGAAACTTTGCAACAGGACCCTACCATCCTTCTCTTATCTTATCTAGAGGATCCCAAATTGACCAGGTTGCCTCTAACATGTTTTCTTCATTATCTCTGAAATAAAAATATTTAGCTTCCCCTTTCCCTAATACTTTAATATCTTCAACTTCAATTCCCTTTTCTTTGAGCTGATTATGGGTATATTCAATATCTTCACAATTTAATGCAATCACAGGAAATGCTTTCTCATTTCTTATTATTTCTAAAGGATTGTTGTTCTCTGTTTGGATCAATAAAGTAGCAATTGCATTTTTGTGAGGATAATGTAAAACTGCAATATATGACCCACGGTCTTCAAATTTATTAATCAATTTAAGACCTAGATTTTGAGTATACCATTTAATAGACGTATCAATATTTGTAGTTGGAATATAATTATGTCCTACTCTTGTAAATAAAAATTGTTTTAACATTCATTTCTTCAACCTTTCGTAATTTTCTGAATAAAAATATTATAGCACACACGCTTTTTTAAAGTAAATTTTAACGGACAGGACCTCACCATACATGTCTATTAGCTTAAGAAATTTTAATATCCTCAAATATAAAAAAGCGGTATCCTTTCTAAACAAGCTAAATTAGAAAGGATGACGTTTTTTATGAATCTCTCGATTCAAGATGAACTACAACCATTTGCGGAAGAATTACAACGTTATGTTACACCTGTATTTGTAGAAGAACTTGCAAGAGAAATCGGATTTATAAAGCGAAAACGTAAGTTTTCTGGCTCAGACTTAGCTACAATTTGTATTTGGATTAGTCAACGAGTAGCAAGTGATCCCTTAGTACGATTATGTAGTAGGCTTCATGCATCCACTGGTACTTTACTCAGCCCTGAGGGCTTAAATAAACGTTTAAACGCTAAAGCAGTTTTGTTTTTACAACATATTTTTTCTTTACTGTTACAACAAAAAGGGCTCTGGTGCAAAAAATCTAAGAAGCTTGGACATACTGATATTATCAATCTATAAAGGATGTGTATCCGTATGAAAAAGCCAACAGAATTTAAGTGGAAACATTACGAACCCGAAATTATCTTACATGTAGTACGCTGGTACCTACGGTACAGTCTGAGTCTTCGTGATCTCGTAGAGATGATGGAAGAGCGTGGAATATGCGTAGCACATACTACGATTATGCGCTGGGTTCATCAATATGGACCAGAACTTGATAAACGCATTCGTCCGTAT
>NZ_JBHTHG010000040.1:0-10297 GCF_042676365.1 Bacillus sp. CGMCC 1.60114
ACATAGGACATGAATTTCCTATTAACTTACGGATTATGCTGCAATGCCAAACAGTTTATCAATGAATTCTTTTCGATTTTGGGCAGACTTCACCCCTTGGTGAAGTCTGCCCTTTTTTCATCATATGCATGGCTTCAATGCCACGTACTATTGAAGTAGCAGTTTCATACGTTTTGAATCCCAGCATAGAGCGTACTCTTTTCTTAATAAAACGATGATCTTGTTCTACTAGGGGTACCATCCCATGCCAATCAACTTAAGAAAAGTAAACGCCCCAAAAACGAAAAAAAGCTGACTTCTCAAATAACTAACTGTAGAAAAAGGAAATTTTTATTTTGGAGGCACTTCAAAATATTAGCTTGAAGGCGATGTGACGTGACCCCTTATACTTCATACCTTGCATGTAATATTCTTGTGCTAACTCGTGTTTTTGTTTCACGTCACATCACCTCTATATTAATAGGAGATAATTTATCTTAACTCCTCCTTACGATAAACTCTTGCATATATTTTATTTATATTGTATTATTTAGATGCGATAATCTTATTTAACTGTAGTTTTCCTTTAGATGAACCTAGACTCCCTAATCTAGGTTCTTTTTTTTATGCAAAATAAAAAAGCAGTTGATTCGATACTTTGATTAATTTACTTTAAATCAACATCGATATCATAATAAATTAGTAAAAATATAAGTATAGGTAAATAGAGAAGAATGGAGCATTCTTACCTAAAAACCTATATTTTTATTTATTATATAATCTATTAAAGGAAAATGAAAGTATTATTATATCTAACTATAATTTTTAAACATATGTAGGACGCTGATAATTTGATCATGAATTCTTGAAAGGTTTAAAATTGTATATTTTTTCATGAAATATAAGTTGTAATTTTTTGAAGAGCAATCTGTATGAAATATATGGTAAATTTATATGGGATATAAACTACATATTTGAAAAGAAATAATGAACTAAAAAGTTTTCTTATCTCTTTTTTACTTATAGGATGAAAAAATTTATTATGGAAAATTTGAACAAATGTTTGTTTAAAACATTTTGATTATGAATTAATAGAAGGACTATATTTTTAATTGTTCGCTTTGTTAAAACTCACATTTATTGTGTAAAATTTATATAACAAAGAAAAAATCACCCGTTTTGGATGCACCCTCTTTAAAAACTTACGGCCACAAGCTCTTCTTAACTGTTCCACTAGTAACATCAACAAGAAAATTTTTAAATAGGATATTTTTGCCCATCCCCCGAAAAGGGGGATTAAGAAAAAATATTTCATATTAGTTGTAAATGAATTTAGGATTCATCCTTAGTTGTTCGATTTGTAACATAAACTTTCATTTTAGTTACAATCCTTAACGTACAAAAATCAGATTTTTCACTTCCAAAAAATGTATTATCGTGAGTTTTATGTCATTTGGTTGGCTGGACTCCTTTTTGATTAAAGAATTTTAAACAGATTTTTTTATAAAAAGGAATGTTTATTCAAAAGGAAATTTTCCTCATTTGGAGATTTATCAGGAATTTTTGTATATTTTTTGGAAAATGAATAAACATAATCTTAAACAGAGGAAATGACATGAAAACACTAAAAATTTCGATATGTTTATTGATACTATTTTTCACCTTATATCTTGTCGAGGAGGCTTAGCTCACGCCTCACGGAAAGGGAGCATCCTGGAGTTGTAATCAATTTACGCATTCTTAAATAGCAACAATATATACGAAAACATCCTAAAATAAAAAATGATTTAATGAATTGAATGAATTTTCCCTCTTTTTAATAAAACCATTTTTTTTATGATAATGTTCGAATTCCTTTTTAATTTCGGTGAAAATACGAATAATAAACGTTTACATGCAAAAAAAGTTCGTGTATAATCAAATTTGTGATTAACTAAATTATTTAACATCATTCGTATATTCTTAGAAATATGGTCTAAGAGTTTCTACTAGGTGCCAAAAAACCTAACTACGAATGGGTGGGAATACCCTACCCATTTGTAGTTAGGTTTTTTTTGTTACTTTAAGATTTTGACGAAAATTACTATTAAAATTATTCTTTTAGGAGTGTATATCATGGAAAATGTATTTGATTATGAAGATATTCAGCTAATCCCTACTAAATGTTTAGTTAACAGCCGTTCTGAGTGTGATACTACTGTAACTCTAGGAGGTCGTCAATTTAAACTTCCTGTTGTGCCAGCCAATATGCAAACAATCATTAATGAAAAGATAGCCCTTTATCTTGCTGAAAATAATTATTTTTATATAATGCACCGCTTTGAGCCAGAAAAACGAATGTCATTTGTAGAGAATATGCAGGCAAAAGGTTTCTACGCTTCAATTAGTGTTGGAGTAAAAGAAGAAGAATATCAATTCATTGAAGAGCTTGCAAAGTCAGAGCTTACCCCTGAATTCATAACGATTGACATTGCACATGGTCATTCAAATGCTGTCATTAATATGATTCAGCATATTAAAAAACACCTACCTGAGAGCTTTGTCATTGCTGGTAATGTTGGTACTCCTGAAGCTGTGCGAGAACTTGAGAATGCTGGTGCTGATGCGACAAAAGTTGGGATTGGTCCTGGTAAAGTATGTATCACAAAAATTAAAACGGGATTTGGGACTGGGGGCTGGCAGTTAGCAGCACTTCGTTGGTGTGCAAAAGCAGCAAGTAAACCGATTATTGCTGATGGAGGAATACGAACGCACGGCGATATAGCCAAATCAATCCGTTTCGGTGCATCGATGGTCATGATCGGCTCCTTATTTGCCGGGCATGAAGAATCACCAGGAGAAACCATTGAAAAAGATGGAAATTTTGTTAAAGAATATTTTGGCTCTGCTTCTGAATATCAAAAAGGTGAAAAGAAGAACGTAGAAGGTAAGAAAATATACGTTGAGCATAAAGGTTCCTTACAAGATACGTTAACTGAAATGGAACAAGATCTTCAATCTTCTATTTCATATGCTGGTGGAACCACTTTAGACTCCATTCGTCACGTAGATTACGTTATTGTCAAAAACTCTATTTTTAATGGGGATTGAGTATATTAAATCCTTATTCAAATAAACATTCTAAAAACAAGTATTTTAATTTAATGGAGAGAATTAGATAGACAAGCACTACAGCATACTTAATCCGCAGTGATTAAATATGCTGTTTTCATTTTTATTAGAAGTTTCATCGTGATACTTACATACTCCCCAGGTGGCTCATGATGTCATTTTGGAGTAGCACCACATCGCTAATCAATCTAACAAAACAAAATACCCCCTAGAATGAAAAAATACGCTATTCTTTCTGTAGAATCATAGGAAAGGATGGTGTTTTTGTATGTCTAGGCGTATCGCCAACATTTTAACGAAAATATACGCTAAGTAAAATTAGACATGAGAAAACGTTGATTTTACTACTCTAAGGTATTCACCAATTCCCAAAAACGATGGTATTTGAGACTGAATGATTTCATCTTAAAATGTTATAGGAAACCCACTAAATGTTTATCAAAACTTATCTCAATTGAAATTAGCAATATTGAGTTTTGAGATTCTCCTAGCGTATAAAAACGTTAAAAATGTGCGTGCTACCCCAAGTTGATTTTGACATGTTGCTAACAGGATGAGTATTGAAATCAGAACGTATGAAAAATAAGATGTACAAGGATGTTTGGATGATAGCTACAGTCACGGTATTGTTGGTTTATATTTTTTAAATAAATCTTACTTTTTTTAACTTTTATGTCATCATTTGTGATAAAATTTTCGTGTGTTAATATAGAAATCTATATATAGGAGCGATACGTTTGGGAAAAAAGTGTTTATTTCAGCGCTTTCATTTGTTTGATTGCAGCAGTGCTGGCGCCTGTTTCGGTACAACAAATTGATAACTTTATTTTATTTACAATGAAAACCCTGGAGTTGTCTACTATGGGTTAACCCTAATTATCCATTGGTTAGTTACTGAAAACACTTCGTTTCAATTGTGTAATTATAGATAAAAAATTCAATTTTAAATTATATTGGAAATAAAAGTAATCCTATAACCTATTTTTATACGTATCTCGACTGTACTCCAAAATGGGCTTAGCGTTGTAAATCCGCATTTTTCTGACGGGACCCCAACAAGAGCCGCTTGTAACATTAGCAGAAGCTTGTATGCAGTCTGATAAATCTTTGAAGGTGAGCGAAGTCGCTAAACTAGCAGCAAAGCATGGTATCAAAACAGGGAAAAAAAGATTGTTCACTACGCTTCGTGAGTGGGGATTTATCTTCAAAAATAAAAATGAACCAACTCAAAAAGCAATAGATAGTGGTTACTTCGAAGTTGTGCAAGGCGTAAAAGAAAAACCAGATGGTGAAAACTTCACATGGCTAACACCTTACGTAACAGCAAAGGGTCAAACGTACATCATAGATCGACTTAAGAGAGAAGAAAACAAGGAGGTATCTTGATGGATGGAGATACAATTACAACATTTATAATCTGTACTTTCAGTCTTACGGTCTACTTCTTAGATAAACCAATAAAACGATTGACTAAGGAGGAAGAAAAATGAGAAATAACGAGCGTATCAAACGATTTCACGATTGCATGTATGACTGTGCGAAAAGAGAAAATTCCGCTGATATAGACGGGAATGTAGCAGAAGTAAAACGCTGGAATGATGAATATTAACGCTGTGTATTAGAACTTCAGGACCTCACACGATGAGACAGGGCTGTACCTGTCGTAATAATCGAGGACAACACACCGACACCTAAATGCATGTTGCATCCCCACACTGCAACGTTCTCGGTCATTACGATGCGTATAACGCATCAACAAAATAAAAAAGCGCTCTGGATGCAACAGAACGCCTTGGAGAATAAAAATAAATTTCCACTTAAGTACATTATATCAGATTGGTTCTCCTAATAAAAGGATTAAATGAAAAATTTTAGAAAACTTTGCAGCAGAACCATGTTAACTATATTATATCGTCATGTCGAGAAATTAAGTTGAACTGATATATTTCTATATTGTAGGGATGTTAATTTGATAAAATATATTATGATATGAATTAAAATTTCCGGAGGATACAGGTGAAGAACATAAAATTAGATAAGGATTGGATTTTGTTATTTGAAGAATTACAGAAGGCTGATATTTCGAAAGAAGAATTTAAAGCGTTTTTGGAGTTAAAAAAAACTGAAAAAGAAAATAAATAATAAGTATTTCCTACATCTGTTTAAGCATTTTTTATGCAAGTGCTTACAATAGAAAAATAGGATTTTTTTCCTGTTTTTCTATTGTAAGTAAGTTTAGGTTCTTTGTATAATATCAACAAGTGGTTATGTAAAGATAAATAGAAGGTATATGATCGATAAAGGAAAACTTATCGAAAGATAAGGACGCAAAGCTCCAGATCTAAAGTGATAAACATGATATTTTCATTATGATGGCTGGGTTACCGGTGAAACGGGGGATTAGATGGAAAATCAAGTTGAAAAAGAAGTTAAAGATCAAGAGCAAGAACCGGATTTTATTGATTTAGAATGGCAAGAGTTAATTCTCGATGCCAAGAGAATGGGCTTGACTGTTAATGAAGTACGTAATTTTTTTTTCAGCGAAAAGAACAAGGTATGCGATAATTAACTCTTAAAGAGGTTATGTTCGTAAAAGTGGTTTGATTATCTTATTAAGATAGACAAAAAGATTAGCCGTTTAGATCCGGTAGAACTTTTTGTGTTCAATTTAACCATGAAGAACTATATACAGATTTTTATACAATTTTGAGCAGTGCAATTTTTTGTAAAACGTTACTTTAGGTAAAATAAGCTGCTGATAACGAATTTTATGTAAATAAGCTGTCCATATGGACAGCTCATTGTACTTTTTACTTAGTGTGTTTTTTTTCAAAAATGCTGGCGGTACCTCTACTTATTTTTTTTGATTGATCATGAGGAACCGTTACAGTAACTGTTTTGGTTGTAATATTCCCTGTGTTGTCCATAGCAGTGTATGTCACAGTATATATACGTCCATTTCCACTTCCCAGTCTATCTGCACGAAGACTAAAGGAGTCAGTGGACCTACTAATAGGTTTATTATAATTTGCATTCTGAATATCATCAGATTGAAGTGTTTCATTGCTGGTAATGGATGTTAACACTACTGAATTGATTCCTGATGTATCATCAGAAGCATTAATTGTAGCTGTAATCGGAACCATTTTATGATTAGGCGGCCATATTGTTGTTTTGTCTAAACTGATGTTTAGCACAGGAGCTGTCTTATCTAGTTTAATTGTTTTTGTATGAAATTGTTCAGTATTTCCAGCGTTGTCTACGCTCCAATAAGTTAGAGTATGGACACCTTCATCAGAAATCTTGATTTCATTTCCACTCTGTGTGGAACCATTATCTAGTTGATAATAGGTGGAAGCGACACCAGATCCGCCAGCATTATCAGTTGCAGTTAAGTCAACAGTAACATCTTTATTCACCCAATCTGTTGGTGCATTATCGGTTGTAACAGGTACCGTTTTGTCAATTTTTACAGTAGCGGTATGTTGTGTCTCTACATTTCCGGCGTTGTCTACGCTCCAATAGGTTAGAGTGTGGACACCTTCATCAGAAATCTGGATTGTATCTCCACTCTGTGTGGAACCATTATCTAGTTGATAATAGGTGGAAGCAACACCAGAACCCCCATCATTATCAGTTGCAGTTAAGTCAACGGTAACATCTTTATTCACCCAATCTGTTGGTGCGTTATCGGTTGTAACAGGTGAAGTTGTGTCATCAAGTTCGATATTTTCAACTAGTACGATATCATCAAGATTGACATCAAAGTTGAACCCAGCAAGATGATAAATGTAGAATTCACTTGAATTAATAGAGTTTGGAGTAGTAAATTCAAACGATTTTTGCTCATACTGTGAGGAATTAAATCCCAAACTAGCTATGCCGCTTCCATTAACATTTACTGATACCCATACTTCTGAACTAGGAGTATTTACTTTTCCAGATGTAGACAGTATGTATGTAGTATTAGGTTTCAAAGTTATGGATCCAAACAATGCTGAACCATATGATGCGTTTATATGAAGTCCTTTAGAATTATTTACTCCTGCATGATCTTCAATATTGTATTTTATATTTCCCCATGGTTTAAGAGGTTCTAAACTTGAATTTTGGTCAAAATCCATATTTAAAATATAAGATTTCTCCTTTTCCTTTAAGGATGGACTATCTGCTGATACAATACCTGAAAAACCTATACTGGCACTTAATACAATTGCTGTAGAAAATACTCCTATACCGAATTTTTTAAACAATTTCTTTATCTCCTTTAAAATGAATTTAATGATATGTAAGATTATACGTTATAACAAACTAAAAGAATATCATAATTTAGAATTTTATCCAGGAAATAGAAATTTTTAAAAATTGATTTTATGAAGATACAAGAAAAGATTTTAGGTTCTGGTGCAAAAATTTCAGGGCAATTGCAATAAATCTAAAAATCTTTGACATACTGATACTACTAATCTAAATAAGGTGCGTGATTGGTATGGAAAAAGAAAATGTATTCAAATGGAAGCATTATCAGCCTGATATTATTTTGTTAACGATAAGATTGTACCTACGGTACAACCTCAGTTTTCGTGATCTGGTGAAAATGATGGAGGAACGAGGCTTATCCATTTCTCATACAACGATTATGCTTGGGTGCATCAATATGGACCTGAATTAGACGAAAGAGTACGACGTCATCTTAAGACAACAAATGACTCCTGGAGAGTCGATGAAACATATGTGAAAGTAAAAGGTCAATGGATGTATTTATATCGCGCAGTCGATTCTAAAGGGAATACCATTGATTTTTATCTAAGCAAAGCAAGAAAGCTTTGCAGTTTTTTCATATTTCTGAGCCTTGTGTCGTGACGGTCGATAAAAATCCAGCCTATCCTATAGTAGTTGAAGAATTGAGAAAAGAAAAAAAGATGCCATTAGGCATCCAACTAAGGCAAGTGAAATATCTCAATAACATAGTGGAACAAGATCATCGGTTTATTAAAAAGCGAGTTCGTTTGATGTTAGGATTGAAATCCTTTCGCACAGCTACATACAATTATTTTTGGAATAGAAGCTATGCATATGGTAAAAAACAGAAACTTGTTTTACTGGATAAGTCTGTCCAAAATCAAGTGAATTTCATCCATCAACTATTTGAAATTTCTGCTTAAGACTAGATTCCACTAGGAAACTTTTTGCCTCTTTATATCTTTCCTAAGTATTTGCACCAGAACCTAAAAAATTATGGCGTCTTTGTGAACAACAAGGTTTTCTTCTTCTTGATATCTAAATAATACGAAGATGTAAAAAAATGGATGTAGGAGGCTGAAATGTATGCAAAAGATGAAACCCTCTCTTAGAAACCGTTTGCGTGAATGTACAGAAAAAATGATGGAAAATTTAAACGTTCCAGGGGTAGCAGTCGCAATTATAAAAGCTGGGGAAATTATTCTTTCTGAAGGCTTTGGATACCGTGACATTGGAAATAAAAAAAACGTTACACCAAATACACTATTTGCGATTGGTTCAGCTACCAAAGCGTTTGGTACACTCTCTCTAAGCTTACTTGCTCAGCAGCAAAAGTTTAATTGGGACACACCTGTTCAAACATATATTCCAAATTTTTCACTATGTGATCCGCTAGTAAGCTTACAAATTACGGCTCGTGATTTAGCCTCTCATCGTTCCGGTGTTGGTGACCACGAGCTACTATGGCATGGACCTTTATTAAACCGAAAAGATGTCGTGGAAAAAACTCGATATTTGGAGCTAGATGCACCGTTTCGTACAACCCATTTATACAATAACTTAATGTATACGACAATTAGCTATATGATAGAACAAATTACACATCAAACATGGGAACAATATGTAACCGAACATATTCTGCAACCTCTTCATATGGAACATACAAACTTCTCAGTCATCACTTCGCAAAAAGTAGATGATCACGCACTTCCGTATATTGAAAAAAACGGAAAAATAGTCGAAGTACCGTTTTGTAATGTCGATATAGTAGGCGCTGCTGGATGTATTAACTCAAATATAGAAGATATGGCAAAATGGGTGTTATTCCACTTAAATCAAGGAAAAGTGGGCGAACATGAATTAATTGCACCAGACATGTTACAGCAAATGTATGAACCACATATTCAAATTCCCGATGATCCAATTTTAGCTATGCCAGAATCAATATTAAATTGCTATGGACTTGGCTGGTTTATTAGTGCATATCGTGGTTATAAAGTAGTTCATCACGGCGGGAATACCGATGGTTTCTCAGCGCTCGTATCCTTTATACCACAAGAAAATATGGGGCTTGTTATATTAACAAACTCTGAAGGCACGTCATTACCTTCTTACCTTTCATATCAAATTTATGATGAATTACTTGGATTAGATGCAATCGATTGGCAGAAACGAGCTGTAGAAGATACGGCTAAAATTGAAGAACAGATGAAAGAATTAAATAAACCTTTTCCACAAGTAAAGCAGACAACTCTTACACATGAATTAAATGATTATACAGGAGGATTTGACCATCCTGCATATGGAAAAATAGAAGTGTACAAACAAAATAATACCTTATATCTAAAGTGGGAATCACTTGATATAGAGATAGAGATGAAACATCATCATTACGATATGTTTACAGCAAAGTGGAACATTATCCAATCAGAAGTGAATATGTTAGTTGCTTATGAAATGGATGTAGAAGGAAACTTATCACGATTTAAATTGCATTTACCTCTTATATTGAGCCCAAAACCACTTGTATTTATAAAATTGGGTTCTGGTGCAAAAATCATTTGATAGAGAGGTTCTGTTGCAAAGTTTAAAAAAAGCATAAACAGGTTGGTGAATAAAGAACAATGTTTAGGAAGTAGCTAGTAATTGTTGAAGTTCATTGTATGTTGAAAAGGCGGAGTCTCTTTGAAGACTTCGCCTTTGTTTATATAGGGGTCACCATACATATCTATCAACTTAAGAATTTTATAATACCTCAAAACAAAAAAATGTACATTTTTGGTTCTGGTGCAAGAAATCTAGTAAACTTGGACATACTGATACTAGTACTCTAAAAAAGGGCGTGATCAGTATGGAAAAGAAAAATTTATTCAAGTGGAAACATTATCAACCCGATATTATTCTTCTTACTGTCAGATGGTACCTACGGTACAACTTGAGCTTTCGTAACCTTGTGGAAATGATG
>NZ_JBHTHG010000041.1:0-10756 GCF_042676365.1 Bacillus sp. CGMCC 1.60114
ATTCAAGATAAGCAAGGATACTATTTATCACGTCTTAAGTTACCAACTAAAATATATAGAAAAGAATTCGAAACAGTGGTATTTAAAACAAAACCCGCTCAATTAAGACCGGTATATATACAAATTCATTTAGAAGACATCATGAAACAATTACAACCTGGCCAAGTGTATGAATTACATGATGTATATGTAGGGAGTAAAGAAAGCTACATCCATTTTCTTAAATTGCATCGTTGAAATCAGCGAAGTTTACGGTTTCTCTATTCTTTAATGCACTTTTCAAAAGGTCAATTTGGCAATCTAAGAAATTTATTTCAGAACTATATGCACTAATAAACCCTCGAGTTAACCCTATATCGAAACGTTCATCTTTTTCCATAACCTTCAGTTCCTCTTTATATTTATCATGTAACTCCTGTAGTCCTCCTATGCGAACTTTCATGATTTCAATTGCTTGTTCAATAGCAAGAGGCTCTATACTCATATTATCGCTCCTTTACATATCCCAAAAATCATCAGCTTTAACTCGCGGGTCGAATTCTCTAAGTACCTTCAATATCTTCTGCATTGTTTTCCTTGTAGGTGATCTGTCTGGATTGTTCGCTAAATCACCCACAGTATTCCGTCCAAGACCAGATTTTCTAACTAACCATTCCTGTTCTATTCTATGTTTATCTAAAAACTTGCCAAGTGGTGTTCTTTTACTTCTGAACCTCCACATATTTCTCACTCCCTATGAAAATTGTTATCTACAGTAATATCCCAAACACACAAAAAATAAACCCCTAAAAATAGGGGCCTAAAAATGGTGCATGGATGACATTTTTTTACGAAAATCTACGTTTCAATAGGGATAGTTTCTGTCCTGGTTCTTCGGCATAATGCTTCATATAGTCACACATCAAAATACTAATCAGTTTATCCGCAGTATAACCATGAGTAGTGAAGGAGTGCGACATATCCGAGAAAAAGACTTCAACACGCCGTAATGTCTTTCTATCAATTTTGACACTAATCGAAGCATACCTTTCATTATCTTCACTAAAATGTAAATCCTGTTCTACATAATGCTTCTTACTCTCTAAAATTTGATACAGCTGCTCCATGCTATTTTTGGACCGGATATGTTCAAGAAAATCCTCAATGAGTATTTCAGCTAAATCACTAGCCGTACAATCACAGTCTTCTTCTTCTAGGTCTTCAAGGATAATATTCATGCGAAATAGGTATATTTTTAACATCTTAATTTCAAAGCTATATTTATCTTTTAACCTCCATTCAATTTTTATTTTCTCCCACCAACTTAATTCACTCATAAGCTGTATTTCTTTTGTCATTACATCGTATTTACTGTACATGCTATCACTCCTTACATGTTACGTAGTGCGTAATGCAAAACATAAAATTCGCGTAGCAGCTGCTCTTTGCGAAACGCCCCATTCTACAGCTAAATGGACAAGCTTAGAATGTGTTTCCTGCTCTAATTTCGCATGGATGTACTTTTTGGTGTCTTTATATTCATATGCATGTATTTCGTTTATATAATCAATTTTGAGATGTTCTGTAATGAACTGGGACATATATTGTGTAGTGGTAATTCCTTTACTGTATGCAGCAAGTCTTATAGATTGCCGTTGTGCTTCTGTAACGGGGATTTTTACGTCTTTTTTCTTATCACAGCGGATTTTACGAGGTTGTAAGTTTGTTATTGTAGTAGATTGTTTTCGAGGTTCAAACATAGGGTTTACATTTGTCATGATGCGCCCCTCTTTCAAGATTTTCACCTCCCCCCTCTTTTTTCTCAGGGCCACTTTTCCATAATTCCACTTTTCCACGAAAAAGTAGAGAGAACGGAGGTGGTTATATATCTTCATTGATTCTTTGTAAGTATAGTTCTTTTACCAATTTCCAGTTACGTTATTAATCAATGCCATAGCTTCATCGACAACTTCATTAGAAGGTTTTTCATCCTCACCTGCATCGTTCTGTATACCATGAGTATTAATATTAATTAGTAACTTTTTAACTAGTTGAAGTGGATCTTCTTCACCAGCAATTTCTGCAAGTATCTGATACATTTCTAAACGTTTCTTAAGTTGTTTATTTACGTAGCCTTTTTGCCCTTTTCCTTGCTTTTCTAAGGAAGTAACAAGGTTATAAAGCACTTTATCGTTGTTAGGATTCAATTCAATTTGTAGCTTTTTCTTTTGTAAGTTTGTCAAAGACATCACATCCTAAGTAGTAGTAACCTAGCAGATTTGCTTCTTGTCCATTTTCTAACACTTCAAACGTTGGATACTGCTCTTGTTTCTTTTCAATACGTATCTTGTGTAACGTGGCCATTCCGCCAGTCCAAACAATTTTATCGTACACAGCAAAATTGAATTTTTGAGAAACTTCACGTAAAACTGTATCGTAATGGCGCTGTAATTCTTCATCTACTCTTTTAGATACATCTTTGTCCGTGTACAAGTCATATACCGTACCATTGTACTTATAACCGTTCTCAAGGATATAGTACATGTTAGATACGTTTAGTTCTGGCGTTTCTCCAATGTTGTCACGTACAATTTGCTCAATGTTTAAGAATGCTTTTTCACAACCAAGTTCAGTTCCTAAACGACCAATTACAGAGTTTTCAGACATATCCGTTGCATCTAGCGTACCAAATCCACCATCGATAATAAGAATACGCTCATTTTTGTTAATAATTTTTTTCTTTACCAGGTAGTACTGAGTGCCTACTGGTTGTGGGATTACTAAACACTTCTTAACTTTAATAGTAACCATTTCACCGTTTACTTTTAGCGCTGTTTCAGTTGTAACAACCTTTTCCAAAGTCTCACGTTTACTACCAAAATGGGAAACTGGAAGACCCGTTACAAGTAGAGGTAAGGTAATAGTCTTCTCATTTTTAAAATCCTTAGCGATAAACCCGAATAATTGTTTTTTAAATGTTTGATCTTCGTAACGCTTCGCTTTATTCTCCCCGAGGGCGCGGATTAATGGAAGTTTTGATTTCCTTGCTTCTTCTCCTATGTAGAACGGAAAGTCTGTATTGGTTAATTCAATCTTGGTGAAGCTTGCTTTGTTGTAGTAATCATCTATAGTAGCCAATACAGACAATTCAGTAATAACAGCTGCTTCAAGATCTTTATTTTTTTTAGAAGCACGTTTTGTAAATCCATTTCCTAAATCAATAGCATACGTATTCCCTAGTAACATATTCATTCCCCTTTCGTTGTCAATGATTAATCATTGGTAATTTGATTCCAACAGATGTTTATGCCTATTTTTAATCAAAAATACCTGTTTTTTCATTGGTTAACAAATGATTAGTCATTGGTTAATTGTAGCTTTTAAATGAAGTTTGATCATTTGTAATAAAGTTCGATAATTTTAAAAAAGGGTTGATAATTTATATTAAAGGTTGATAAAAAAGGATTAAAATTTTCATTTGCTATTGATAATAACCTAAAAATTTTTCGTTCAAACAAGAATATAATTTGAAATATTTTCCTTAAAATGATATTATTACGTTACACGATATATCGTGTAACGTAATAATAAGGAAGGAGGCATACAAATTTATTATGAGTTCCCGCTATACATCACTTGGACGTTTTTCAGAACCAACATTATTTATTTTAATTAGTCTTACTAATGGAAATAAGCATGGATATGCAATTATGGAAGACATAGAAGAATCTTATGACATAAAAATCGGACCAGGCACACTTTATGGAGCAATTAGTCGAATGGAAAAAATGGGACTTATTAAAGCTGTACCTTCACAAAGTAGACGACAACCATATCAGATTACTTCTGAAGGTAAAGAGCTTCTTCAAGAAAAATTAAAGGAAATGGAACGCATCGCAACGATAGGTTTACAAAGGTTGGGTTTAACATGAAATGGTTAATTTATCTCTACCCAAAAAAATGGAGAAATCGTTATGAAGAGGAGTTTTTACTTATCCTTGAAGAAAGCCATCTCTCTTTAAAAGATATACTTGATATTATGATTAACGCTATAGATGCACGAATATTAGGTTTATTGGAGGATATGATTATTATGAATAACAAATTATGTGATGTCATGCTTCATTCTGTTTTTGTGCGCTTTTTAATAATCAGTTCGGTTATTACATTAGGCCTAGCTGGCGGATATTGGATAGCTAGTGGTACTCCTGCAATTGGAGAATTATCACCCATCATGATTTTATTGATAGGGACTGGTTTAGGCTTATTTATTGGCTATGTATTAGGAATAGCTAGAGGTATATTACGTGTAATCAATGTGGCAAAAAAAGAAGATGTATTCTTTCCTACTGGCACATTAAAATTTCATAAAGAAAAAAATTCCTGATTATAGAAAAAATACTCTAAGATAGCATGTTTCAACTAGGCATGCTATCTTTTTTAATCTCCAATGAATGGCATTTTTTCAAGAAGTTTTGCTAAATTATAAAAATCGAAAAGAAATTTGTTAGAGAAGAGGCTATTTTGATCAATCTATTTTCAAAATGGTTTCTTTTTCATTATTACAAAGTGTTGATGCAAAAGACATTTTTAATCAAACTTTATTTCAAAGTAACATTAATGTTTTTTATATATGGATTCCGCATTTTCTGTACCATAACCCCGAAAATTGTCTACGCTACATTTATTTCAACGAAAAATTTATGTAGCCAGGAACTCAAAATGTCTTCTCTATGCCTTCAAAGGCTCCTTTAAAATTATTAAATTTATATATTTGTATAAATTGTTTATATTTCTTTTACTTTTCTTTACAATTTTATTTAGAAGTAAAGAAAAAGTAAGGAAAATGAATTTGAGGTGAAGCATGTTATGGTTAAATACACTGTATCTAGCAAAGGACAAACTACTATTCCAAAATCAATTCGTGAGTACTTAGATATCCAAACGGGAGATCGAGTCGTTTTTAAAATTAATAAGGAAAATAATACGGTTATTTTTGAGAAAGATGAAAAGGAAAAACCGTGCCCTATTTGTATAGGGACGAAAGTAATTGGTATTAAGAAATTACCCTGTTTTATTTGCTCTGAAACGGGACTTGTAAACACAGAATTTCAAAATCCTCTGAC
This sequence comes from Bacillus sp. CGMCC 1.60114, assembly GCF_042676365.1. NCBI lineage: Bacteria > Bacillati > Bacillota > Bacilli > Caryophanales > Bacillaceae > Bacillus > Bacillus sp. CGMCC 1.60114. The sequence goes on from NZ_JBHTHG010000041.1 coordinate 5,106, forward strand.
AGCAGTTAACCCTATCAAATACGGCATTTCAGTTGTAATAAGGTCTCAAGAAATACATACAAATAGTGAATTAGCATTTAAATTGATTCCTATTGTTCAATTACAATCTAGTAAATATCCAAAACCTATTATGGAACGAGCGCAAGACTACTACCAAGTGAAATTCATCGAAGAATTTGCCCCTAAAAGTAAATCAGATCCTAAAAAATTCATAATTCCTTCTGATAAGGAATTAGAAGAAATAATGTTGCTACTAAAGACGGATGATGCAAAATGGATTGTGAGGCGTTGGTTTCGTTAAAAACAGTTACTTAATTATAAGAATTGATAATAATACTGCAAATACACCGATTGAGGTAGATTAAGATGAATGGAATTAAAGGCATTAAAGATGTATTAAAAAGAATCCTAAGTTTGCCAAAGCTATAGCAAATTTAGGGTTCTTAAATTCTTATGATTTGTTTTTTAAAACTTCCATCATTATTATATTTTTAATTAAAAAAAGCAAAGGAAGGTTGAACCCTCCCTTTTGCTTCATTCAATTCCCTACTTGCCACGGGCGATTAGCAGTTACTTTCTTCCTTGTTGTCTGTTTAGGACCTAATTCTTCGCGCGTCATTCTGCGTGGCTCCATACCTTTTTCAATTCGGGTGCGTATCTCTTTTGAGTAGGAAAAGAGATTAGGAGCATAATAGATTCGATTTGATTCAAGTGCACAATCAGGACATACAGCTTTATCTTTATTTCCTGTCATTGATATAAAGAATAATGTAAATTCTCCACAATCGGGGCAATGAAATGTGTAACTGGGCATGTTATTTCCTTTCCCCTCTATTTATTTTCGGTAAAATATCTTTGTCAAAAATTTTCGTTGGAATCGCAATGGTACAGCAGGCATTTGGAATATCTACAATTCCATTAATTCTTCCTTCAACCGGAGCTGTACCCAAAATCATGTATGCCTGCTCTCCTGTATACCCCTGGGATTTTAAATATTCAATTGCATTCAAACAAGCTCTGCGATAAGCCAAATTAGCATCTAAATAATGCTGTTTCCCATCCCTATCATCTACGGAAATCCCTTCAAACACTAAGAAATCGGAATAATGAGGATCAACAGGCCCCGGTTTGAAAACTGGGTTTTCTGTAATTTTATACTTTTCCATACCACCTTTAATGACGTCTACCTTGAGGTCAATCCAGCCCGCCATTTCAATGCCGCCGCAGAAAGTGATTTCTCCGTCACCTTGTGAGAAATGGAGGTCGCCAACTGAAAGCTTGGCCCCTTTAACGAAAACTGGGAAATAAATTCTTGACCCCTTCGACAGGTTTTTAATATCACAATTTCCGCCGTTTTCCCTTGGTGGGACCGTTCTTGCTCCTTCCATGGCGACCCGGTCAAACTCTGCTCCTTTTAGCGTTCCAAGGACGGCTGCCTCAGGATTTGGTCTGGTGGCTAATTCCGGTACACGATTAGGATCTGTATCTCTAAGCTCTTTTTCTCTTTTATTCCACTTTTGCAAAAGCTCCATTGAAGGCGCAACACCTATTAGCCCTGGGTGCATGATGCCAGCGAATTTCACACCTGGCACATGTCTGGAAGTGGTATAAATGCCTTCGAAATCCCAAATAGACTTTGCTGCTTCAGGAAATTCATCGACTAAGAAGCTTCCACCATTTTCTCGTGCAAAAATCCCATTAAAGCCCCATTCTTCACCCTGAAACGCCCCAATATCCAAAATATCAACTACCAATAAATCTCCCGGCTGGGCGCCATTTACATATACCGGTCCACTTAATACATGAACGCGTGCTAAGTTCACATTCCTGATATCATTGGGATTATCATCATTTTTAATTTGTCCGTCTGTCCAATCCTTACATTCCAACCGAAACGATGTACCTGGTTCAACGGAAAAGGCAGCAGGTATATCCGGATGCCAGCGATTGTGACCGGGATGTAGCTGCTCTTCCATTGGTTTACTCAAATCAAGCTTGAACATAGTTTTTGGCATTTTATTTCCTCCTTACATTTTAAATATTCTAGTAGTTAAAAAATGTATGCGCTTCCATTATATGATTGATTATTAACAACATCAATAAAATTCGAAAAAATCAAAATTTTTGTATATTTAGACCGATTGGAAGTAGATGAAGTTGCACATGGTTGGGATGGTATTGAATACATCTTAATTGAGACTCCCACGACTAAAGTGGCAAGCCCGTTTTCATCACACCCGAAGCACCATCAAAATAGTACCAACTTCCGTTAATTTGATCCCATCCGTGCTGAATTTCTCTACTACCTGTTAAGTAAAATGTATTACTTCCCTGTTTAAACCATCCTTTTTGCATGATGCCATTTGATTGGAAATAGTACCATTTTGCTGTGTTTGTGTCTTTATACCATCCCGCTTTCATTACTCCTTGTGATTTGAATCATAAGTTCGCCACAATTTGAACCATAATATTGCCAGAAAGCATAGTTTTCAGAGAACATTCTTGGAATATTTGAAGCATAACATTGCCATAAATCCTTTTTTTAACTCATAAACTTGCCGCTAGTTAATTCTCTCATTAATTATATAGAGAGACATTTATTTAAGACTATCTAAAGTCATTTGATTATAGTGAAGGATGATTTTAAACCAGAATAGCTAAACATCCATACTAGAAGAGGGCTATGAATATGCTGGAGATGGTGAATAGTGAAAATTAAATACATAATATAAAAAGAATTGTTCACTTCTATATAAAAATGAACAATTCTTCTATTTAAACTTAATAAAAAAATTTGATTTTTAAGCCTCGAAAACGGCCCCCGTACGCAGTTTTAAAATCAACTTGTAATAGCTATGTATAAAAATATAAAAAGTTCTTTAAAACAGAAAAATATAGGTTTAGAGATGTTGTGTTGAATGTACCTCACTTTTGTGTATTTATACAAATATATGATATACAAATAAAATAAATGTGTTATACTTTACTGGCTTGGTTTTTAAAATTATATATGGGTTTTCATATTAGGGGGATATTCTAATGGATCGTGAACTAGCTTTAGAAGTCGTACGTGTTACAGAAGGTGCTGCTTTAGCGGCTGCTGGTTGGCTTGGAAGAGGAAATAAAATTATGGCAGATGACGCTGCAACAAATGCAATGCGATTAATATTTGATTCAATAAATATGCAGGGTAAGGTTGTAATTGGAGAAGGTGAAATGGATGAAGCTCCTATGCTATATATTGGTGAAAAGTTAGGAACTGGACAAGGTATAGAAGTTGATATTGCTGTCGATCCACTAGAAGGAACCAATATAGTTGCAAAAGGATACGGAAACGCTATTACAGTATTAGCAATTGCAGATAAGGGGAATTTGCTCCATGCTCCAGATATGTATATGGAAAAGTTAGCAGTAGGACCATTAGCTGCGGGGAAAGTATCTATTACTGATCCAATCGAAAAAACCATTGAGATTGTAGCTAACGCAACTAACAAACGTATTCAAGATTTAACCGTGATGGTTCTTGAAAGAGATCGACACAATGACATGATGGATAGGATACGTAAGAAAGGCGCAAGGGTTAAGATGTTTTCCGATAATGATATTAGTGCCGCTGTGGCTACTGCCCTTCCGAATACAGGTGTAGACCTCTTTGTCGGAATTGGCGGTGCACCGGAGGGTGTAATTGCGGCTGCTGGATTAAAATGTCTTGGCGGAGAAATGCAGGGGCGTTTACTTCCAGAAAATACGGAAGAATTCAATCGTTGTATTAAAATGGGAATTGCAAATCCAAATGAAGTCTTACAATTAGAAGATCTTGTAGCTGGAGATGATGCAATTTTTGCTGCAACAGGTGTATCATCAGGTGATATTTTACAAGAAGTACGATTTTTAGGTGGGGACTTAGCTGAAACAGATTCAATTGTAATGCGTGCAAAAACAAAAACGGTACGTTTTATAAAGACAATACATCACCTTGAGCAAAAACCGTACCATATGAAACTACAATCTACTATATGATACATATATCATAAAAACTCTAAAATGAACTATTATTAAATTTGAAAAAGAATCCTTGCTAAGCTATATAAGTGGGCACTTCTTATAACAGATGTAAATTTATTTAACTTATTAAATATAAACTAATGTTGAACCATAACTTTGCCGCAAACAAAAAGAACCATAACCTTGCCGGAACGGAAAAGTTATGGTTCAAATCACACTCCTGTGGATTGATCAAGTAAGTACCAATTTCCGCTGTCCTGCACCCACCCCTTTTTCATAGCACCCGTAGATTGGTCAAGTAAGTACCAGTTCCCGCCGTCTTGCACCCAACCTCTTTTAACTACACCTGATGCATCATTTAAATACCAGGCCCCATTCACTTGAGTCCAGCCAACATTAATCGCAGCATGAGATGTTACTCCACCCATAAGCAAGCTGGTTGCCATTGCTGCACCAACAATTTTAGATTTAATTTTCATCATTATCTCTCCCTTATTGTATTAATCAATATATGTACACGCAAAAAAGGATACACCCATGCTATTTTAATAGCACGCAGGTGTGTCCTTAAGTTATTATATATGTATTAATATATATAGGTTTAAGGACAATTATAGCACTTATACACTATACACTCAACTACTCGGGATATACCGAGTGTATTTTTGCAAATAATAAGATTGTTAAATAATAAATTGAGGAGGACTTGTATGCAAAATCATAAAAAAGCTAAAGAGAATTTGGTCTCTATTATGAAACCGGATTTTGCTGGAACTGATGCAAAAAAAGTAAAACAAGAAATTCAAAAAGATGTAAGCGAAGGACAAGGTGCAATAACTTCCCGAGAGGCAGGGGCAATGCGAGATTAAGAAAACACTCTGAGTGTTTTTTATTTTTCTGCTCCAAAATCTAACATTTGTAAATTATATATAACCATCAAAAAAGCACCCTTTCGGGTGCAGATAACTAATTGTTTGTGGAATTATTTTTTGTATCTTCCTTTACTTTAGAAATTTCCCCTTAATATCAAAGCATTTAGTGAAACCTTATTCACTCTTTTTAATTGGACACATTTACCAATATTATTTCTATATAATTCATGTTATGGTAATTTAGTCTAGTAATTCGTTACTTGACAAAATACCTTTAGAAGCCCCGTTGATAAGCGGGGTTTCCTTTGCTACAAAATGAAATTCAAAACTATTTCTATTCATCCAACAACTATCATGCGCTGGGTTCATGAATATGGAAAACTTATCTATCACATTTGGAAAAAGAAAAACAAAAACACATTGTTATCTTGGCGTTTGGATGAAACCATATCAAGGTGAAAGGGAAATGGTGTTATTTATATCGGGAAATTGATAAAGAGGGACAAACACTTGATATTCAACTTCGTCAAAAACGGGACACACAAGCAGCATATGCTTTTATGAAAAAACTTGTTCGATCTTTTGGAGAACCAACGGTTCTGACGACAGATAAGACCCCTTCTTTAGCTTCCACATTCAAAAAATTAAAGGAAATAGGTCTTCACAAAAGTACCTTTCATCGTACAATCAAGTACCTCAATAATATCATTGAGCAAGATCACCGGCATGTGAAACGTCGATTCTCCCGTTCTTTAGGATTTCAAAGTCTTCGCC
>NZ_JBHTHG010000042.1:0-4516 GCF_042676365.1 Bacillus sp. CGMCC 1.60114
GTAAAAAGGGAAATTGTACGTCTTCCATCTATTGTTCCCTCCTTTTATATAAGGGGCATCGCCAACATTTTGGACAAATCCTACGCTAAACAAAAAATACAATAGGCTGCCCATATGGACAGCTCATTTACATAATTCTCGTTGTAGGAAGTTAAAAAATATCGCTTTAAGAAAGATCGGTCTTTTTATATAATTATTTTTTAGTTTTTCTATTTTTAAATCTATCAACAACATAAAGAATTAAAAATAAACCTCCAAAATAAATAGAACCTCCAATAAATAAATAGTAAATATCTTTTTTTACCCCAAGACTAGTTCCTACATAGCTATAAGTAAAAGACCAAAGAACTACTAATATTATCTTTGTTTTTGTAAGGTCATTCTTCATAAGTATTAAAAATTAATCCCTCCTACTTTATGTTATTATAATGAAATTCAATGTAATAGAGGAGAATCCCTATCTGTATACACTATACATGATCAGTTGACATAACGTAACATTATCGGGATTCAATGTATTTAGAAGACTATTAAAAATCCCCCAGATTGTTTAACTGGGGGACTTTCGTGTTCACATAATTCTCGTTAGTGGAAGTCAATGTATTTAGGGGATTAACAAAGGTCCTCCAGATTACTTGACTGAAGGGATTTTTCATTCACAGAATCAAATGTTATTACTAATTTGTAATTGCTCTAAAAGATAATCACAGACATTTACAAAAATACATTGTTTTTTTAAATTTAATAACAAGTATTTCAATTCAAATTCTTGATAAAAAATCTTAGTAATATATAGTTTAAACTCATCTAAATTAGGCTTTTCGGAACTGTATAGCAAATCTAAAGGAAGTTTAAATTTAGAAAATAAATGATCATTTTGAGCAAAAATGGAAACTTCTTCTCTAGTTAATCGATTATGAAATGCAATTAAAATTTTTGTTAAAGCTTTTACTTGTTCTTCTTCAAATTCATAATTTATAACAAATCTATAAAATGGGAACTCGTCTGACTGAATCATACTTTGCATAAGTCTAAATTGATATTTTAATAAATTCACTTCTTTAATTAAATCCATGTTTTCCTAAATTTACCAATATATGATAACAATATATGACCTAAAATACAAATACTTATGATGTATAATCTATACATAATCGGTTAACATAATGTAACATTATAGGTAGCAAGAAAAACGCACAAACCATTGATAGTATTAGGTTTGTGCGTTTTTTCATGAGAATGAAATAATATGGGATATTAAAAACATTAAATGAAATATAAACGTGTTACTTTATATTCTTGTGATAAGATTTTATAGTAGTTTATTATAAAGTATTGATATTGATAGGATATTTTTATCAGAAGGAGAGTGGGGATTGTGAGAGAAACCTGTGTTCCGACGGGTGTAGAACTAAAAAACACTGGTTTTGGATATACGTTATCCTTAATAGGTGGTAAATATAAAATAATTATTTTGTATTGGTTATCTGAAAATAAGGTTATGAGGTTCAATGAGTTGAAGCGATGTATTGGGACTATTTCTTTTAAAACACTAAGTGTTATGTTAAAAGATCTTGAGGAAGATGGTCTTATTATACGCGAAGAATTTCCCCAAATACCTCCAAAAGTTGAATATTCATTATCTGAACGTGGTTGTTCACTTATTCCATTGTTAGATATGATGTGCGAGTGGGGAGAGAAAAATAGTTTTCAAGATCTTGAAGATGTAACAAAATAGGCATAGTGTAAAAAGAAAGTACCTTCTTGGTTTAGAAGGTACTTCTTATTTTAATTTTTATAAAATTTACCTATTACATATTATCAATGAAATTTAAATAATCTTGAGTACTTTTTTCTATTTCACTTACAGATGGCTCAAATTCTGCTCCATAAAATGCAAAGAATGAACGATAATCCGCTTTACAATAGATGGCTGTCGCCTCAAACGGACGCAATACTTGTTCAAGTGTATAATGGTATCTCCCAGCTTCACTATAATCCGCATTTTTGATCCCGGCAGATACACCTAAAGCAACTTTACGATTTTTTAATTTATCTCCTTTTGAACCATAAGCCCATCCATAAAGGAAAACATCATCCAGCCACTTTTTTAAGAGAGGAGGACAGTTGAACCAATATACAGGAAATTGGAAAACAAGGTTACCGTGAGTTTCAACCAATTTTTGTTCTTTTTCCACATCTATGTTCTCATCAGGATAAACCTTATACAATTCGTGCACAGTATATTTTTCTGGATATTTTTTTAATTCTTCTATCCATCGCTTATTAACAACAGATGTTTCTAAACTTGGGTGTGTTATGATAACAAGAGTTTTCAATGTTGCTTCCTCCTTAGGCTGATTTCATTTTTATTGTAAAGTCCAATTTGAAAATATGTAAGTACGCACTTTTATTACAGGTACTTACATAAAGGTAAGTACCTGTAATAAAAAGATTGTGTTGATTGAAGAAAAGAAAAAACAGTTAATATTACAGATACAAAAAGAAAAGAAAATCATTAATAATCCATATAAGTTGTAATACAAAATAAAAGACGGCTTTTAAGTCGTCTTTTATTTTGTAAATATGTTTAATTTTTTATAGGGGCTATAAACTCTTTATTTACAGTGTTTTGAATGTATATTTTTGTTATGTGTTTTGATGGTATCAAGGGATTTGGCGTGAAGTCAATATTTCAGGTGATTTGAATGTAAACAAATATTCAAAAGTATACTTTGGATAAAACTAAAAAAATTCTAAATAAATGAGATTCTTTTAGTTTTGTTGAATTTTATCATATCTAGCAAGAAGACCCCCCATCTCAAGCGCGAAGCGATAGGTGGGGGTAGTTAAATTATCTTGTTTCACTAGTTCATTTGATGATGATTTGTTTAGGAATCTTCACAGTTATCTTTCTTGGTTATCATAATATGTTTTATCTGCGTATTTTTTATCATTTCCTTTTAGATAGGCTAAGATTATTTTTGGATTTTTAAGTAAAGCCCAGTCTCCATATTTATCAAATCTTCTACTTGAAGTTATCATTCCATTTTTAATTGTACCGAATTTCTTATTATTTTGCTTTCCCCATTTTTTTAACCGTTTAGCGAAATCTGCATCTTCTGCCATAAGCATGTTTTCATTAAATCCGTTGATTGCTATAAAGTCTTTTCTATAGCACCAAAAAATCCCTACAGATATAGCTCCATACTTAAAAAGAAAGGGGATTATTATTAACATTGCGGAAACGAATATTCCTAAAGATATTCTTTCAAACTTCCCAGTTACCCCACCGCCGATGTATTTACCTGAAGCTAAATATTTGTTTACATTAAACAACATAGACTCTGTCATTTGGGTATCAGCGTCTATAGTGATGATTATTTCTCCACTAGCTATTTCGGCCCCTGCATTTCGGATTTTGGATAAGTTTTTATCGTTATTTTTTAATGTAATACAGTTATACGACTTTGCTATTTCCTCTGTTTTATCTGTGCAACGATTTAAAACAACTATGACTTCAGTTTGATCTTTATATGCCTCTGATGCCTTTGTAATTGAATCCAAACATTTTCTAATGTACTTTTCTTCATTGTGTGCAGGGATTATAATAGAAAACTTCACATCTTTTTTTAAATTGATTCCTGAAGATTCGTTTGTTTCAGCCATAATACTCCTCCTTTTTTTGAAAAGTAAACATTTACCACCTATAACATATATTAACACCAATGGGGTTGTATTATAGAAACTAAAAGTAAACAAATATTTAAAAGTTTACATTTACATAATTTTGTATCTTTAGCGCACAATTTTTTATTTTTGGTAATGTCACCCTTATATGCAGTTATGTTGAGTTTGTGAGGTTTAGTTCTCACATGACTAGCAGTACTCACATCTAAAAATAGGGAAGAAACTAAAAATTGGTTTTTATAGGGTTAAATGGTACAATTTGGTACGAAATAGAAATAAAAACAATGAATATAAAACTGAACAAAAGTAAAAGAAACAGTATTTTAAAAATAAGGAGAATATATAAATGCAAAAAATAAAGCCATTAATTCTCCTACTTATTTCTAGTTTTTTACTATTTGGGTGTAGTGATAAACAATTAAGTGGGAAATGGAGATTAGTCGATAATGATAAAAATTGTCCGATCTCTTATGAATTTAAAGAAAAGATTGAAGTTAATCCTAAAACTAAAGAAAAGAAAAAAATATTGTTAATAGATATGTATACTCAAAAATTATCAGATGAATATAAATATGTAGGTATATATAGGTATTTAGATAAGAATTTGATTTTGGTTGACTATGGGAATTCGTTTACCCAACAGCAAAAAATGGTTGAAGATAAGGACAGATTAAAAGTTTATTTTTCAGGGACAGATAAAATATATACTTATACAAAATAAGGGGTTCTGGTGCAAAGATGATTTCAAAAAAACATAGGACATGAATTTCCTATTAACTTACGGATTATGCTGCAATGCCAAACAGTTTATCAATGAATTCTTTTC
>NZ_JBHTHG010000043.1:0-2783 GCF_042676365.1 Bacillus sp. CGMCC 1.60114
ATAAAGTGTTTGTCTAGCATCATAAATAAAAATTGACGTTTCACGTTGTTTGTTTCGTTCAGTTTTCAAAGAACTTGTCTGCCGCTTAATTGCGACTTCCTTATGTTAACATCTTTGTTTTTCAATGTCAACTAAGTTTTTTATTTCATTTTCGCTTTTTGCTATGTTGCATCAGCGACTTTTAATATAATATACCCTTACTCCCACAAAATCAATATATTTTTTGTTTTTTCTTCATAGATGTTCCATTTCGTTGTTAACCTAAAATCTTTTCCCAACTAATCTACCAAATAGCAATGACTGTCTCATCGATTCTACCGCCTATATATTTTCATGAAACTATCCTCTTTATTTATAAAAAAACTAAGGGAACAGAATACTTTCCATATCTTTAGCTACACCATTAGCTTTGTCAAGTGATGTTCCAACAGGTAAATCTGCCGTCAGATTATATGAAGCCGCCTTTTCTTCTGGTAAAAAGTTTTTCGGGATCAGCAGCACAAGTCCTAAAGATGAAACAAATACGACAAAAGCGAGAAAGAGTGTAATCATCTTTTTCTGAATCGTCAAGCTCAGCACACGCCGATATGTTCTCTGCAATATTGTTTCTTTCGGTTCCTTATGCTTCAAACGTAGCAAGAAAAATTTAGCAAGTAAAGGGACAACTGTTAACGAAACAAGTAAAGAAAAAGCAAGTGCAACAATAACCGTAATTCCGAACGGAGCAAAGAACTTGCCAACAATTCCCGGAACGAATGAAAGTGGACCAAATACTGCCATGGTCGTAATTGTTGAAGATGTAACCGCACCGCCAACTTCTTTAGCAGCTGCTAACACCATGTTTACATCACGCTTTGCGCTACTTAACGTTCTGCGATAGATGTTTTCAATGACTACGATAGAATCATCAATTACTCGACCAACAGCTACTGCAATACCAGCTAGCGTCATCATATTCAAACTATAGTGTAAATACTTCATCTTAATCATCGCTGCTAAAACAGACAGCGGGATTGATAGCACAGCTACAATTGTAGCTCTTATATTACGTAAGAATACAAATGTCACATTGACAGCAAACAATGTACCTAGCAACACTTCCCTAAGCATACTATTAACTGATTTTTCTACCTACCTTGAGCTGTCATACAACTTTGTCAGTTTATAACCCTCTGGTAATTGTAGATCAGATAGTTTTTGGTTAATTTGTTTGACCACTTCCACCGCATTAGCTCCTGGCTGCGCTTTAACAGATACAAGAACTGCAGGTGTGTCTTTTAATCTCGTATATACAGTTTCTGTTTTACTTCCATACTCTACAGTTGCTATATCTGACAATTTAACTGTTTGTACTCCCCCAGCACTTGGTACTGCCATTTTCATATCGTTCACGTCAGTAAGCAATTTAAGTTTGTAATCAGCTTGAACATTTAATGTTTTTTCATTAATACTCACCTGACCTGCTGGAAAAGAAAAATTGTGTGCTAAAAGCGCTTGCTTTACTATGTCATAAGTAATCTTTTTTTCTTTCATTTTTTCAACATCAAGTCTAATAGACAATCGCTTTTCGGTTTCACCTGACACATCCACCTTGCCGATATTTTCAACAGTAGACAAAGTCGGTTTAATCCGCTTGTTTACATATTGTGAAATATCTGCCTGCTTAGCATTGTCTGAAGAAAGCGCGAAAGTAAATATTGGCATCTGCGAAGGTCCATCTTTCATAACGACAGGTTTCCCTGCATCCTCTGGTAATTTTAGAGATGCAACTGCACTCGTCACATCTTTTTCAACAACTACCATGTTGCTATGAGCTTCAATATATAAATTATCAAGCTTTTGAATACTAGAAAATGCAGTTTCTAACGGCTTTCCTATATCATTTAATCCTTGCTCTGGCGTGGCACCCATATAAGGGACTTGCACAACCATATACGGAATATCAACGTTTGGCATTTCTTCCATCTCTATTGTTTTAATAGAATATAATCTCCCAACAATAATAAAAATCATCGCAAGAAAGACAACACCTACATTTTTTAAAGAAAAGCGAATCCACGACCCCACCGTCATTCCTCTCATCCCTTTGTACTAAGGAAAATAATCTTTCTTACATAATCTCTATAAACCGTAACCCTCCCCTACTTATATTCTCTTCACCTTTTTATAATTGTTTTTTTCCTTTCATTCCACATCAACCCCATGATGGATTCTAAACTCAACCCAAAGACCTATATCAAATCACACAGCGCTAAGTATACAGAAAATCCCTTCTATGCAGCAGTGTAAAGAGTCATGTTCTAAACATAACAAAAAGGATTGTGTATTTTACACTTTCCGTAAGCAGGAGGCACACATACCTCTTTGAGATTGCCAATCCACACAAATGATTTATCAATATTTAATTTCATGCTGTTTTTTTGGAAAAAGAATGTATTTAATTTCTTTCACAGAAAATTTAATACGCTTTGGAATACGAGGTCTCTTAGTAAAAATGAAGGATATTTCTGATATGTTTCATAGAAATGAAGAATGATTTCCTGTTTTGATAGATTTTTTCATGACCACTTAGTTCGTCTATTTCAATAAAATAACACTGAGTTCTTTTATTAAGAAATTCAGTGTTATTTTATAATGATAAAAATACACAAAAAAAGACGAGTCATTCTGACTCGTCTTAGATTGCCTGGCAACGTCCTACTCTCACAGGGACAAAGTCCCAACTACCATCGGCGCTAGAGAGCTTAACTTCCGTGTTCGGTATGGGAACGGGTGTGACCTCT
>NZ_JBHTHG010000044.1:0-3117 GCF_042676365.1 Bacillus sp. CGMCC 1.60114
CTTATACAATTTTTGGGCTAATCCAGTAACAAACGGGAACACAAAAAACCATACCAGTACGGCATTGTATAAAACCCTGCATATTTCATACTATCAAAGAATAAAAGAAACCATTGATATAAAAAGGTTTATACCAAAATCTTGCTATCCATAATGTTACGTTATGTTAACCCCATATGAATATCATATACATCAAAAAATCTTAAACATATCATCTTTCCTAGATGATACAATATGGTAAAATGATTGTTTTAATAGGGGGAGAAACCATGCGTATTCCAGGTACATTGGATATTCGGTTCTTAATCATAGGCTTGATTCTGTTTACAGGAGGAATCTATGCTTCCCAATGGGAAAACATGATTATTCTTGCTACTGCTGTTACCATTATTGGTGGATTCCTAATAGGATTAAGTCCAGTGATGCAACTGTTTAAGAAATAAACTTCTCTTTGATGGGAGGGGTTTGTTGTATTAAAAACTTAGAAAAAGAAGAAATTTCTATGAAAAGAGGGATGAAAACGATGAGAAAGAGGGAGCAACTTATTTATAGCAAATGGTTTATTGTTGGTGGAGGCGTAGTATTATTAGCACTTGTTACCGCTTTTGTCTGGTTTTATGGTGTAGGATCGCTATATAAATGATAGATGCCTTTGCCTACAATCGGTGTCATTGTATTTCGAATTATGATAACATCCCCTCTCCAGAATGGGAGGGGTTTGTTATGCTTTTTATGTAAAACATATTTGACATTTATTTGTCCGCCATATTATACTTGAAATGTAAAACATGTTTGACAAAAAAGCCCTCTCTGAGGATTTTAAGGGAGTAGAAAATGAAAAATTGTATTGCTGAATTGCGGAAGCAACAAGGGATTTCACAGGATGTATTGGCAAAACGATGCAATGTCTCACGTCAAACTATCAATGCAATCGAAAACGCGAAATATGACCCAAGTTTGACGTTAGCTTTTCGATTAGCTGAAGTTCTACACACTACGGTAGATGAATTATTTCAAAAGGGAAGGGGTTAAAAAATGAGTATATTGATTTATGGAATTGCTGTAATGTTATGGTTTGTAATTGTTGGTTGGCTTACAAGTGATAAAAGTATGGCTCCATGGATAAAAGATGATGAAAGAGTGACTGTTATAAAATACAAAACAATTGTTCAAAGTTGGTCTACTGTTTTTTTATTCTGTATCTCGACCTCTCTCACAAAACGGTTAGGAATGTCTGCGGAACAATGGCCATATCTTCAAAACCCAATAGCAAGCGTTTTAAAGGAGTATGTTCAAATACAAATTTTAGTTCTCCTGGTTGTAACATATGTCCTGTTTTATATAGTTAATAGTCGAAAACTGAACGCTTAAAACTCAGATCTGACTTTCGCTTTCGGGAATTATGTTAGCTAAGGAGAAAAAAATGGATGAATTTAATCTTTTTATTTGTATAGGTATAACAGCATTTACTTTTATAATTATGACTTCATGGATCATAAGAAAAAATTCAAAATCTGGAAAATATGATATAATTATAGGCCCTGTTGTAATTGCCGCCAGCCTAATTTACATATTGTACTGTACGCATTCTATTGTTGGGTGGGAAGGCGTCACCAGAAGTTTTCTCGGAATATTTATAATTATTGGTACCGTGATGGGTATGCTTGTAAATATGATAATAAAAATATCTTTAATAAATAAACGATATATTGTTCATGTCATAGGATATATTATAGGATTTTTAGGTTGCTATATACATTTATCATCTACTTTACAAGTAATTTACCAAAACCAGACATATTTTCAAATAGAAATAATACTTGCAATTATGGCTACGACTATTGTCTATAGAGCAGCTATTCGAAATAATCCCGAGCTGATGTGTATGGCCATAACTCCTACTATAGTTGCTCTAAGGTTCCCTTTTTGGTGGTTAATCATGGGTAATTTTATGTATGTATTGGCAGGTTTACTACTAACAACGGAATATACAAACAAAAAAACAAAACAAAAAGATAAAAGACTTAAACATTTTAAACAACATGGCTATTAGTTTGACTACCGATAACAAGAATTATGTGAACACAAAAGACCTCCAGTTAAACAATCTGGGGGACTTTTAATAGTCTTTTAAATACATTGAATCCTGATAATGAGACGTTATGTCAACTTAACATGTATAGAATATACATCTAAAAATCCTAACAAATCGTTTCTTCTTAATGGTACAATTAGGAAGAGGAGGGAAATATATCATGTTAAAAGTGAAACCTAAATGTGTAAGTTGCGGAAAAAACATTCAAGGCGGGGAACTTATTTATGTAGAGCTACGCTATCCTCATTGTGCTGGCATGACTGAAATAAAGAAATGGCTTGATAACGAAGGTAAAATTCATTGTAAAGATTGTCACTCCAAATAGTAAAAGGATATGCTTGGAATCCCTCTCTGAATGAGGGGTTACTATAGATCAATCATTTCTTAAGGAGTGCATATGAAATCAAAAGATAAAAAAAAAGAAATACAAGAGAAATATAGAGAGAAAGTACAACTAGCAAAAGAAAGTAAAAAGTACACCATAGAAGCATGTATCATTGTTACCGTAATTGTTCTATTTGTGGTACTAAATTTAGTTTTTAAAAACTTTTAGCTAACTTTGCTTCTAATAACAAAAATTATGTAAAAAAAGCTAGTAGGCCTCACCATATCCAAAAAAGAAAATTGTACGTTTAGACAAAATTTGAAAACAAACTAATCGGTTATCTGTACGTTAACGAACCCCAGAATGATATAGTGACCCCTAAAAGGATAATTCAATTGAATATAAAAAAGCGTGTTTTGATCAATTTTTTTCAAAACACGCTTTTTTTTATTGTTCTTTTATCAAGGTTTATTAAGTTAATTTAATCAAATTTTATTCCTGCAAGTATGTAAATATTTATCTGCAAAATTAATACTTTTTTGTATTTAGGGGTCACACGACATCGCTATCAAGCTAATATTTTGAAGTACCCCAAAATGAAAATTTCCTTTTTCTACAGTTAGTTATTTGGAGAAGTCAGCTCTTTTTTCGTTTTTGGGGTGTTTACTTTTCTTAAGTTGATGGGCATGTATGGCGA
>NZ_JBHTHG010000045.1:0-3011 GCF_042676365.1 Bacillus sp. CGMCC 1.60114
CATATTCATAAAAAAGCACGTCACCCTTTCTTATTAACATAAGAGAATAGTAACGTGCTTTTAACTTCAAAAATAGTCTAAATCCTTAAGTTGATGGATGTGTGTCTGTACCCCATGTCCATCAACTTAAGAATATTCACTATCCTAAAAAATAAAAAACGTTATTCTTTCTAAACAAGCTAGATTATTAGAAAGGATAACGTTTTTTATTAAGTTGCTGGGTATAGGTGGCACTCCTATAATAACGAATACATACTTTCACAATTCGTGTTAGTTAAATTAATGTTTTATCCGTTGTTTAATTTCTTTAAAACGAGCATGTATAAATTTCTTGATATCCGGGTGATCCTTATATAAGGTAACGGTATACATTATGGAAGATGCAAGGATAGTAGACCATATTAACCAATCTCCAGCATGAGAAAGAACTTTAATTATTTCATTCGTAAATTGTTCATGTCCTGCATGAAATCTCGATATGAGAGAGTTAAGGTCGAATAGCAATAAAATAACAATTCTTCCCAAAAGCATAATAATCCATCCGATAATATAGGTATAGCCTCCAACACTACATAATTGATTGTTATGATGAAAGACTTTCACCCTCTTAGCTTGCCAATAACCAACTATCGCTCCTAAGATAAGCAAGCTAATTAATTCAATTGTAATTATAAAGTCCAATCTATTTGGAAGACCAATATAAGTTCTGATTATAGCCATGATTGGTATACCAAGAAGATCGAAGCTATCTACTCTCTTAGGGATAAGCTGCCTAATGATCAATACAATAACGACTACAAGAATAATAATGAAAACTTTATTCATGCAATTAATCCCTCTTTTTTTCTTTTAAATAATACTCAATAAGTTGATTTACTTTTTCTTCTGAATATGATTCTGGTGTTTGAAGGACATGAATTACTAGTCCATCGATAAATCCGTACAGTATCTCCAATTCAAAATCTCTATTATAGCCTGGTGTGACGTATCCTAGATCCTTCATTAAATCTAGAATTATTCCCATAAGATACCTCGTATGGTCATCCATTTTCTTCCGAAGTTCAAGAAGCTCTGGGGAACTAAAGGATATACCCAGAAATATAATCCAAACCTTCCCTTCCAACATTTCTTCTTTATTAGTAGGAATAATAAATTTCATTAATCTTCTAAGTGCTTCTTCTTTTGTTCCCTTAAAATCACTTGTACGAGTTTTTGCCCGTTCTTCCATTCGATTCAATACTAAATTCATTGCATAATGAATTAATTCATTTTTAGACGAAAAATGATGCTGAACAAGTCCAACCGAAATGTTTGCTTCATCAGCGATTTGCTGTATGGAAGCTTTATCGATACCTTTTTCTAATATTACACGCCAAGTAGCAGTGGCTATCTGATTTTTCCTTTGTATTTGATCAACTATTTTAGGCATTCATATCCTCCTCCTTTTTTATAATATGATTATATTGTAAAAAGGCACCTAAAACAATATGAACATATTGCTTTAGATGTAGTAGGGGTCACTATACATGCCCATCAACTCAGGAAATTTTAATACCCTCAAATACCAAAAAACGTTATCCTTTCTAAACAAGCTAAATTAGAAAGGATGACGTTTTCTTATGAATCTCTCGATTCAAGATGAACTACTAGGGGTCACCTTACATGCCCATCAACTTAAGAAATTTATAACGCCCCTAAAATGAGAAAATGTATATTTAGGGGTATTTGCTTTTCTTAGGTTGATGGTGATGGCGTGCTACCCCTAAATACATTAAAGTTAAAAATGTGTCTAAAGGTGTACCTTTTGGTACAAAAAAAGAATCCTTGTAATATAAGGATTCTTTACAGAAATAGTTATAATTATATATGGTACAATTTGTTATAAACAAATATACATATTTAAGAGCTCATATTATAACTGAATTTCTCTTCTTTTTAAGAATATCTATTCCTTTTCTAGCCAAGAAATGGGAACTTCTTTTTCGCCAGCTACTTCAAACTGAATTTCTCCATTTACTTCAAAAACCCGTTCGATAATGGGTATTGTAATCATTTTATTTTCCTTGCTCTTTCTCTTTCGTACTAGTTCTAAGTCGATAATATTCATGATGAAATCCCCTCTGTATTTGTAAGACAACAAAAAAAGCACCCACAGGAGTACTTTTTTAACTTGAATCACCATTTTACTTTTTGAGCTGTTACTCTATGTATATTTTACCATATTCATCTATGACATTTATTGATAACTTTATTTTATTCCAAATAAAGTTTATTTACAATGAAAAACCTGGCTTTGTCTACTATGGGTTAACCCTAATCATCCATTCGTTAGTTACTGAAAATACTTCTTTTCAATTGTATGATTAGAGTGTGTGATAATAGGTAAAAAATGAAAATTGTTTTATGCTAAAGTTTTAACTAAAAGGCATCAGAAAATAAGTTTGATAAGTATTAATTTAATAAGTTAATACTAAATGTGTTAATATAGTGACAAAAAGGAGAAAAAAGGAAATGAATAAATCTCCATATTTACTTTCAATATTTGGATTAGGATTGTTTTTTTCAGTTAGACACGGTTTATTAATATTTTTAGCATATTGGAAAGATGAAGTAATTTCGTCAAATAACCTAATTTTATTTGCAATAGGAGTATTATTATTAATTGTTTCAATGTTTTTTAATAAGCAACGTAGTAAAGCAAAACAAGTATAAATTTATTTAGAATCCAATACTCTACTTGTTTAAAGAAAAGGAAACAAGCAGGGTATTAGATTTGTCATCTACCTTATTCAATGTTTTATAATTACAGTTCTACTTACTTGTTTTTTATAAAAAATCCAGTTTCAAATCATATTGGAAATAAAAGTAAGTCTATGACCTATTTTTACACGTATCTCGGCTGTACCCCTTCAAAGAGACTCCGCCTTTTCAACGTACAATGAACTTCAACAATTACTAGCTACTTCCTAAACATTGTTCTTCATTTACCAAACTGTTTATGGTTTATGCTT
>NZ_JBHTHG010000046.1:0-5606 GCF_042676365.1 Bacillus sp. CGMCC 1.60114
AATCATTGGAGAATTAGGTGTTGTTTATGGTGTTACTGGTGCTTCAGTTTTAGGAATCAAGTTATTGAAAAAGAAAGGTTTAAACCTTCCAGATTGGTTGCTACGCGCGGGTCTCAAATGCTTGATTATCGGCTCAGTTTGGTACCTACTAATTGATATGCTAGATGTATTTCTACGTTAGACACTTATCTGGTAGTTAAGGAAGGCTACTGCAATATAGATTGGTCAAACATTGTTCCCCTTCCACTTTTCCTCAACTACCTCCATATAAGGAGGTAAGGAAGTATGTTAGAACTTTTAACAATTCCTGCTGTTATGATTACTGCTGCAATTTTTAATAAAAATTACAAACAAAGTGATAAAAGAAAAATTGCAAGATTTTTTGAAATCGCTAATATTTGTGTGAAAGAAAAAAATAAGTTAGAGTATCCTAGATTTAAAAGACAAGAAGAAAAAGAAAAGAGCATGGTCTATATTTATGAGCTGCCATTAGGAATCCCCTCGCAACTTATCAAAAAATTAGATGAAGTTATTGCTGAAGGATTAAATAAGCCTGTCAAAATCCACTATGAATCCCCTTTCCTCTATGTTCAAGTGTTTGAAGATGATATTCCAAAGAAATGGAAATGGAATGAAGAATTGATACGACCTGATACTTGGGAGGTTGCAATAGGAAAAACATTAGATACAACTTTATATCATGATTTTGATCAGACACCACATTTACTTATGGGTGGTTTAACGCGTATGGGGAAAACAGTTTTTTTGAAGGTATTGGTTACTTCTCTTATTAAATCTAATCCAAATCATACTCATTTTTTTATTATAGACCTAAAAGAAGAAGGATTAGAATTTGCGGAATACCAAGATTTAAAGCAAGTTGTGGAAGTCGCTGATAGCCCTGAAAGAGCACATGAAGTACTTATTAAGGTTATGGCTCTAATGCATCAGCGTGGAAAGTATATGAAGGAAAATAGGATGAAAAATATTGTTCAGACAAAAGAAAAGGATCGTTTTTTTGTCATAGTTGATGAAGGTGCTGTTCTTGCACCAGCAAAAGGATTACCAAAGCATGTGAATAGAATGTTAGAAGAATGTCAGTATATGTTAAGCCATATTTCACGTATTGGCGGGGCATTAGGTGTACGATTAATATTAGCTACCCAATATCCTACCGTGACTTCTGTTCCCTCTGTTGTAAAACAAATGAGTGATGCAAAGTTAGGGTTCCGATTACCCACTACAGTAGCTTCGCAAGTTGTGTTAGATGAGTCAGGATTAGAGAACTTACCTTCTTTGCCAGGAAGAGCATTGTTCAAAACAGATCGGATATATGAGTTACAAGTCCCTTATTTATCTGATAAAAAGATGAGAGAGCTTTTACAAGAATATGAGGTGACTAAACAAAATGAAACACCAAAAACTCAAACAAAAAGCGAGACACATCGAGATTTTATCGAGTTTAAGTAAGCTTGAATTTGCTACCAGAAGGCAATTACAGGCTATTCATGCCTTAGGAAGTATTCGGAATGCAAATCGTGTCTTAAAAGATCTTCGCCAATATTGTCATGTAACTTCTTATAATCGAGAATATGTGTATTATCTCAACAAGAAAGGTCTTGCTCTTTTGGGATTAGATCCGAATCAACGTAAAAAAAAACATCAACTTGAGCATATTATTTTACGAAACGAAGCTTGGATGTGGTTGGATTTTCCTGATTGGAAAATAGAGCAAGTCATTCAATTTCGATATCAAAATGAAGAAAAAACAATTGTTCCAGATGCTTACTATGTTAAGGACCAAGTGCCCTATTTTGTTGAGATTGATAGGTTACAACATATGAAAGTAAACGAAGAAAAAATACAGTATTATGGATTAATAACTAAAATATATAGAAAACAAAATAATATAGTACCTAATGTTTTATTTTTTACGATATCAGATTATCGTGAAAAAAAACTAGAGGATTATGGAGTGAAATATAATGTATACGTTCGTACATTTTTATTAAAAGAAATTTTATAGAATAAAAAACACAAGGTAAAATTATTTGCCTTGTGTTTTTACATATCCCAAAAATTATGTACGTTTGCTTTAGAATCAAAACGTTTAATAGCCTTCATGATTTTTTGAACCACTGACAACGTAGGGATGTGCTCCTTATCATTACAAAGTCTTGTAATCGTGCTCCTACTAACCTTTGATGCTATTTCTAATTCTTTTTGCTCAATACCATTTTGATCTAACCATTTGCCTAATTTCGTTCGCTTTTGTTTGTTTCCTTTCATTCTAATCTTCTCCTTTACATCTATGTATCTGTAAGTTTAGACATGTTTTATTAAACCTATACATACATAGATGAGTCAAAAAAGAAGCATATGGCTCAAAAAAGAAGCATATTATAAAAATAGTTAAAGAGAATATAAAAGTTTTTGTAATTATTTTGTGGAATATAGCATACATAGTAATAGCTACAAGTTGCGAATAAACTGAAGTATAAATGCAACTTGTTGTAAAGGGTATGCTATTAAAATTAAAAAGCTGAATCCCTTGCTGCCGTAAGGGATTCAGCTTTTTTGTGTTTCATAGATTGGTAATTTACTTTTAGTTATTTTATATAAACTTATTTGTAATATGTCGAATACTATTCTTCCATGTTTATTTTCAATAAAGGTTTTTATAAAATTTCACGCACCATAATAGGATATAAAAAATGCAAACCTAGAATTAAGGTTCACATTTTTTACATGATTTTAATATGTTAATGTTTCTTGATATTGTTAGGTCTGAACACGTAAAACATAGGTAATACTATAGAAGTAAGGACAAAGGTAGAAACCTAATTAATTATTCGATTACTACGTGTTAATAACCTATGTAAAAACAAAGTAATCAGATAAACTACTTAGGTAAGGTGGGAAGTATATGAGTGGTTTTTTAGTTGTTATAGTGGCTTTAATTTTCTTTTATGTATTGGCCAACATTACTTGGAAAAACACCTATGATCCAGATAGCGATATGAAAAGAAAACAATGTGCAAATAACTTAGAACGAAAAGTTTATGATCAATTGCGTTACATAGGCCTTTCTCCTATTGTTCAAGAAAAGATTGGAAGATACAGGTTAGATTTTGCGATATACGGGAAAAACGGGAAAAAGTTGTGTATAGAAGTGGATGGTTACATTTTTCATAATACACCCGAGGCTAAAAGGAAAGATGCAATCCGAGATTCTTATCTAAAGAAATTAGGATGGGAAATTTTGCGGATTAGTGATCGCCAGCTAAAAGAAGATTTACACGCATGTATGCGGAAAATTGAAGTAAGACTTTACGAAATGGATTTACTTCCTGAAGAACACCCAAGTATGCAATTGAAATTGCATACAAAAGATGAGTAGTAAGTGCTGCTCATCTTTAATAAAGGATTTTAAAAAATTTCACGTACTATAATAGAATATAAAAAATGCAAACCCTAAATTAAGGTTTGCATTTTTTAGTGTGTTTTGTATTCGGGATAAACGTCTTTTTTCCCTTTTTTATTTATTGTATGATTGGTTTTTCTACTGATACTTGGTTTCTGAACCTTAAATTGTTTAGGAATTTTAAGGTCAGGCTCATGACCGCAGATCCAATTTTTTAAACACACCACTCCTTTATTTAGTTGTTATATCTACATTTTCTTTACATACTTTTGCAATGTGCTTTATAAAATCAATTATTGGATAGGTAACTAAACAAGGAGATTGAGTAAATTGTATCCCTTCTTTTTGCATCAGTATGACAAGTTTTTCTATACTCATTTCTTTACGCTTTACTTTGTTATAGGGGTACCGCCACATCGCTATCAAGCTAACAAAACAAAATACCCCCTAAAATGAAAAAATACGCTATTCTTTCTGTAGAATCATAGGAAAGGATGGCGTTTTTGTATGTCTATTTCTGTATCTGATGAATTACAATTATTTGCTCAAGAAATTCAAAGCCTCTTATCCCCAAATATCTTACGAGATTTTGCTAGAGATGTTGGTTTTGTGCAACGAACTAGTAAGTACCAGGCAAAAGATTTAGTCGCTTTATGTGTATGGATGAGCCAAAATGTTGCTACTACTTCTTTGACTCAGTTATCTAGCTGTTTAGAAGCATCAACTGAAGTGCTCATCAGTCCTGAGGGACTGAATCAACGATTTAATAAAGCAGCCGTCCAATTTTTACAACACATATTAGCTGAACTACTAAATCAAAAATTGGTCTCATCTATACCGATTTCTTCTCCATATACTTCTGTTTTCAAGCGTATTCGTATTTTAGATTCAACTGCATTTCAACTCCCAGATTCCTTTTCATCCGTTTATCCAGGTGCAGGAGGATGCAGCCATACAGCGGGGGTGAAGATTCAGCTTGAGTATGACTTATTAAGTGGACATTTCCTGCATATCCATACAGGTCCAGGTAAACAACATGATCGAACCTACGGTTCTCTATGTGTCCCAACTGTGACAGCAAATGATTTATGTATCCGAGATCTCGGGTATTTTCATTTGAAAGATCTTCAACATATACAAGATAAAAAGGCTTATTATATCTCTCGTATCAAGTCAAATACACGTATTTATCAAAAAAATCCCACCCCTGATTATTTTCAAGATGGAAGAATAAAAAAAGGTACGGAATATATACAGATAGATATGGAGGTCTTAATGAACTCTCTTCAGCCAGGACAAACATGTGAAATCTCCGATGCTTATGTAGGAATGACTGATAAAGTACCAACTCGTATGATTGTTCATCGACTAACAAAAGAACAACAACAAAAACGATTATAAGATCAAACTGTAAGAGAAAAAAAGAAAGGAATGAAGTATTCTGATCGTAGTAAACGACTTAGTGGTATCAATGTATATATGACAAATACCCCTATAGATATTGTCCCGATGGGACAAGTACATGACTGGTATTCTTTACGTTGGCAAATCGAGATTTTATTTAAAACGTGGAAATCATTCTTTCATATTCATCATTGTAAAAAGATAAAACGAGAACGCTTGGAATGCCATTTGTATGGACAACTGATTGCCATTCTACTCTGTTCTTCTACTATGTTTCAAATGCGGCAATTACTTCTTATGAAAAAGAAACGAGAACTGAGTGAATATAAGGCCATATATATGATTAAAGATTACTTTCTTCTTCTTTTCCAAGCTATACAGAAAGACACCCAAGAGCTATCAAAGATTCTACTTCGCCTGTTCAACCTCCTACAACAAAACGGGCGAAAATCTCATCGACTTGAGAAGAAAACAGTCTTTGATATATTAGGTGTCGTTTACAATTGTACCATGTTTGATAATCAAGCGGCTTAATTCAAAAAAATGAAACCCGTTAGGGTTTATTTCGTATGCAAATCTTTAAATTCCCTACACGTATCCTTTAGAAAAAAGAAACAACCTCTACTATAATTGACGTTGTATGAACTTAGCTTGATGGCGATGGGGTACCGCCACATGCCCATCAACTTAAGATTTTAAAGTACCCCGAAATGAAGAGAAAGTTGTTACTCTATGTTTCTAACTAACATTTTTGCACCAGAACCAAATCAATTATATT
>NZ_JBHTHG010000047.1:0-5645 GCF_042676365.1 Bacillus sp. CGMCC 1.60114
AAAGTACCATTAGATTGGGCAAAATTTTATTATCAAGGTAAAGAAATAGCAAGGTGGAGAATGAAGACATCAGAATGGTTTAAAACATACTTAGAGATAGAAGAGGATTCTCCTATACAAGAACCAGAATTTTTTACGAGTATTGCACAAATTCTGTTTTATATCGGTGAATAATTAACTTCCTACAACGAGAATTATGTGAACACAAAAGTCTTTTAAATACATTGAATCCCGATAATGATACGTTATGTGAACTGAACATGAATATGATATTCAGACAAAGTCTTGATTGCCCCTCATACATATGTGGTATAATTCGGTAAAAATGGTCGGTTTTGTGGAAATAGGAGGAGAATTAGATGTCTGATAAAAAGAAATTAAATTCTGAAACTATACTATGGGGATTAACACCAATTGTTTTTGTTATTGTATGGTATTTCTTTCAAAGATAACGGATTCATTATTAGATCGAAAGGAATTTCCAACATGAATAAAGGATTATTTATAAAATCTGTCTTTATCTCTTTTGGGATTTGCTTGTTATTCGTAATTTTATGTAGTTTCATTTTTTCTACTAATGTTATGAGATATCTATCAATTGTTTCTGTATTTTTTATACCTTTAGGAGCTTTTATAATTGCAAAATTTTTGAAAGGTAATTAAAGAATTTTAGACTACCAATCAAGAGCTGCCTTTCTAGGCAACTCTCTATTCAAGCCCGAAATAAACCTGTATAGATATGTTTTAAAAGGGAGGGGATAAATTGAAAAAGTATATAAATCTTCCTTTTCTTTTTGGAGGCGTATTAGGAGTCATTGCGCTATATTTTACCACTGGAAACTTTAAATGGGGGTTTTGTATTACTTTTATTTTAGGTAGTGTGATAGGTGGATTTATCTTAAATCAATTTTCTAAAAATCATAATAAAGATTGATGAATTACCGATAACAAGAATTATGTGAACACAAAAGTCCCTCAGTTAAACAATCTGGGGGACTTTTAATAGTCTTTTAAATACATTGAATCCCGATAATGTTACGTTATGTTAACCGAGCATGTATATGATATACATAAAAAAATCTGAACAAATCGGTTCTTTTAAATGGTATAATTAGGAAAAAAGGTGAAGATATGGGACGTATTTTATTGGTTTTATCAACTGTTTTATCTTTCATAGTATCAATATTGAATTTTATAGACCAAAGGTATATAAACGGGATTTTTATGGCGGTTATTTTTGTTTCAGTTTTAATTGCTCTGATAACAGAATTTAGAAATAAAACCAAAGGATAAGATTAACACAGTCTACTTAAAAAAATATTGAGAACGGATCGTGCCTCTCTCTAAATGGAAAGGGGGTTTGCTGTACTTAACAAGGAGATGAGCAAGTTATGGACTTACTGATAGACATACTGACATATATTGTAGCCATCGTAAGCATTGTGATAGCTATTAGATATAGAAATTATATTGATTGGTTTTACCTGATTTTTCTTCTCAGTATAGCTGGAGGTGGAATTTCTTCGGTTATGAATCACTTTCTTTTAGGTATAGTGATTTGTGACGTATTTGCTGTTATTACAATCTTCTTAGCAATTCGGCAAGCAAAAGAACGTATCAATCGTAAAACTGCTTTGTAAGAAGTTTTGTATTACTTAGCTGACTTCCGTTAACGATAATTATGTGAATACGAAAGTCCTCCAGTTAAACGTTCTGGAGGACTTTTAATAGTCTTCTAAATACATTGAATCCCGATAATGAGATGTTATGTCAACCTCAAGTGTATACGATATTCATAAGGTAACTAATTCCAATTGATTATATAATTAAGAGATAAGATAAGATTAAATAAAAAAGGAGTAGGGATATGATAATTGGAGAACTAAAAGAAATTGTAAGACATCCAATAAAATCATTTCGCGGAGAAAATGTTCAACAAGCTTACATTGCATCCTATGGTTTATATGGAGATAGAAGCCATGCTTTTTTAGATGAAACAAGACCAGGAAAATATTTAACTGCAACACAACTTCCTGAAATGATTGGTTATACGGCGAGTTTTATAGGAGAAGAATCTTTTGATACATATCCACTAATCAAAATCACTTCTCCTGAAGGAAAAATATACAAGTGGGGAGATCAAGAGTTACTTACAGAATTAGAACAAAAATCAGGTCGTAGAATTAAAAGTATACAATACTCCCCTCAGCAAGTACCTCTAGGAGCAATTGAAGAAGAACATATATTAATTGTAACTGATACGTCACTACAAGAAATAAGTGCAATGTGGGGACAAGATGTGAACCATAGAAGATTTCGTCCAAACTTGATATTCTCATTATATGAAAATATTCCTTTTCCAGAAGATACATGGTTTGGAAAATGTATACGTATAGGAGAAGTAGAATTAAAAATAGTAAGACACTGTGAACGCTGCATGATTATTACTATTGATCCTAACACATTAACATTGGAAAAAACTCTCTTAAAAACTGTTGTACAAAAAAGAAATAATCATTTTGGAGTCTATGCATCAGTTATAAAACCAGGAAAAGTGAATGTTGGAGATTCTATCATATTAGAATAACTTCCGCTAACGATAATTATGTAAATGAGCTGACTTATTTTATTCTTTGCTTAGCGTGGGGTTTTTCTAAAATGCTGGCGATGCCCTTTGTACTCTGAATAATGATTTTCCGGTTATGTCTGTTAACCGGAAAATTGAAATATCAAATCTATTTCCTAAAGTGACACTTGACTGGAAGCCCCTAATTTTTAGTTCGGTCACAATATATTCGGATTGGGTATTTATCCAGGCTCGTACTTCTATGGGGAATTCTTTAGGAGTATTGATACCTCCATAGTGATTTTTATATTTGTATACATTTCATCAATCATTCCCTTGACTCTCCATTTGTAGTACTGTATAGTACTAATATGAAAAAAAATACACTTAGTAATAAAGATATTGCTCTGCAATCCGCTTTTACATTGTTTCTTACTAAAGGTTTTCTGGCAACAAGCATGGACGACATAGTCACACATAGCAAAGTTTCAAAAACGAACATTTATTATTATTTTAAGAGCAAGGAGGAGCTGCTGCTCGCTATTGTTAATCAGTTGATAGCACATTACGAGCAGCGAATTAATTATATTGTGTCTCAAACTGAGCTCACCGTTCAGGAGAAATTAGAAGCGGTACTCCACATTTTAAGCGATACTATTGAACAGAATAACTACCTTGGCGGTTGTCCTTTCCTGACTCTGTATACACAGACGCCTATTGACGCGGTTGAAATTAGAGATAGAATCAAGAGTTTTTTTGAAAAACAGCTGCATGGTGTTGAATTGATTTTAGCTCAAGGGATTGCACGACAAGAACTAAAGGAAGAGCTGCCCGTTAAACAAACAGCTATGTTGATTGTCTCCTCTATTGAGGGTGCTCTCTTCTTGGCTCAAGCTTCTAACAACCAAGATATGATCAAAAATTTATTTCCTACTTTAGCTTCCATGCTAAAGTAATATTTTTAGATACATTAGTACTAGTTAGTACTATAAAATAATAAAGGAGTGTTTTTATTATGAATATCTTCATGACTGGCGGAACTGGTTATATTGGACGTCATTTAATCGCTGAGTTAGCTTCTCAGCATCAGATTTATGTACTTGTACGTCAAAAAGATCGTCTTCTTACCATCATCAATCAACTGGCACCCGATCAACAGAACAACATCGTTCCTGTTATCGGTGATCTAACGCAGCCTCGATTAGGTTTAAGTGATGACAGCTACAAGCAATTACTTGCAACTGATCTAATTATTCATGCAGGAGGTCCAATGAATATTGAGTTGAACCTCAGTGAAGCTGAGCAGTCTTTCCTCGCCCCTGCAAAATCCCTTGTTCAGCTAGCACAGGATATCCACGCTGCAAAAGAATTAAAGCATTTTATCCATGTCGTAGGCTTTATGAGTCCCTATCATGAACAAAATGCATTGTTGGATCTAGATCATTTGCTGGACAATCAACCGCCTTATGAAAAAATGAAGTTTTTAGCAGACTCTTATATACGAAAATCTCTTCATAACATGAGCATTCCCTTATCTACTGTTAATCCTAGTGTAATCGTCGGAGACTCCTTCTCAGGGAAAACAGAACAGATTGGAGGCCTTAGTATCTTAGTCGATGCCGTAAGGCGAAATCTTATGCCGCTTGTTCCAGGCGGCGACGATTATTGGTTACCAATGGTTCATATTGATCATGTGGCTTCGTTTATTTCAAAACTTGCTAATACAGAAGGGTTATCAAGCAATACCTACTATCTTTTAGATTCTAAGCAAGAGAGTCCGTCGATCCGAACTTTCATCAAACTCATGGCACACGAATTGCAGACAACAAAGCCGTTAGGAACTATACCGCTTCCGTTATTGAAAACTGTGCTTAGAATGGGTGCTGGCAAGATGCTTGGTATTCCTAAAGAATCCATGAGTTTTCTTGTTAAGTCGGAATTCCCTGTTTACAGTAAATTAGAAATAGAACAAAGGAACGGCAGAAATTCATTCGTAGTTCCGTCCACGCTCCCTTTTATCATTAGTGATTTGGATTATCGGTTAAATCATTTAGGCCTGAATCAAAATGAGCAGAAAGATTTTAGTCAACGAAGAAGGGCTAACCTAGTTTCGCTAGAGAAAGATAGGAATGAAACGCCTATTATTTTTCTTCATGGGACGTTCAGCAATGCCGATGCCCTTTTGCCCCTCTCACAATTTTTAAGCAGTTTAAATACTTGGTTCGTAGATTTACCTGGATTTGGGCGTACTCCTTATCACCATAATCCTTCTGTGCTAGAAGGCTATGTAGAGAGCGTTTCCACTATGATCACTGAGTTGAACAGACCCGTTATATTAGTGGGGCATTCATTTGGCGGATTGATTGCGGCTCAAGTGATGGAACGGCTGCCCTCACTGATCAAACAACTCATTTTATTGCAGCCAGTACTGCATCCTATCCAACCTAAATATAGATTTCGACGTATTACAAGTTTCGTTCTAAAATATATGGAGCCCGCCCGTTTGGAAAAAGAGTTACTTCAAGCCAATAGCTTTAGAACATCCAGTCAGTTATTGAGTAATTACGCTCATTCTGTGGTCCGGGATTTAAAATCCCCCCGTATACGCAAAACTAACGCTACGGTCATGTCTTGCTTAACTATATCAAAATCCATTCAGTTAAATCCCGAGACATGGGATAAGAGGAAAATTAAGATACTATGGGGAGCTTTGGACAAAGATCATCATGTCCCAAAGCAGTTTGAACACTTGGATATTACACGTATTCAGTACGGTCATCAGTTTCCTGTTGAATCTCCTGAACTAACTGCTCAATGGATTTCTCAAGCTGTAACAGTATAAAGGTTCTTTTGATAGTATTGATGGAGGTGTGGATTGTCAACACAAATTCAGACTGCTTTTTTAAGGGCTCGTTTTCTGAACTCAACTGGACTTAAATAACCTAAAGTTCCATGAACACGATGATGGTTAAACTGGTTCTGTTGCAAAGTTTGAAAAAAGCATAAACCATAAACAGTTTGGTAAATGAAGAACAATGTTTAGGAAGTAGCTAGTAATTGTTGAAGTTCATTGTACGTT
>NZ_JBHTHG010000048.1:0-3155 GCF_042676365.1 Bacillus sp. CGMCC 1.60114
TTATCTTGCATCTAAAAATGACTTGGTTTTATAAGTTGTGTTGCATTAGCAACCGTTTAAACGAGTTTTTTTAGACTTTAACGCAACACTATTAATATTGTGTTACATGAATGACATAATGCGCCTTTATTTATTTTTATTTAAAATGTAGATTTGAAATAAAGTTTGATTGTTTAAAACAAATGGATTTTTTTATCTTGTCGAAAAATATGGGTTGTGAGGTATTTTTGATCAACTTTATCTCAACGACGACTCAATCAATTTCATAAGTTGTTGTTTTGTCTGGCTCAAATAGTTTCTTTTTTTAGAAGGAATTAATAATCCTATAGGCATTTGGGGATCAAATCCCTTAACCTTAAATGATATATTACTTTGTTTTAAGCTAGTTCCCTTAGGGATAATGCCTATTGCGTTTCCAAAAACCATTTGTGGAATAAGATGTAGCGCACTACAATTGTAGACTCTTTTAAAGGATAAGTTGTTTTCTGATAAGAAGGCATTCACAGATTGAGAATAATAACAACTATTCTCTCCAATCAAAATGGGATAATCAATGATATCAGAAATTTCAACTGACTCTTTTTGTAATACTGGATGATGAGGGTTATTGACTATAAATTCGATTTGTTCTTGGCAAAGTGGAGTGAAATTCACATTGGAACTATTTTTGCTGTTTCCACAAACAGCAAAATCAATTTTATTTTGATCTATTATTTGTGATAAAAGTGCTGTATTTCCTACAACAAAATCACAATGTATATACGGCTTTTCATTGTTTAAATATTTTAATATAGACGGGATTAATTTTTTTGCAACAGATTCTGTTAGTCCTATTCTTAATGTTCCTTTCTCCTCATTGCTTATACGTTGCGCTTGAGATATTGAATAATCCCAATGCATTAGCAAGTTATCTACTTCCTCCGCAAATAAAGTACCTTCATCTGTTAATCGTGCATCCCACCCTCGTTCAAATAGAAGAAAACCAAGTTCGTTTTCTAGTTTTTTTATATGTGTTGTTACAGTTGACTGAGCATAGTTTAATTTTTTTGCCGCAAGTGAAAAAGTTCCTTCTTCGACAATCATTTTAAATGTATTTAACTCTTTTATTTCCACTTTCACACCTCAACTATATCGGTTTTTTTGATAATTATATGATGTATTTTCAATTATATAAATCAAAGTCACGGAAGTAAAATATAGTTATAAGAAAGGGAGTGAATATATGCCGTTTGTTAATGTTTATTATCCAGAAGGTCAATTGAATAAAGAAGAGTTAAAAAAGGTAAGTAATAGTATTCATCATTCATTAATTGAACATTTTAAAATTCCAGAAAATGATTACTTTCATTTATTTTTACCCTATCCATCTGATCAATTTTTTTATGACCCGCATTATCTCTTAGAAGGGGAGAAAAAGAGAACAGACAAAATGATACATGTTTCCATTACATGTGCGCCAGGAAGAGCAATAAATCAGAAAAGGAATTTGTATCAATCAATCTCTGAAGCTTTTTATAATCATTTAAACATCTCTACAACTGATATTTTTATTATATTAAACGAGACATCTGCTGAAAACTGGTCATTTGGTCAAGGAATAGCACAAATGGTTAATATGAAGGAGGAAAAAGAATAGTGAATGATCGTATCGAATTAAATATACCAAAGAAAATGAGAGATATTGCTCCCGATTTTGTTGATTACGGTGAAAACATACTATTTGAAAAAGTATGGAGAGATCCTACTTTAACATCAAAAGAAAGAAGTTTAATTACACTATCTGCTCTAATTAGTATTGGCAATAATGAACAACTACCATTTCATCTACAATTAGCTGAAAAGAATGGAATTAACGAAAAAGAAATTATTGCTTTGATAACACATATGGCCTTTTATGTTGGATGGCCTAAAGCGACTGCAGCGCTAAACATAATCATTAGTTAAAAATGACAATAGGGTATCTCTTTAAAGTATCTATTTAGGAGTCTAATTTTGATAAGTTGGGAGACTGAATATGGCTAACCCAGGTAAAGAAAGAATCGTTTATCAAAGAGGAACAGAAGAATTGAGAAAGAAGAATATTCGTGCTCATAAACTCGTTCAGGAATTCAACAGAAGCGACGTTGAAGACTTTGAAAAGAGGGAGATCCTTATTCAAGAGTTGTTCGGAAGTGTGGGTGAAAATGTTAGCATTGAACACAATTTTCACTGTGACTTAGGCTATAACATTCACGTTGGCAAGAACTTCTATGCTGGATATAACTGTACGATTTTAGACATAGCAGAAGTAAGAATTGGTGACGACTGTATGATAGGTCCTAATGTTGGAATCTATACCGCTGGACATTCAATAGAGCCTAAAGATAGAAATAAGAGTGGATATGCAATACCAATCAAGATTGGTAACAATGTATGGATTGGGGGAAATTGTGTCATTCTGCCTGGAACTACGATTGGTGATAATTCCATTATTGCGGCTGGCTCAGTCGTTACAAAAGATGTACCTCCCAACACCGTAGCAGTAGGAAATCCAGCCAAACCATTAAAAACCATCGAGTGAGGAGTAAGGAAAATTTTGAAAAAGTATGGAGAGTTCCTACTTTAACATCAAAAGAAAGAAGTTTATGTACACTATCTGCTCTAATTAGTATTGGCAATAATGAACAACTACCATTTCATCTACAATTAGCTGAAAAGAATGGAATTAACGAAAAGGAAATTATTGCTTTGATAACACATATGGCCTTTTAGTAAGGATCCATTACCCTTTTACAATTTTGATGTAGCATATGCTTCAAGTTTACGTAACTTACGTCTCTTGAATACAAACGAGTTGGCTTACTCTTAACGGGGTAAAACTCGACTCGTTTTTTGTCGAAATTTGCTTAGCGTGGTTTTTTTCCGAAATGCTAGCAGTACCCCCTATTCAACTAACTGATGCTTTAATTGAGCAAGAAACCAAAAATTTTAACTTTCTATATCGAGAATTATGTAAATGAGCTGTCCAAATGGATGGCTTATTTTATTTTTTGCTTAGCGTGGTTTTTTTCCAAAATGCTGGCGGTACCCCATCGCCATCAAGTTAAGAAATACATTGTTCCTCAAAACGAAAAAACGAACCGAATTCCCATGGACAACTATGAAGAGATAAAATT
>NZ_JBHTHG010000049.1:0-6746 GCF_042676365.1 Bacillus sp. CGMCC 1.60114
AGGGTTACGTTAATTGACTCCATTTCGTCGCTTTGCTAGACTTATGGTATCAATTAATCTAGGGGAAGTGGGTGCACTTTATGTTGTTCTCTATTTCATTTAACCAGTCCCACCAAAGTTCATTGAGCCATAATAACAGGGAAAATATTCATGGAAATCCTGGCATCGATCCATCTAGGCTAGACCAGAATATTTATTTTATAAAAAAAGACATTCGAAGTGTATACGAGGATGTCTTTCAAGAAGCGGTGGACAAGTACAATGAAAGGCAAAAACGGAATGACCGCAAAATTAAAGATTACTATGACAAGATAAGAAAAGATACAAAGACGCATGAGCAACGAGAACTCGTTGTAGCGATTGGGGAAGGTAAAGACGACCCAAAGTATAGGGAAGCCAAAAAGGAAGCGTTAAAACAGTATGCTGAAGCGTTTCAAGAGCGACATCCGAATCTAGCAGTCTATAACATGGTTTTACATGATGATGAGGCAAATCCGCATTTACATATTAACTACGTACCGAATTTCGAAAGTAGTCGAGGCTTAACGAGGCGTGTCGGAATGGATAGAGCCTTGCAACAACAAGGCGTAGAAGGAAAAGGAACGGAACTGATTGCAAATTGGAGAATACTAGAAACGGCTTATATCGAGGAATTAGCAAAAGGGCATATTTCTGATTTTGAGAGAGCAAATGTAGGTTCTCATAAGTACATGAAAGTCCGTCAATATAAGGAATATGCAGAAACGAAATCGACTGTTGAAAATCAAGTACAAGAAAAAGAAACGCAGTTGCAAGTGATGAATCACCATGTAGAAAATGCTGAAGAAAAAGTGAATGAATTGCAAGTAGTGAAAAAGGGTTTGGAAAGTGATGTCGTTGATAAATCCAAAGAGTTAGAAACAGTGAAACAACAAGTGGAAAGTGAAAATGAAAAGCTTCAGCTGATTGGCCAGCGTTATTTAGAATTAGAAAAAATGGTAAAACAACAGCAAAAAGAATTGGATAGTGCTATGGATCAAGTACCAAATGAACCTGTTAAAATTCCGTTTTTGCGTAAGGAAGTAATAACAGAAGTACAGGATAAAATGTTTGGTAAAGCTGAAATTACGAAGAAAAAGACAAGAAATTATGTGTTATCACCAGAACAATATCAAGAATTAACAAAACAAGTGAATGCAGCAGTTACTATCAAAAAAGATTATGAGCGTTTGAAAACAATAGATTTTGTACAAGAAAATGATAGTTTACGTGTACAAATAAAAAATCTAAAAGAAGAAAATAAGGAATTAGATACTGGTTTAGCAGAATCTCACTTAGAAAATTATGAATTTGGAAAAGAAAACGAAAGATTAAACATGAAAATAAGCTCGTTAGAGGCCCATATAAAAGATTTAAAGACAAACATAAGGGTTTTATATCGAAATACGAAAAAGGTCCTTGCAGGAAAATTTAATGCGTTTAGAAGTCTTATTAAGAATGAATTGGGTAGCAAGGGAATAGATGATCAATTTGAACGTGAACATAAGAGGGAAATGATCAAATCTCAAGGTTCTGATAGGGAAAGATAGGCGTGATAATGGTGAAAAAGAGAATTGATTTTTAACAGATGGAAACCTTTAGCAAAGGATTTCATGTTATTATATAGAAAGACATATAAACGAGAAAAACCGCCCAAGCTTTGGTCGGCGAGGCGGTTTTTCATAATAAGGTTGGAATCAACCAATATATATTCTATATACATTCTAACATATAAAAGTTGATTCCTTCCACTAAGGGAGAGAATTATTTTATGACAAAAGTTGTAGATTTTGGACAGGCTGAAAAAAAAGCAAAAGAAAGAGATAGCAAGATTAATAGTATTTATGAAAAACTTGAAGGTAGCGGTGGACTTTCTGAAGAAGAAAGAGCCATTATGCTACAAGTATTAAGTAAAATGTCTGGTGGGGAAGAGTATTTTATAGGGAAAAAGAAAAAACCTACAGATCGGGTGAGATTTGTGCAGATAATTACTGATAATATTAATTATTTATGTAAAATTGGATATCTGACAAATGCTGAAAAAGCTTTTTTAATTGATTTAATACCATACATAGAATTTAAAACTAACATTTTAGTTGAATGTTCAGATGAAGATTCAGACGAAATAGATGCAGATGCAGCTACACCGAGTTATTTAGCAAGAAAGTTAGGAAAAGGTAGAAGTAATCTTTCTGTTTTAATGAATGGGTTATTAGAAAAGGGAATTTTGGCAGTTGCAGAATCAGGAATGACAACTGAGGATGGACGTATTTGTAGTTCTCGTACATGGTTTGTGAATCCTAATATTTTATGTTGTTCTCCTAAAGATGGAGTAGATAAGGCTACTATGAAGATTTTTAAGAAGTCTCTTAGAAACTTTAAAGTAGATGGAGATAAGAAAAAACATAATTTACCGATTTATTTATTTTAGATGTCACTTATTATTGACATCTTCTTTTTTATGTTTTTTTCCATTTTTTAGGTGTATCTTTTTTCGAACACCTGTGTTCGAATTTTCGAACACCCCCCCCCTCTCAAACCCTTGTTATTACTGACTTTTTTCATTTTGCTCTTCTCACTCTTATATATAGAGCTAAAAGTTCCGCAAGGAACGGGTCGTATTTTTGAGAAAACCACTCAAAAATCTCCACCCTCAACATCAAAAAGTCGGTTCGTTCATCCTCACCTAAAGGCTATCGCCTTTTCTTTTCGATGTTGTCCTTGCAAAACTTTTTTCGGCTCGTGTGCTTTTTTCGCCAAGCCGACAGACAAAAAGCAAAGCAATGGTTCTCGACTTGGACTAGCAAGTATACGAGCCGAACCGCTTGGATCATTCGTTCTAAAATAGTCTTTATTCAAAAAATAGATACGTAATACGTGGGGTTTCGCCCCCACACGACGAGCCAGCACTCTAGCCAAAAAGCAAATTTCAAACTAAAAGACCAGAACAAAACCATATTAAATAAAAAATAATGAGCTGCCCATATGGACAGCTCATTTACATAATTCTCGAAAGAGAAATCGACATTCTGGAAGATTTCTTGCTATCACGAATACTTGATTTTATGTATCAAATTTTAGAACAACACGAGCACGTAACGATCTACCTTGCACTAATATAAATAGTTTATTACCCACCTATAATCTTTCGACTATAAACAAGCAGTTCACCACTCATACTAATGGTTCGTTCGACCGTATAAAATACCTGTACAACCATATATAACCTTTCGGCTATATATGACCATTAGCCTTATAAGAGCTAAATTGCTCTCTAAAGCCTGCGGCACCCAGTACGATCTTAGCTCGACCCTATCCGATAAGTTGGAACCTTATTGTAATCATAGCAGCTAGCATACGACTACAATAAACCTTTTCCCCACCAAATAGAATCTTCTCTCCGACTGCAAACAAACCACATAGTTTATATGAACTAATGACCTGTATACAATCTTTGACCGACCTATATACACCTCTGTTATGAACCATATATAAGTCTGGGCTCAACCGTTACGTACCCGATATCTATATCATGAGCAAATTCATTTCAATGTATGTACACTATAATCATATGGTAACCATTTACTATTACCATCTATTTACAGTATATTTTTAATTTTTAGAAAATTTATAATTTTTAGTATTTAAAAAATTCGACCCTTGATGTGTGATAAGTATAAGTAAAACATACATATCAAAAAAGAAGGTGAATCCAGTGGGGTAGAGTAAGGCGAATGTACAAATCATGTACAGGGTATAAAACCAAAATCTGTTGAAAAAGAGGGTGGTACCACCAGAGTAGTGGGAGGCGAAAGCGTATTAGTATACGCTGGGTAGTAAAAATTTGCAATGAACAGAAAGGATTACGAATACCATGAATGAAGAAATATTGTAAGCGACCTTGTGATTCCTAAGAGGATGATCGAGGTCGCTTACTGTTGTTTTATGAGCTTTTTTAACCAAAATCTAAAATTATCGGGATTTAATGTATTTAAGAGACTATTAAAAGTCCTCCAGATTGTTTAACTGGGGACTTTTGTGTTCACATAATTAGTGTTATCGGAAGTTCTATTTTAGTAAACTCATAGCAACTACAATACATCCAACTATAAATAATTCTTTTTTAAATATGTATTTTTATCTTTACTTAGGATATGCTACAGTCTTTTCCTTAAAAATGTTTCCATAATATCTCCCTTAAATCTTTCGTAATTGAACTGAAAAGCGACATTATGTGTTTTATAACCTGGATTTGTCACAAAACGAAAGTCTGCGATACTTTGACCAAATCCTTCTCCTTGATCGGGAATTACTTTGATGGGCACTTTTGACAGACGAACTGCATCTGGATTCAACAAATACCATATTGTTACAAAATCATGCATAGGGCTTCCTCCTATGCCAGGATTCGATTTAGAGTAGAAATTATAGTAGTAGTCTAACATAGGTTTGATGATGAGTCCTGCAAGGTCTTGTGTATTCCGGTGAAATGCATCAATTTGTTGAACCATTTCAGGTGTAACAATCGCGTGTTGAGTGACGTTTAATGGAATAATTGTCAAATTCTTTGCATGCTGCAGAATTAAGTTTGCTGCATAAGGGTCTGCGTAAAAGTTAGCTTCAGCCACAGCAGTCACGTTTCCGGGGTAAAAAAAGGCTCCACCCATGCAAATGTATTCTTTCACATTCCGCATTGCTTCTAAATTCAAAATAAATGACGTAGCCAATGAGGAAAGTCTTCCCAAATTGATAATTGTAAGATCGTCTAAATTTGAGTTTATAATTTTGTAAATATCATTTATGGGATAAATTGGATAAGGGATTTTAGGTGGAATGATAGGTCCTAGTCCTACTTTTCCATGTACTTCAGGAAAATATTGAACCAATATACCTGTTAAAGGTACAGAAGCACCGAGAAATACGGGTATCTCTTTTCTTCCCGAAATATACTTCAAATAGTTAATATTTTTTATAGCATTCTCTCTCGATACATTTCCATAATCCGCTACAATTCCTACAAGTTGGATATCATTACGAAAAAAGGTGTACAGAATAGCAAACGCATCATCAATTCCCAAATCTGTAAACAAGAGAACTTTTTTGGGCATATGTTTTCCTCCAAAAGCCATAAAATTTTATTTTTACTAAGGATGTAATGAATAGGCTTGTACTATATTTGATATATATTTTATATATTCTTCAATAGTACATTCTGTTCATCTATAACTTTAGATATCTTATATGTGTTTGCATCTAAAAAAGTATTTTTGTTTTGTATATCGTATACAAGTGCAGTTTACATAACGTAACATTATAGGAAGCAAGGAAAAAGGCGGATCCCTATTCTTACAAGGGATTTGCCTTTTTCCTTTTCTATGACTCTATGCATATTTTTATACATTGTTGATATAGAAGGGATTCTAAGTGTCTTCGCTATTTTGTTTTTCATCTTTTCTTGCATAAAATCTTGTATAAATAAAAAAAGATTTTGATGCTGATATCGAGAAGTAATGAGTATTCAATGGTAAAATCGAAATGTATTTCGAAATCAATTCGTTTTTAAAATCGGTTGTAAAATCAGTTGTAAGTGAATTCCGATTTTGATTAAAATGTTGATTTAATCGTGTTTGTGAGTGAAAAAATGTATTCCGTTTTTGGGGGAGGAATTAAAATTGGAACTAAAATCGGAAATGTATACACCGAAAATTGTCGCGGATCGTTTAGGGGTTACTCCCGATTTATTAAAAGTATGGTCAAACGAATTTAATATACAAACGGAACGAAGCCAGGGAGGGCATCGCAGGTACTCTAAGGAAAATATAGAAGAATTAAAAGCAATCAAAGAAAAAATACAGGTACAAAAATGGTCTTATGATCAAGTTCGAGCATGGCGAAATGGAGAACTTGATTTGTTTGTTTCAAAAGAAGAAAAATCAGAATTAGAAAAGAAATTGGATGAAGTATTAGAAAATCAGCAATTACAAAATCAGTTTAATCAAGCGCTCGTTCAAAAATTACAGGAAATTACGAATGAATTAGTTATTACAAAAGAGCATTTAGCTAATACGGAGAGAAAATTAACGGAAGTAGAAGGTAAAAATAGTGAATTAGAAGTCTTTATAGAGAAAAAGTTAGAGAAACGAGATCAGTTATTGCTGGAAAACATTAGAGATATCCAGAGACAAAATCAGAAACCAAAACGGAAAGGTTTTTTCGGTTTGTTTAAAGACTAATTAATTGATTATGTGAACGAAAAGTCCCTTCAGATCTTTTGAAGGGACTTTTTCTAGGTTTCTAGATAAATTGACTGTTGATAATGATGGGTTATGTTAACCATATATTTATATAATATATATGTGAAAAATGTTTTGGAGTATATATATTTTTTTTAATAGTACCGTTCATATTTGAAAATGTGAAATAGGGCTTAACTGTATGATTCTACTGTAGTTTTCATAGGTGCTTTCCTTATACTTATATTTGGAAGGTTCATATGCTGTGGTATAGGTATTTAGAAAAGTTGTTTTTTTTATAAGATAGGTGAGAATTATGAGCGAATTTAAAAAGAATAGCTGTATACCGTTTCAATGTTGTTTTCCTTTACCGGAAATAGGTCCAACGGGGGCAACAGGTTCGACAGGAGCAACGGGACCATCAGGTGGTCCACCTGGTCCAACGGGGGCAACAGGTTCGACAGGAGCAACGGGACCATCAGGTGGTCCACCCGG
>NZ_JBHTHG010000050.1:0-920 GCF_042676365.1 Bacillus sp. CGMCC 1.60114
TGAGAGTAGGACGTTGCCAGGCAAATGGAGGATTAGCTCAGCTGGGAGAGCACCTGCCTTACAAGCAGGGGGTCGGCGGTTCGATCCCGTCATCCTCCACCATACGCCGGCTTAGCTCAATTGGTAGAGCAACTGACTTGTAATCAGTAGGTTGGGGGTTCAAGTCCTCTAGCCGGCACCACTTTAATGAGAGCCATTAGCTCAGTTGGTAGAGCATCTGACTTTTAATCAGAGGGTCGAAGGTTCGAGTCCTTCATGGCTCACCATTTTTAAAATGAAATATGCGGGTGTGGCGGAATTGGCAGACGCACCAGACTTAGGATCTGGCGCCTTTGGCGTGGGGGTTCGACTCCCTTCACCCGCACTTTTAATTGAATAAGTCATATATGTCTTGCGGAAGTAGTTCAGTGGTAGAATACAACCTTGCCAAGGTTGGGGTCGCGGGTTCGAATCCCGTCTTCCGCTCCAATTTTCAATATGACATGCCGGGGTGGCGGAACAGGCAGACGCACAGGACTTAAAATCCTGCGGTGGGTGACCACCGTGCGGGTTCGACCCCCGCCCTCGGCACCATATGCGCCCGTAGCTCAATTGGATAGAGCGTTTGACTACGGATCAAAAGGTTAGGGGTTCGAGTCCTCTCGGGCGCGTTTTTTCGGGAAGTGGCTCAGCTTGGTAGAGCACCTGGTTTGGGACCAGGGGGTCGCAGGTTCAAATCCTGTCTTCCCGATATTTGATAAGGGGCCTTAGCTCAGCTGGGAGAGCGCCTGCCTTGCACGCAGGAGGTCAGCGGTTCGATCCCGCTAGGCTCCACCAAAGTTCTTTGAAAACTGAACGAAACAAACAACGTGAAACGTCAATTTTTATTTATGATGCTAGACAAACTTTATTGGAGAGTTTGATCCTGGCTCAGGATGAAC
>NZ_JBHTHG010000051.1:0-6150 GCF_042676365.1 Bacillus sp. CGMCC 1.60114
TCTCCCGAGGGATGGGCAAAAACATCCTATTTAAGTTAGCTGCTTAACCTCAAGGTTAATAGGATATTGCTATTCTATGGTTCTAGCGAATTATTTTTGCACCAAAACCGGCATGTATGA
This sequence comes from Bacillus sp. CGMCC 1.60114, assembly GCF_042676365.1. Lineage (NCBI taxonomy): Bacteria > Bacillati > Bacillota > Bacilli > Caryophanales > Bacillaceae > Bacillus > Bacillus sp. CGMCC 1.60114. Next base: position 121 of record NZ_JBHTHG010000051.1, read on the forward strand.
TGCCCCATTATAGAAGGTGACAATTTTGTAAGAATACAAGCTTAATTTGTAAGGAAAATACATGTCTTCTTTAACCATATCCTTCTAAAATAACATATGAACTAGTGCAACAAACACTACAGTCCAATTGAATGTATAAGGAGGAATTAAAGTGCATGAAGATAGTATTACGTACAGCCTATTCTAAAAATCGGAGAAGTAGCTAGTGTAAACGACAAGCTTACATGAAAAGCATAAATTTAATCAAAAAGAATCGGTAATGAAAGCATCAGTAAGACTTTGTATGTTAATGATTGCTATGATTTTGACGACTAATGGCTTCACACCCAAAATAACTAACGCCGAATCAAGTAAAAAAATTCAAAATATTGAAAATGCGCTATTATCACTAGAATTATATAAAAGTGTTAAAAAACATAGAGATGTGTCAAAAGAGTAGGGATGGAGAGTGGTATTTTTGAAAAAGAAGATTTTATCTTCAACATTAGCTTTATCTATGGCTTTAGGAGCATTTGCGACATTAGGAACGTCACGTATATATGCAGCAGAGCAAAAAATTCAATACAACCAAGAATTCCAGACACCATCTTATATTGGAGAAGAGTGGAAAGCACCGGAAGGGTTAGATAAAAAAGAAACGGTTTTTGAGTATCTAAAGAGTAAGAAAGACATGTTTAAATTAGCAGGAAATATGGAGAAACATTTTGAAATCGTTGGGGAAGAAAAAGACGCAGCGGCGGAAACAACGCATGTGAAGCTTATTGAAAAATATAATGGTGTTCCTGTATATGGCTCTGACCAAACAGTAGCACTTGATAAAGATAATAATGTGAAAGCATTTTTCGGACAAGTTATCCCAAATTTAGAAAATAAAAATATCCCATCAACTGCAAGTATTTCAGAAGATGAGGCTGTAAATATTGCGAAAGCTGATATTGAGAAAGAGATTGGAAAAGTAGACAACTATGATGGGATTAAGAAAGATTTATACGTATATAAAAAAGATGAACAATATTATCTTTCCTATCTTGTAAAAGCATCTGTTTCAAAACCAGCACCAGGCTACTGGCATTATTTTATTGATGCAACAAATGGAAATGTAATCAATAAATATAATGCGGTCGATCATATTACTGGTTTTGGATATGGTGTTTTAGGAAACAGACAATCATTTGAAGTTGTTCAAAATGAAAAAACAGGTGCATTTCATTTATTTGATGGCAAACGTGGAAACGGTGTCCATACGTTTGATTGGAAAAATGTGTATAAATACTTTTATGATTCACCATCAGAAGGAACGGGATATACAGGTTATGAAATTGAAAGTAAGTTCAAGTTCTTTGAAGATAAAGCAGCTGTTGATGCACATGTAAATGCGGAAAAAGCATACGACTATTATAAGAAAACATTTAATCGTAATTCCTATGATAACAAAGGGGCGAAGTTACTTTCTTTTGTTCACGTAGGGGAAAACTGGAATAACGCTGTGTGGAACGGTGTGTTTATGGCGTATGGTGATGGAGATGGAAAAATATTCATTCCACTTTCTGCAAGCTTAGATGTTGTTGCTCATGAGTTAACACATGCTGTAACAGAGCGTACAGCAAATTTAGAGTATCAAGATGAATCTGGTGCATTAAACGAATCGTTTTCGGATATTTTCGGTGCGATGGTAGACCGTAATGATTGGGAGATAGGAGAAGATATTTATACACCGGATAAAGCGGGAGATGCATTGCGTTCTTTAAGTAATCCTGCTTCTATTCCAAATCCGTTAAAGCCAACTGAAGGTTATCCAGATCATTATAGCAAGCTCTACACAGGAACGTTTGATAATGGCGGTGTTCATATTAACAGCAGTATTAATAACAAAGCTGCATATCTAGTTTCTGAGGGCGGTACACATTACGGTGTTACTGTAAAAGGTGTGGGCCGTGCAGCAACAGAGAAAATTTATTACCGTGCTCTTACAAAATATTTAACTGCAAACTCTAACTTTAAAATGATGCGCCAAGCTGCACTTCAAGCTGCAGAAGATTTATATGGTAAAAATTCTAAAGAGGTACAAGCTGTAACGAAGGCTTATGATGCAGTTGGTATAGAATAAGACATGAAAAAGACCTGATATATTGAACATCCCCCTGTCAAGTAGACAATAAAGAGCAGCCCCATATAGTTACGCACTTTTCATCACCTGGGTTCGATATTCTATCGGACTCAGGTCATTTAACTTTTCTTGAAATCGTTCTGTGGGATAAAAATGCAATGAATCTCTCATTTTTAATAATTCACAAAATTTTCAACTTTTAAAACTTTAATTGTTAATATTTGTTATATAATGAACTTGTCACACCAGTCATTAAGTAGTTTGCCTATCGTATCTATTGAACTATGCCGTGTAACCTTTGCTTTCATTAAAACAAAAAGAACTTGTAGAGATTCCTACAAGTTCTTTTTGTTTTTTTAATTCAATATCAATAAAAATGTTGAATAATTAGGTCCTGGTGAGAAAATAGCTTAATAGGAATATAGAACCTATTTGGCAATCTATCATACCCATAGGATTCCATATAATCATCAGTCATTTTGTTTAAATCAATAACTAAGCTTGTTATCGATTATCTTCAACTCAAATTTTTCCATCCCTCATCCCTCTGCATAATATTTCACCATCTGCACATACTACAAACAGGTTTGTCTGGTTTTCCGCTAAAATGAGTAAGATTCCCCGTCATCAGGTACAAACACATTAGAGGAAATTCCCTTTTCATTTATAAAGCTCCTTAATTCTTCTCTGGACAGTCCCCAATGGTTAACTGCTTCCATATGGACAGCAATAATTTTTGCATCAGGGGCAGCATTGTACACTTCATAAACATCATCTTTCCCCATGATAAGAGGACCACCCACAAGGAATTGATTATATCCTGCATTGACCACAATGATTTCGGGTTTATTTGCATCGATGATTTCTTGAACTGCTTCATACCATACTGTATCACCAGTAAAATATAGTGTTTTCTCACTTGAGTGTTTAAAGACAACGCCACACACTTCCCCAGCATGCTTTAAGATTTCGCCTCTACCATGCTCGCCTTTCGTTTTAATTAATTGGATATCTTCAAAAACTGTATCCTCTTGTAAAACCTCTACATTTTTGAAACCAACGTTTCCAATTTCCGTCGCATCTTCATGATTTTGGGCAAATATTTTAATTTCTTTTGGCAATGCTTCTTTTGCAGCATCATCCCAGTGGTCAGGATGCAGATGAGTGACAATGACAGCATCAATATTAGATATAATATTGTCAATGGATGTCGGTAAGCTTACCAAAGGATTATTTTGGTCTTCTCTTGGTGCAGGGGGTAAACCAACACCAGTTCCAAAAGGCGGCATAGTTCCTTTTTCCGCTAACATGGGATCAATCAAAAACTTTTTGCCTGCATATTCTACAACCGCTGTTGCATTACGAATGTGATGTATATTCATATATATTAACTCTCCCTTTTTTTTGATTTGAAGCACTCTTTTAGTTTAAACTAAGACCAACTAACGAATACAGGGGCTAAATAAAGTCTTTCGGCAGTTTCACTTTATTAATGAAAGGATTATTAAAATGTTAGATAAGACAGATATGCATATCCTTGATGAACTATCCAAGAACAGTCGTGTCACGATGAAAGAATTAGGTGAGAAAGTCCATTTGACTGGACCAGCTACTTCAGCCAGAGTTGCGAAATTAGAGGATAGTGGGGTTATCGAGGGATATACCGTAAAAGTTAATCAAGTCAAATTGGGATTTTATATACATGCTTTTCTAACTATCATTACACAGAGCACTAACCATCAGCCATATTTATTATTCATCAAAACGCAGGAACAATACATTGTCCGTAACTATAAAATCAGTGGAGATGGTTGTTACCTTCTTGAATGTAAATTTCCATCCAATGAAGTAATGGATAACTTTTTGGAGGGGTTAAATGAACATGCAAATTATAAATTATCCATTGTTATTAAATAGAGAATAAATACAATGGAGAGTATGTGAAGAAATGTACTTAAGCTAATGGGAGCTTTAACAAAATTAGGAATAAAATTTAAGAGCCTAAAATATGCAAGTTTTTATGCACTACTTGCGTATTTTGACTCTTTTACATTCATAAAATATCCTTCCATTTATAATATTTTTTAATTGCCAAATACACCTATATTTCACGTATTAAGATCTACTTTGCGGTCTAGAGCAGCAACCCTGTGATTAAGCCTGAAAGGCGGATTAAGGAACTGTGGAGTAACAATAAAGTTACTCCACTAAAGGGCCATTTAAATGGGTGGGAGCTTTGCAAATCCTATTTCATCTAATTCGTTTTGAATGGATTCCCAATCTAGGCCTTTTATTCTCGTGGGTATATCTTGGACCATTTTTACCCCTCCTGTTTAGCATTCTTGATAATTAACACTATAACCTCATAAATAGGAAAAAATAAGGTATTTAGAATGTAATAGCAAGATAACGAAAATGAATCAAGATGATTATTTGATAAACTAAAACTCAATTAGTATACGTTTTGTTTCGAATTGTAAAAAGGGAAGGAGAATGAAAAAATGACAGAGCATAAAATCAATAATGATATTGTTATTACATTGCCTAAAGAGTTTGACTTCTATGCGAACCTTGGCTATCTAGCAAGGGAAAAAAAAGAATGTATGTATGAAATCGAGAACGGTATTATTACAAAAGTCATATCCATTGGAGAAATTCGGTTTTTGGTACAAATAAGCGTAATCGATAATAAGCAGATGCTTGTTCAATTCCTAAATGATTTGAGACCTACTGAAGAGTGGCAACGAGAAGAAATTGGCAAAGTTATTCGTGAATGGTTCGATCTTGATAACGATTTATCGCCATTTTATGAATTGGCAAAAGCAGATCCATTACTTAAAATACCTGCCCAAAAATTCTTTGGATTACGAGTGGTAGGCATTCCCGATTTATTTGAAGCTTTATGTTGGGGAGTTTTAGGACAACAAATTAACTTAAGCTTCGCATACTCATTAAAAAAACAATTTGTAGAAAAATTTGGTGAGTACCTAGAATGGAACGGTAAAAAATATTGGGTTTTTCCATCTTACGAACGAATTGCGAAGGTTTCACCTGCCGACCTAGCTGATATTAAAATGACTTTGAGAAAAAGTGAATATATCATTGGAATTGCTCAGTTAATGGCACAGAAAGAATTGTCAAAAGAAAAATTATTAAAAATGAGCTTTAAAGAGGCTGAAAAAAATTTAATGAAGATACGCGGCATTGGAGCTTGGACAGCCAATTATGTTCTCATGCGCTGTTTGCGATTTCCGACAGCTTTTCCAATCGATGATGTAGGTCTTATTAATTCAATAAAAATAGTATGTAATATGGATCGAAAGCCTACGAAAGATGAGATTTTAAAATTATCAAATCCATGGAAGAACTGGGAATCATACGCTACCTTTTATTTATGGCGTGTTCTTTACTAATTAATTACAATTTAAACAGAATATATTTATTAAAAAGACGATGAACTTTAAGAGCTTTATCCTCACGATCAGCACATCTAATAAATGTTATTCCATTAAAGGGCGTTTTAATTGAGCAAGGATCACAAAAATTATCAAATTTTTTTATAAAAAGATGATTCAATTGAATATAGAAAAAGCGTGTTTTGATCAACCTTTTTTTCAAAACACGCTTTTTCTATTTGCTCTTTTAGGTTCTGTTGCAAAGTTTCCGAAGATATAAAGAGATGGGGAATGTTATGGACCAGTTTTATGAAACTATTAATAATTCATGTAATGCGCTATACGTCGAAAAAACGAAGTTTGGTTGAAGACTTCGTTTTTGTTTGTATATAGCATGAACAGTTTCTATACCTTTAATAGTACGTGAGGCATGGCGAAGACTTTGAAATCCTAAAGAACGGGAGAATCGACGTTTCACATGCCGGTGATCTTGCTCAATGATATTATTGAGGTACTTGATTGTACGAT
>NZ_JBHTHG010000052.1:0-9452 GCF_042676365.1 Bacillus sp. CGMCC 1.60114
AAAGAAAATCCCCTCCAAATAGAGTGTAACACTTACTTATCAAAAACAGTCTTTTTACACTGTCTACTCAAAAGGGATAATACCACTTCTTCAAGAAAGCTTTGTGGTCTTTTCATGTTTCTAAGCCTCGTGTCATAACCGTCGATAAAAATCCAGCGTATCCTGTAGCCATTCAACAGTTAAAAGACGAGCAAGAGATTCCTGAAGGCATCCAAATGAGACAAGTGAAATATCTCAATAATATCGTGGAACAGGATCACCGTTTTATAAAGAGGAGAGTTCGATCCATGTTAGGATTGAAATCATTTCGTACAGCTACCTTGATTTTGAGGGGCATCGAAGCTATGCATATGATAAAAAAAGGGCAACTTCACCAAAGGGTGAACTATGCCCAAAATGAGGTTGAAGTCATTCATAAGTTATTTGAGTTAGCTGCTTAACCTCTAGGTTAATATGATATTGCTATTCTATGGTTCTAGCGAATTATTTTTGCACCAAAACCCATAAGAAAAAGTCATCCTTTCTAATTTAGCTTGTTTAGAAAGGATAACTTTTTTTGTGTTTAAGGGTATTAAAATTTCTTGAGTTGAGGGGCATGTATGGTAAGGCCTTTTAGTCATATGACCCCAATTACATTAAAACACAACTGGTAATTCAATTAATCCCCGCATCAAATAAGTTGGACGCCATTTCAATGTTTCAGCATCTGTATTCATATGTAGATTAGGCATTCTGCGCAGTAAAGTGAGAAGGGCAATCTGACCTTCAAGTCGGGCCAGCGGCGCACCCAGACAATAGTGACTTCCCATGCCGAATGCAAGATGACGGTTATTCTTTCTAGTAATATCAAATAAATCCGAGTTTTCAAACTGTGCCTCATCACGGTTGGCCGAAGCTAAAGCCACCACAACCATATCTCCCTTCCGTATCAACTTCTCATGTATTAGAACATCTTCACCTGCCCATCGATTAGTTGCTAACTCTACAGGTCCGTAGAAACGTAATACTTCTTCAATCGCAGATGAGGTAAGTTCAGGATTGCTTTTGAGTTTTTCCAGTTGTTTTGGATGCTGCAGCAAAGCTAATACACCATTTCCAATCAAGTTAACCGTCGTTTCATGTCCAGCAACAATTAGCAAAAAAATCATGGAATATAATTCTTTTTCTGTAAGTCTTTCTCCCTCGGCCTCAGCGTGAATTAAAGCACTAACAAGGTCTTCAGTCGAATCTTTTCGCCGCTCTTCAATCAGATGACCCATGTATGTAATAAAGGACTGAAACGTTGGGAGAGCCTGCTGAATTTTCTCGGGATGGTTAGTGGTCCCAATTAAAGTGTCAGACCATTCCCGAAACTGATCACGGTCCTCCATGGGAATTCCTAACATTTCACAAATCACAATGATAGATAAAGGGAAAGCAAATTCATCAATTAGATTCATTTTTCCTTTGTTTTCGACTGCATCCAGTAAAGTGTCCGCAATCTCTTGAATTCGACCACGCAATTCTTCGATCATTTTTGGTTTGAAAGCTTTATGAACTAAGTTACGCAAGCGGGCATGATCTGGAGGATCAGAATTCAGCATATGATTAAAGAGTAAATCTCTTTCCAGAATAGGAATCATCTTGTTTATTTGTTCTTGGCTCAAAAGTGTATGTGGATTCTTAATAAATCGATTGTCTTTTAATACTACCTGTGCATCTTCGTATCGTGTAATGAGCCAAGCAATTTGACCGTTAGGAAGGGTGAAACGATAAACAGGCTCACGTCCCCTAAGTTTTGCGTAAAACGAATAGGCTTTCTCTTTAAATTCAGAAGAAAACAAATCGAGTTGAGGTGCTTCATGATTCATATTTGATGGAATTGACATAGTTGGATCTCCTTTCATACTCAGCCACATTAATTCAGAATTGAACATATATGTATTATCACTTCATTTAGTCACCTTCTCTTAACCCTATTTGATCGTATAGCCCAACCCGCTTTTTACTACAAGATTGATAATCATAAACGAGACATAATTGCTTATTAATTGTCCGTTGTATAACCTTTCCTGTTGTTTCAGCAGCCAAACTTGCTGTTGGAGCAATAACGCTTTCTAGGACCGTTACAGTAGTTCTGAATGATAATATTGCCTTTTTCACTATAGGGGTATCACCACATGCCCATCAAGTTAAGATTTTGAAGTATCCCCAAAACAAAAATTTTATTTCTTCATAGTTGGCCATGGGAATTCGGTTCGTTTTTTCGTTTTGAGGAACAATGTATTTCTTAACTTGATGGCGATGCGACGAGACCTCTATTATAAGTTCACTTTCTTCTTCCGCTCCGATTATACCTATTGAATTCCTTTCTTAATTATTTCATGTTAGTCTCATACCATCCACACTCTCTCCAAATACCTTTTAAGAAAAAGCATGGATAAACTAATAAATATAAATTAGGAATCCACCAAGAAATATCGAAATCTAAACGGATTGTCCAAAATGCTAGAGCTTGTAATCCTGAACAAAAAGTTAAAATTAATGATAAGAACGCAAAATGGCTCCAAATATGCTTTTGTTTAGAATACAAATACAAACTTAAAAATCCCGTCAACGAGATTAACAAATCTAAAGGTAGAAAAGACCAGTTCCATGCCATTAAAATAGAATTTTGATAATCTTTAAACAAATATTCTTGTGGAATCATATGAAAAATTGTTATGAACCAATATATAATAAACCCAATATCAGTAATAAGGAAAAAATATTTTAAACGGTTCAATGTACACGTTCCTCCACCATTTTTTTGTTTTTCTCTTCATGTGCCGCACTATTAAAATTTAAGATCACGACTCCAATTAAAATAAAAAGAATCGCTAGTATCTTAATTACATTGATATTTTCTCCAAAATAAAAGAAACCAATTATTGTAATCGTAACAATTCCCATACCTGACCAAACCGCATATGCAACGGACATCTCCATCCCCTTTAATGCAAATGACAGAAATGAAAAACTTATTATATAAAATACAAAAATAAGAATACTTGGGGCAAGTTTCGTTAATCCATCAGATAGTTTCATCGCAGTTGTACCCGCTACTTCAAATAAAATTGCTAAGCATAAATAAATCCACTGCATTATTCTCCCACCTTTTATTTTGAATTGGAAATTCCATACAGAAACATGTCCATAATAGATTCGAGCATACTCCCCAATGTATAATCACTCTTTTCAATAAACATAGGATCATATATGCGATTCAGTGCGCCTAAATATACTTCAATAAAAAACGGAACTTGAATTTGTCTAATACTCCCTTCTCTCATTCCCTCTTCTATTAACCGGATTACAGTAGACCAACCTTCACGTAAAAACTGATCTAATTTCAACCATTGATTATAATGGTGTTTTTTTAGTTCTACTAATAAACGTGCATCCATGAATTTAAATTGTTGTGGAATACAAATTAAGATGCGTCTTATTTTTTCAACTGTTTGTAACGTATCATCTTCAGCAATATTTTTTTCCTTTTCTTGAATACCTTCTATTACATTACGAATAACTTCATCTACTATCTCATCCTTTGAAGAGAAGTGCTCATAGATTGTCCTCTTACTCACAGCTAATTGTTTTGCTAAGTCACTAATTGTAAATGTAAACCCCTTCGTTTGAATTTGATGAATTGTTTCTGTTAAGATTCTTTGTTTCATAATCCGCCCCCTAAACCTTGGGTACCCATATGTTTTTGTTGGTACCATTTTCATTTTACAATATTTATGTAAAAAGACAATAAAGTATTTTAATTTTAAAACCTAAAACAAGCATAACCCCGTTCTAAATTTAGGACGGGGTTAAAATATAGTTGTTTAATTTTCGATATAAGATACTTCACTGTACTTTAAAATATAACAATAAAGTCGTTTAAAAATCTAAGTTTTATTCAACAATAGCGCCCTTTTATTGAACAATTGGTTGAAATTTTATTGTTGAAAATTAATTAAAGACAGGGGTTCTCTAGGATAATCCTAAGTATAAATAATATTGTAAGTCGGTTTGACAACGCCACTAGAGTACTGTTTCATGTCCACTAACTTTAAGTTAAGACGTGGCTTTACGCTTCCGAATAGAGAAATACCTTCACCGACTATAATTGGATTAACCTTCAGCACCAATTGATCAATGAGTTTATGTTTAATCAACGACCCAGCTAATTCTCCGCCTCCACATAGCCATATTTTACCCTTCCCTTGCTGTTTCAGATTCTTAATAAATCCTATAGCATCACCTTTGATAAGTTCGACCTCTTCGTTTGACTCAAACTGCATGGAGTTTGAAAATATGTAATGTTTTATGCCCTTATAGCCAGGTTCACCTGATTTAGCACCGAATTGAAATCCAAACTCATATGTTTTTCCACCCATCAATACGGCATCGTATTGACGAATATCTGATAAAAAGTCTGGGACATGATCCCCATCAAATAAAAAGCTAGAATTATTAATATTTCCATCTATCATACCTTGATCTGCAATAAAGTTATCTAGTGAAACTGCAACATGATAAATCAATTCAGCCATTCAGTTATCCCTCCAGTAAAATGAATCACCTAATTAATTCCATAAAACTGATTTCATTTCCTTTTCTTATTAATCAACCTGTTCCGGTTAACTCAACAAGCTTTATTCCATTAAATGGCACGATTGTGGAATAACATGACTGGCGTTTTTTAAACAACTTTATTATGCTTTAAACGACTTTATTCTAAATTAAACAACTTTATTATCTCTGTACACTTTTAAAGGTCTTGCGATAGTTTGATTTTATGTTAGTAAAAAGTGCTTTCATGTATAAAAAACACCTTATCAGTCTACAACTATTTTTTAACAGTCTAATACTTTTTTCTATAGTCTAAAACATTTTTTTAATGAAACACCTTAGAGTAGTAAAATCAACGTTTTCTCATGTCTAATTTTGCTTAGCGTATATTTTCGTTAAAATGTTGGCGGTACGCCGTTTTGGAAAAAAGCAAAGTGTGGAGGGATCTAACCTAGCCAAAAAAACTGATAGAGATGAAAAAGAGTTTATTCTCCATTTCTTTGGTCAAGAAGGATTAGATATTCATAATAAAGAGTGGAAACAGGGAAAGTTGTAGAAATGAAACCACATTTCACTCCACTAAGAAGTAAAATGTTTTAACTCCGTATTACGGTATTTCCTTTTGAGATAGCACCACATCGCTATCAAGCTAAGGTTGGGTATGTATGGTGACCCCTAATGAACATCCTTTTTATATTCAGCAAGAAGTTTCATAGTATACTAATATTTAGGAGCTTATATTGGGGGGATTAAAATGATGAGAAAATCAGTATTAGCAGTTGGTTTCTCAGTTGTAATGTTAGCAGCTTGCGGCGAAAAAGAAGTGGTTCAAAAAGAGAAACCAAAAGCACAACAAACAACGGTGAAGACAGAACAACCAAAAGATGAGCAAACACGAATGATGAAAAGTTTTGAACGTAGAACCAAAGAAATTAAAGAGTATTTCGGCGGTACTGTTACAGCGATTGAATTAAAAAGAGAAAATAACTTGTATGTCGTATATGTTTTCGTTGATCAAACAGCATTGTCAAATGCAGACGAAGGCCTACGGGAAAATTTCGGCTACAGAACAAGGACAAAATTAAAAGATGCCGTTGCACAAAGTGGCTTGCAAGTATACAACCAAACAACCTTAAAATACTTCACATCAGATGGTAAAACAGAAATTGGATTTGAATAAGCACCCCTACGGGAGTGTTTTTTTATTCCCATAAAAAAACATCCTTCCTATAATTCTACAGGAAGAATAGCGTATTTTCTCATTTACATAATTATCGTCTATTTACCAAATAGAGGTACAGCCGAGATACGTGTAAAAATAGGTCATAGCGATACATTTTTTCCCAGACGTTATTTTTCGGTGCACAGAGATAATAAAGTTGTTTTAAACGACTTTATTAATTGTTTCGTTAAGATTGTAAAGAAGTGTACTTATGCCAACATGGCAGTTTAGTTGAATAGAAAATGTTATAATATTATCAAAATTCAAGAAATGCAGGGTGAAAAATGAAGAGTATTAAAAAATTGATTCAAGTCATCTTAGTAAGTACATCAATCCTAATTCTTAGTGGATGTTTCTCTAAAGATGATCTGAATCAACCAATACAAGAATATTTAAAAACAAACTATGGAATACAAGGTGAGTTTTCCGTTATTCAGACAGATAATAATTGGCTTGAAGGGATTGACCATCAAACTTATGTAGAAATGAAAAAGCCATATCGTGCTTATCCGTTCCTAATGATTGATAGAAATACTTTGAAAATTATAAAAGATGAAAGTGACGATATCTATCTCGAACAATTCAAGGGTGCATATATTGAGCAACACCCAGAAGTAGTTCAAGTAATGAAACAGATCATAAAAAAATATGGGTTAGTAAAATATCCTAATAAAGCTGTCCCAGAAGAAAATGGTCCTATTTATATATTTCCTTACGACAACATCGGGATAAATGTAAATAATTCCCAAGAGCTACTTGATGATTTTAAAAAGACCCAAAAGATAGATACTACTGAACTTTTACCTAAATTAATACCAAGTGATCTCCGAAATAAAAATCGTAATGGCATGTATCTAGGTGTGGTGAATTTTCTATTTGAATTTGACATGAATAAAAATAAACATCCTATTCCAAAGGCCAAAGATCTAATTGAGGACTTTCAAAAAAGTGGAGTATTAACAAAAGGAATATACAGTATCGAAATGAAAGTAGATGATTCAAATCACTATGTGGGATCGGAATATAGTAATATAACTTTGTTTGAAGTCGATGGAAATGGTGAATATACAATAATTGCTACTCCTAAACTTGATGATTTATATGACACTTACTTTTATGGTGATTACGCAACTAAAAAAAATATAGAATAGAATGTTAGTTGAAGAAGACATGTGCTTGTCATATTTGCATAATATAGCTGGTTTTTTTATTTCTTTAAAGATGGATGGGCGGTTTTTTTGTATACTCAAAAAGGAAAGGGCTGCTCATAAGTCGGTTTCACCTTTTAAACCATGAGGACTTTTTCAGTGCCCCCTCTTCCTTGTGGGAAGTCGCCCCTTATTTAAAACACAACAATTGACGTATTTTATCAAGAATCTACAGTTGTTTTTAATATTTCGAATTTCCCTTGTTTATCCACGGTAAACATGACATTATTATTACGACTGTCCGTTCCTCCTATGGTTGTTTCATTAGGGCTGGAATACATGGTCAGAACAGCTATCTCATAAATGCCCTCTGTTAGCACGTGGCTCTTTTCGAAATCATCCATAATACTTTGAGCATTGGGAACAGTTTCACTATTTTTGTAGGTATTGTAATAGTAATTAAAATTGATAACTCCTATATAATTAGCATGATCTCTAGGTTTACTATCTTTTAACATTTTCATTATGTTGTCAGTGTTTATTTTTTGATCGCGTTTGAAATTTTCAATTAATTCCTTTTCTTGTTGTTTATCTATATGTATATCTAAATAGTAATAGAAATTTGGTTTCTTTTTATGATAGGAGAATTCACTTAATAAGTTATACTTTTTTATCATCTTATCGGATTGTTTCAAAACATCACGATGTTGTTCAACATAAGCTCCTTTGAATATTTCTAGAAAAACATCATCGCTTCCATTTTTAACTATTTCATGTGAGTCTTTGTCTACAATTAAATAAGCAAGAGTGCGGTATGGTTTTTTTATTTCCACGTAAGTCTGTTGATCAGAAGCTCCAAACCCACTATCAGCAGAAAGAATTTTAAAATCCCCATTCTTTATCCCGTAGTTTTCGGACAAATAATCTCCTATTGGTTTTTCTAATAGTTTTGTGTCTATAGAGCAACCATTTAATAGGGATAGTGGTATGCTCAGTAATAAGATAAAAACAGTTACTTTTAGTTTCCTCATTCAAATTCCCCCTTTCCTATTATATACTTCATACAATCATAGTTGGGGTTTTTGCCCATCCCTTATTTAAATCCCCCTATGTTCATTTTTCATTCTTACCCTTCCTTAAACTACATTTTACCATTTTTAAAGATGAAAAAGGGACTCTCTTGTGAGAAGTCGTTCCTTATTTAAAACACAACAATCGTTGTATTAACATCAATTTGATGTAGATATGGGTTTGACTGTCCGTAAGCCCGAATTATAAAAAATAAGCGTACCTTTACGGTACGCATCACAAATCCTTCTCAAATTCAACTATGCCATTCCACATTATTTGTCCCCCTTAAATTCTTGGAAAATCAACATTCAAAATTTGCTGAGGGTGAATATACTTTTAGCATTTAATCCAATTATACTCCCCTTTGTCTAAGAATAATTATTTCAAATTTCCATCATTTAAAGAACTCCATTCCAGCTTTAACTAAAGTGGTTAACCCATTAGCCACTGATTGAACTGTATCGACTTTTTCCAATAGTGTTTGTTTGTTCTCTTCAGTTGGATTCTCTTGTGCTTGTTGAAAGGAAGTTTCCAAAGATGATAACTTTTCTTTCAACTCATTGATTTGCTTTTGTACGGACTCTTTGGTAACAATTGTAGTCGCTTCTCTGAAGTGCTGTTTCCCTTCTGGTTTAATCGTTGCTTTGCTTATCTTTCCACTGGTACTCCTCCTGATGTCTATGAAGTTGTTATTGGCGAGTATTCCTAGTTCAATCTTTACCGCTTCAGGGTTCTTATTGAGCCTGTTAGCGATTTGGTTTACGCTTCTTTCTCTGTTACTTTCCTCAAGAAAAAATAGTATTTGTTTTTGTAATTGATTCATATTGGTTTCTCCTCTTCAGTTTGCTTCATCATATATTCAGTTTTCTATTTATGTACGAGTTAACCCTCTTTGACTGTATCAACATTTATTCTTTATTGTTACTATGAAACGTAATACATAAAAAATAGACATCTACCTATGATATATGGGGTAGTGACAGGGTATCTGTCATAGACCGCAAAGTGGCTTACTACAAAAGTACCAATGTAAAGAATTTCTGGCTAAATCCGCAGATTGCGGTTACCAAAAACCACTGTTTTTGTAACTACACGATCCATATATAGTTTGAGTGACTGCCATTGGATCTTATCGTTACCAAAAAACATGGCCAAAAGGATTCTGTTGCAAAGTTTTCTAAACTAAGCTACACTTTCGAAAAAGAAAACGAGGAGAATTACAGATGGGATATTTTAAAGGAAAACAGTTCAAGAAGGCTATTATTTTAATAGCCGTTGGCTACTATTGTCGTTTTTCTTTAAGTTATCGCGATGTGTCTGAAATTCTCAAAGAACGTGGTATTTCTATTCATCCAACAACTATCATGCGCTGGGTTCATGAATATGGAAAACTTATCTATCAAATTTGGAAAAAGAAAAACAAAAACACA
>NZ_JBHTHG010000053.1:0-3731 GCF_042676365.1 Bacillus sp. CGMCC 1.60114
TCTTCATATATAATGTCTATTCCAATTTCGTTCATTTGCTGTAATTGTCTCTTTGGGTTCTGATCAACAGAACTTACTCGTACATACCCTATTTTTCTCATATTTTACTCTCCTATTTTGAAACAAGTCATATGGGACACTCTAAAGTACCATTATACCAGGTTCAATAAAATATCCCAATAGGGTTTACTCTATTGAGACAAGGATTTTTACCTTAACGTTGTAAATCCGCAAAATCCTGATGCTACCCCCGGTACCGCTCCAAGGCATTGACAGAACCCAAATAAGGGCAACTACCCTGATCCGGCAGTTACCCCTTAAGAATTTTTAATTATTATTTTTAGAAAGGTATTTTTCTACATCCTTTGAAGCTTTGAAATTAAAATTTATTTTCTTTATTGACTTTTGTAAATTTAAAGTAATATAAGGACTATCTTTATATGTAGTTATTGTAGCTATTTGTTTAAATTTCTTTTCATCACTGTTGGATTCTCCAAGTTTGACTGTTTCCTCTTGGTACATATTATAAATATTCTTCTTTATTGCATTTGAAGGAATATCTGCAATGCTCCATTTATCGAATTCAAATTTATTAACAAATTCAGTTACATCATCTTTATTATCAATAACCTTTAAGATTGATTCCGGGTTATCAGCTGAGACAATTTCTATTTTTCCAGTTTTCTCAAGACCAATGTTTGAGTTTTCCGGCATTTTTTCTTTCTCTTTATTACACCCGATTAAAAGTATAGATATACTAAAAACAAATATTAATAACATACAAATTTTTTTCATGATTACCCCCCAATGAATATCGACCTTATGCTTATCGTAAAGGTGAATTTTAACATCTATTAAATATTATTTCTATATACCTGAGGTCTAAAATTAAGTTCAGCCTTAAGTCTTACATGGGGTACCGCCAGCATTTCGGAAAAAACCCACGCTAAGAGCATGCAAAATTTTATACAAAAAATAGGGAGACATAGGGAACCATCGAGAAGCCAAAAGGCGCACCAGAATAGGAATGTAAGAATCATAGAAAAAGAAAAAGGCGAATCCCTTGTGAGAATAAGGGGACGCCTTTTTCTTTGCTACCTATAATGTTACGTTATGTTAACAGGTCATGTATAGGGTATTCACAAAAACCTCTTCTATTTTCCCTTCCTACATATGGTAAAATTAAACAAAAAGGAGATAGGCAGATATGGGCAAAGCAATAATGTTTTTTAGTCTATTTGTGTTTATGTTTCTGACTGCCAGGATAGTAAGTTTCCTTGGTCATGGAAGGTGGAGTCCTTTTGCAAAGACCACGGTGCAACAAGACCTATATATATGTGTAGGTATAGCGTTAACAGTCACATTGCTTTTCTTTTAAAAATTACAGTAAATGATAGATAATATCCCTCACCAGAGAACGGCGAGAGGGGTTTGCTGTTCATTTTGAAAGGGGATAGGATGATAAATATACAATATCCATTTAGACCAAGGTCAACCAGTTATATGTTGCCAGGGCAATTTTGGACTATCCCGTTAAACGGAGGGAAATTTGCCTGTGGGAGAGTAATTGAGATTGAACCAAACAGTAGGAGAGGATTTTTGGCTGGACTCGTAGATTGGATTGGGGAACATCCACCGACGGAGGATGATTTAAAGCATCGGAAAACAATAAGACAATTTGATGTGCATACTAAGACAATCCATGAAACAGCATTAGATGGCTGTATTACAGGTTACCGTCCTTTGGAATTGGATGGTATTGAATCAGATTACTTTATCTCTCAGATGTTTCATAGTGAAAATTGCATGTTGCAAAAAGGGTACAAGATATTAAGACAGGCAACGAAACAAGAAGCAGAAAAGTATGATGTATTAGGTACTTCTGGGTACTTGGTTATAAAGATTTATGCAGAAAAATTGTTAAAACATGCGTAACTTCCGCTAACGCGAACTATGTAAAGTAAACTATACAAATTAAACAATCTGACAAGTAAAGATGGAGGTATAGAAATTGTACGAGCAGATTTTAAAGGCATGGAAAAATACCTTAGAGAGAGTACAAGAAACAGAAGGAGAAACATTTTTTTAGTTCAATCAGCGGCTGCAATTGAAGAAGTTATAGGAGTTGAAAAGAAATTAGGAATTACTTTGCCATTCAGTTTTAGAGACACTCTCCTCACATTTTCTAAACGTGTAGAGGTCGGATGGTCATTTGCTGATGGCGTCATGTTACCAAAAAAATTTAATGATATATTCTCAGGTGAGATAGCATGGAATCTTCATGAGCTTACTCTTACATTAGATGAGGGAGGGAATCCTGATAAGCTTATCTTCCATTATGCCCCTAATGGTGACTACTGGGCATTAGACATTAGTTTAAATGCCGATGATTGCTCAGTTGTATATTGGGATCATGAGGAAAATACAGTAACACAATTAGCTGATACTTTTATGATGTTTTTACACAGTATTACTGATTTGTATCTCGTCGGTTCTGAGATCTGGCAAATGAGGTATTTTCTAAACAAAAGAGGGCTCGATTCATCAAGTACTAAGGCTAAACAATGGAAAAAGTGGTTCGTAGAATTTAAAACTATTCAAGGTACAGATTTTTATAATGACTTAGACAAGCTTATTATTTATATCCTACATTTTCGCAAGTTAGGGAGACAGGAACTTAAAGCTTTATCCACTTTTGATAAAGAAGTTCTCTTTCAAAAACTTCTTAGCAAAATACAGAAGAGCCATGTAGCAGACCAAAGGTTATTATGTCTAGCCATTGGAGAGGTTTTGAAAGAAGATGTTCAGGAATGGGTTTTATCTCTTTGGAAAAATCCTAGTAAAATACCTTCCGATATGCGCTCCTATCTAACTTCGAGATGTCTACCTAAAGAGCAAGGTCTTGCATTAGTATTAGGATATGTGGAAAATTCTAATCTTGCTGCATATGAAATCAATGATTGTTTAAAGTATTTTCGCTCTAATGAAGTAATTCAATGGATGATAATTCATGCTAAATTGCCATATGAAGGTTGGGATTATCTATTTGCATATTCTAAGCCAACTTGGGAGGATATTAAAACTTGGATGCATCTTGAAAAGAGGCATATGGTTATTGTTATTAATGCTCTAGGCACAATGCTGTTTTTGAGTGAAGAATCTGATGTAGGACTAGGCTATGAGGGGGAACCAATAAAGATTTTTGGTATGCCTAATCGTGAAGAAGTTATTAGGATATTAAATGAGTTTAAAGAAACAGGAAAATTAAAGATGAGACATTATGTTATTGAAGAATTTATAGAGAATATAGATAAATTTTACTAAGTGAACGGGATTGACTACCGATAACAGGAATTACGTGAACAAAAATACCCTCCAGGTTGCTTACTGGAGGGTATTTTTGTAAAATCCTAGATACATTGAATTCTGATAATGTTGGGTTATGTAAACCTGACATGAATATAATATGCACCTAATACCAATCATTGGTCAGCGGAAGCTAGGTAGCAAACTTTTCATATCAAGGGCGATCGGAGGAAGTTTATATACCCTTGATATGGAAAGTTTGCACACAAATTTCAGTAAATTACAAGACGTGAAATAAAATAATTATAACTTTATAATTACTATTGATTACATTTAATTTGTATCCCTAATAGTCAAAGAGAAGGCAGTAAGAGAGTTAATATGTTGCAAGTATTGAGACAAGGAGTGTTATTCGAATGGCAAAC
>NZ_JBHTHG010000054.1:0-3808 GCF_042676365.1 Bacillus sp. CGMCC 1.60114
TAATTGCAGCACATCTTTAATTTATAATCGATACTACAGAATCTAATCAAAAAGATACAAGATTTTACAAAAAAAATTGGTTCTGTTGCAAAGTTTTCTACATGGGGTCCCCATACATGCCCATCAACTTAAGAAAAGTAAACACCCCAAAAAAGAAAAAAGAACTGACTTCTTCAAATAACTAACTGTAGAAAAAGGAAATTTTCATTTTTGGGGTACTGCAAAATCTTAGCTTGATAGTGATGGGGCGGTACGCCATTTTGAAATGAAAAATAATGGTTAAAAATAAAGTCATATAGACAACATCCACCCTGGTATTTCCATTTTTATTTAAATATACTAAAATATTACAGAGGAGGGTGTTATGAAAAAAGTAGTTGTGTTTTTTCTTATTGTAGCTTCTATATTGTCAGGTTTTATTGCATTTCAACAAACGGATCATAAAGAATTTGAAAAAATGGAAAAAGTAGAACAGAGGATAGGTAAAGAGTTTGTTATCCCAGATGTACTGGTTTTTACGAATCCTAGTGAAATTTATCCTATATTACTCGAGGCAGCACAGGAGTCACATACAAATATTTTTCGTACAAATGTTTCTTATCATGAAGATGAACAGGCAGAAATTTTGAAGTATGTATTACTAACAACTGAAACGATATATTTTAAACAGTTTCAGTTAAGTCAGGGGGATGTGTTAAAGCCAAAAGACACATTCCAAGGTAATGCTTTTTTATCGACAGTACATACGAAAGATACAAAACAAAAGGGAGTAATAAAAGATTTTGGAGATAATCATGAGATTTCAATTAAACCGCTTCAAACGTCGTATGAATACTTGCCTATGGCAGGACGATATTACGTAGAAGTAGTAGATGATGGCTCATACAACGCCTTCTTGAAACTTTTTTCCAAAAAGCTAAATCAGCATTTTAAGCCGAAACAGTATATTGTTGCTGATGATTTTAAACGTAATCTTAGCAATAACGAGGAAGCTTTGGGTTCACCAATCAACTCTTTAGCTTATATTCAGTATATCGTGTTTATCGTTCTCCTGTTTTTTCTTATTTATTATGTTTTTAACGAAGCGAAAAGGATTGGCGTTATAAAAATGCACGGCGTATCGAATGTACGTTTATGGTTTATCGTTATAGGTAGAATAATCGCCATTATGTTTGCTTTATCATTGCTCATTTCAGTGCTTGTATCAGCTTTTATAAAAAATGTAACGCCGGAGTTTATTTATACTGTTTTATTCGATCAATGTAAGACGTATTTTATCATCACGATATTATCTCTTGCTTCTTATTTCTATATTTCTAAAATTAAGGTCAATCAAATGATTAAAAATAGAAAAGATACAAAGGGGATATTTGTATTAAATACGCTATTAAAAATCACTTGTTCTATTATATTTATTTTATTAGGGACGCCTATTTTAGAACAATATATTACAGTGAAAGAAAAACAAGAGAATTTAAAAAACTGGGAGAAAAACAAAGATTATGGTGTCTTTTATCCGCTTTCTGTAGGGAATGATGAAGGTCAACAAGGGATGCATAAAATGGAGTCAAGTATAAATGGTGATCTGTATCCTATTTTGAATAAAATGGGAGCGGTATTAATTAATTCCAAGGACTATGAAGAAATGGAATTGTCTAGAAATAAGGATTATAAAGGAATTTGGTCAGTTACCGTAAATAATAATTACCTTCGCGAATTTCCGCTATATGACATACATAATCGGCGCGTGCAAGCTTCAGAAGATACGGAAAACTGGATTTTATTAGTACCTGAAAAATATCAGAACAGAGAAAAAGAAATTCTTCGCTTTTTTGAAGAACGGAGAAAACCAGCAATAGAATATGAAGAAAAAAAAATGCACAGAGAGGTCCCGAATCATTTACGTAATCGAAAAATAGGCATTATTTGGATAAAGAATAATCAGGAAATCTTTAGTTTCAATCCAGATGTATATAAATCTGACCATAACAAAATTAGAGATGAAATTATTGAGGTAATGACAGAGAAGAATAGTTTTGTTGGAGAAAGAGATCTTATATTAGGTGGAGGAGCGAAAGATCCTTTAAAAATTAAGTTGATGAAGCGAGATGCAGGATTAACGTATAAGACACTAGAGCCAGAACTTAAAAGATTAGGATTAGATGATAATTTAAGATATCTTGTAACAGTTGACCAATATATTTCAAAAGATATATACAATCTACAAAAAACAATGAAAATGCTATTGACGGTTACTAGTGGACTAATTGTCGGCATATTATTTTTGGTCACACAGAATATTATTGTGTATTTCAATAAAAATCAGCAGAAAATAGTGGTGCATCGCTTATTTGGCGTAGGTTTTTTTAGAACATATAAGGGATACATGTTGCTATTTGTATTCATGTGGATTATACAACTATCAATTTGCTTCATCGTAAAGATACAGTTTGATTTGAAATTACTTACAGTGGTGGCAATGCTTATTTTAATTGAATTTACCGCCTCAATTATTGCATTAATCACGATGGAACGAAGAAATAAAAAAACGGTGATAAAGGGAGGTTAATATAAACGAATGCAATATATATGTGAACTAATAGATGTTTGTAAAAGTTATGGAAATCATGCGGTTTTAGATGAGTTCAATTTAAAAATTTATGAAGGGGAAATGGTTGCGATTACTGGAAAAAGCGGATCAGGTAAAACAACGATTCTAAATATTATAGGAATGCTAGAGGACCCAGATAGCGGAATCGTTAAATTGTTTGGTGCAGAGAGTCCTAATATGGGTTCTAATAAAGCAAATAAGCTTCTGAGGACAAGAATGTCATATCTCTTTCAAAATTATGCACTCATCGACAATGATACTGTAAATAAAAATTTAGAAATTCCCTTGATTTATGCAAAAAAAACAAAGACGAAAAAGAAAGAACTAAAAGCAGCAGCCTTAGAAAAAGTTGGACTGAGCGTATCATTACAGCAAAAAATACACGAGCTTTCAGGTGGTGAACAACAAAGGGTTGCCATAGCAAGGATACTTCTAAAGCCTTGCGAGTTAATATTGGCCGATGAACCAACAGGCTCTTTAGATGATAACAATAGAAATGAAATTATACAAATTTTAAAAAATCTAAATAAAGAGGGAAAGACAATTGTTATTGTCACGCATGATCCATATGTAGCACAAGTATGCGATAGAGTCATAGAATTATAATTTTTGCGGGAATGAGATTATAAAGGGTTCTGGTGCAAAAACTTCAGGATAATTGCAAGTAATCTCTAAGTCTTGGACACACTAATACTATTACTCTAAAAGAGTGTGCGATCGGTATGGAAAAGAAAAATTTGTTTAAATGGAAACACTATCAGGGGTCACCATACATGTCCATCAACTCAAGAGATTTTAATACCCTCAAACACAAAAAAAAGTTATCCTTTCTAGGGGTACGGAAACGATTCAAAGAATAACCCGCCACATCTGAAAATTTTTCCAATTTAGGCGGGTGTGTTTTTCTTATATTTTTCCTTGTAGATTCCTATATAAAGAAGATCTTGAAACATTGGTAATTTCACAAATTTGTTTTACTGTCATATTTCCTTCTTCATACAGCTTAAGTGCATAATTCATTCCCGCATGCTTTTCATGATACTTTTTAACTCGTCCTTGATATTTTCCTTCTTTTTTTGCAAGGTCAATCCCCTCACGTTGACGCATACGAATTAAGTCACGTTCCAATTGATTCACTCCGCCCATTACTGTCATCAAGAAATGACTATATGGATTTTCTTCAGATAAATCCAGCCA
>NZ_JBHTHG010000055.1:0-827 GCF_042676365.1 Bacillus sp. CGMCC 1.60114
ATTGAATTTTCACCTCTCTAATTTTTGATTCTTTCTTCATACTGTTTGGCAAGTTTATAAAATGAAGAACGTTTGATGCCATACTTTTTCATGGCTCCTACTGCAGTAATCGAACCGGATTTCCATTCCTTATAAGCTTCAATAAATTCTTCTGTTATTTCGACAGGAGGACGCCCTAAATGTTTTCCTTGTTTTCTAGTAAGAGCAATTCCTTCAGCTTGACGTTGTTTAATATCAGTGCGCTCTTTTTCTACAAATGCTGATAATATGTTAGTGCAAACTGAAGAAACCGAGTGCTATTACTGATGGTGGGGACAAGATGAAAATGGATACAACTCATTCTTTATCAGTGTTTCACCTAATAGGTTTGCTGATGATGATTTTTTAGAAGAGGAATATACAAGAATTTGTACTGTATGTGGTCAAGATATGATAGAGGGTTATTGCATTGATGATGGACTAGCATACTACTGTTCCGAAGAATGCCTGTATAAAGAATATACACCTAAAGAATACGAAGAAATGTATGAAAATGATTGTGCTTATTGGACAGAGTGGGAAGAATGAAGTCAAAAATCCGTATTGTCATGAACGTAAACGGACCTTTATTTAATACTTAAATTATTGTTCCGATTTTTACCACAAATTCTTTTTAATTGTATAGCAGGTGGGAATTTTCTGTACTTATTTCGTTTTAGCTTCCATACTTTATGTATGTAGTGTATTCTTATCAATTTTCCCCATTACTTTAACTCGTAGGGGCATTAACTTTAGAACTCTGCTAATGGATAAGCAAGTTAATAATTGTACTTGAAAATGGAGTGATA
>NZ_JBHTHG010000056.1:0-19448 GCF_042676365.1 Bacillus sp. CGMCC 1.60114
TTCTTTTTCGCCAGCTACTTCAAACTGAATTTCTCCATTTACTTCAAAAACCCGTTCGATAATGGGTATTGTAATCATTTTATTTTCCTTGCTCTTTCTCTTTCGTACTAGTTCTAAGTCGATAATATTCATGATGAAATCCCCTCTGTATTTGTAAGACAGCAAAAAAAGCACCCACATGAGTACTTTTTTAACTTGAATCACTATTTTACTTTTTGAGTTGTTACTCTATGTATATTTTACCATATTTATCTATGACATTTATTGATAACTTTATTTTATTCCAAATAAAGTTTATTTACAATGAAAACCCTGGCTTTGTCTACTATGGGTTAACCCTAATCATCCGTTGGTTAGTTACTGAAAACACTTCGTTTCAATTGTGTGATTATAGATAAAAAATTCAACTTTAAACCATATTGAAAATAAAAGTAGTCCTATAACCTATTTTTACACGTATCTCGGCTGTACCCCTATTAGAATTCAGCTCATTTTTTTCGTTTTGGGGAACAACGGATTTCTTAACATAATGGCTATGGAAAATGAATGTCTCTTCTTTCTTGTAATTTTTTTTGAATTAATCACACCTCAATATTCAATCATTATTCGATTAAGTTAACTCAAAAGCTTCTTCTAATGCAGCTGTATCTTCAAAGAATTGAAATAACTTAATCTTCTCTTTTTCAATTTCACAAACCACTGCCCAATCACTCTCAAAGGTTTTTCCAGTTACTCGGACTTTGATTCGAAAACTTCCCCATGCAAATGCTGTATCTTGATCACCAATTATTTTATTAATGACAAACATATCTATTTGATATGCTTCCTCTAAAATATTTAAATATTTTTTTACTCCCTCTTTACCTTCGTATGTACCATATAAAGGCATTTTTTTAGATGTCTCTTTTTTAAGAATAATAAATTTTGCTTCATCGTGAACTAGTTCAATCACTCTATCAATTTGTTTACTACCTAATGCATTATAATAATTGGCTAAAACCAGTTGGGCATTATTCATCATTTCAAAACTTCTTTCTTAAATTTTACAGTCTTTCTCCCATTGTTTAAGAATTTAGTAAAAATCATACAAATTGAGAAAAAGGAAAAGTTTGTCCTTACTATTTTACAAAGAGATTTTTGGACAAAGCAGACTTTCATCGCTAGTTTAAAAAGATAGAGGGTTTCCGTCTCCAATCCTAAATTCACCTATATCTCTAAACTTGTCATAACGTTGTTGTATAAGCTCTTCTAAAGATAATGATACCAATTCTTTTAGAGAAGATTCGATTGTAGATTCGATCATTTTCGCTTGTGATTCTACATCATTATGCGCTCCACCTTTAACCTCAGGGATTAAAGTATCAATAATTCCTAATTCTTTAGCATCTGCTGCGGTAATTTTCATGTATTCAGCCGCTTTAGGAGCTTGCGCAGAATCTTTCCATAGTATAGATGCTGCACCCTCTGGGGAAATAACTGAGTACCATGAGTTTTCTAACATATGAATATGATTACTAACACTGATACCGAGGGCTCCACCACTTGAAGCTTCGCCGATTACAATAGATACGATTGGTACTTTGAGATTGCTCATTTCAAAGAGATTCCGAGCTATTGCCTCTGATATTCCACGTTCTTCAGATTCCTTTCCAGGATACGCTCCTGATGTATCGATAAATGTGATAACAGGACGTTTAAATTTTTCAGCTTGCTTCATAAGCCTTAGAGCTTTTCTATAACCTTCTGGATGAGCCATTCCAAAATTTCGTTCGATACTTTCCTTTGTATTTCTTCCCCTTTGTTGACCAATGATAGTAACAGGTACTTCTTGAAACTTAGCAATTCCACCTATGATTGCTTTATCATCTCCATATAGTCTATCACCATGAAGCTCTAAAAAGTTCGTAAACAATAGGGGAATATAGTCTAATGTTGTAGGTCGATTACGAACTCTTGCGATTTGAACTCGTTGAAAAGGGGTAAGGTTATCATATATTTCATTTTCTATTTTATTTAAACGTTCTTGTAACATATCAATTTCTGATGATAAATCCAGATCGTTTTCTATCATAAACTTCTGTATTTCAGAAACTTTTTTTCTTAACTCAATTATAGGACGTTCGAAGTCCAGACTCATGTTTGTCCCCCTTTTACAGTGTGAATAATTGTAAATTAATGAGAGTATATTTTGAAATTTAAATACTGTTTTTAATTTTCTCTTTTTGTTTTGCACGTTACTTCGGAAATGGATTTAATAAGTAATTCGAAGCCATCAACAACCTTCTTTTGTTCTAATTCAGATAAATTCATTAGAACGTTTTGATAAAATTCAATTGATTGTTCTCTTATTTGATGAACTGTTACTTCACCTTTATCTGTCAGAGAGAAATGAATTTCTCTTCTGTTTTTCTCGTTTATTTCACGACAAACGACCCCTTCTTTTATCAATTTGTCTACTAATCGGCTCACTGACGAACGCTCTAACATAAGTTTATTAGCTAGTTCCCAAACAGTTAATTTGGTGAATTCTAATTCTTCTAATGCCATTACCTGAGAAACCGATAAAGATCTTCCTAACGGTTTATTCAGAGAATCCATAAACCCAAACATTCTTACAAATTTCAGGATATCCATTCTTAATTTTAGAGCTTCCTCTCTTTTCAAACATATCTCCTCCTATAATGATGTATGATACAACTAATGTATCATACACATAAGGTTCATTAAAAGAAATAGGGGTCCCGACGCATGCCTATCGAGCTAATTTGAATACATATCCCCCATGTAGGCCTCACCATACATGCCCATCAACTTAAGAATCTTATAACACCCCAAAACAAAAAAAATGTACATTTTTCCATAAAGATGTCAATTTTCTTGTTTTGGAGGTATTTGTATTTCTTAGCTTGATGGCGATGTAACGTGCCCCCCTGATACTTCGAAACTCGGTGTTGTATAGATGAAGGCATTCCTTTCAAAATCAATATCCATCCCAGAACTTTCTGACACATCCAATATCTTACATAATTCTCACCTTGATTTAGGACTGAGATGAGAGTACCATCATAGCTTGTAGCGTATAGCGAGCCCATGATTCCCCAGTTATTGGTACAACATGACGTATACCAGCTTGTGTCTGACCAATCTCCAAATCCTTATCGCAATGAACAACCAACTTAATAGCAAGTTCAAATGCTAGACTTATGTTTAGTATTCCTATATCCACATTTTCCCTTTTAATGATATACACCATCGTGGCATCATTGACATATGTGCAGAGTTCTATTCCATGGTTTCACCACAAACCATGCCATAATTGTTAAACAAAATATTGAGTTACCTCCCCATTTTCGTCAATATAATCAATTATCGTCTTATTCGTTTTAAGATCAATAAACAATGTACAGTATCTATCATCCTTTTTCCAGGATATTCGAATTTCATCATTGGCAGATTCCAAAACTTTAAATTTCCCATTAAATGCTTCATACTCATTTCTAAATCTTATTAACTTTAACAGCCGCTGAACAACCTCTTTTTCAAGGGATTTTTCAATTTCTTCAAGGCTAAAGTTGTGGCGGTTTATTTCACGTCCTTCACCTGTTTTCTTTACATTTTCGAGGTCATTTTCCCCTGCCAGCAGTCCTACATAATACACTTGTGGAACCCCCGGTGTAAAAAACTGAATAGCTCTGGCTGCTAAGTATGCGTCGTCATCACAATTAAGAACAGAGTAATAGGAACATCTAATTTGATGAACATCAAAGCCATCCTCTGCTTTATGTTCATCCGATAAAATAAGACTAAGGTTTGAGCCTCTTTCCAAGCATACATCAACTAATTTTCTAGCCTCTTTTGTGTTAATAAGATCATCCATGTCCGGCTTAATGGGAATTCCGTCATGGCAGTCTAACATTGTAAACTGCTTATGGGGACGACTCTTGAGATAGTCACAAAGAGCGCTGCTGTTCCTATTAATCAACGTATCTAGAACTCTATATGGTAAAATAAAATCATAGATCCAGCAGCCATGCTCAGCCAGCTTGAATTGGGTGGTGTAATGGGCATGCACTTCCGGAAGCAGTTCAATGTCCAGCGAAATGGCAAGCTCCATAATCCAATCAAGGAACTCATAGATTTCCGGTTCCACGAAAAAGCAGCTTGTCCCAAGCTTTTTAATTACGTAGCCAACTGCGTCTAAACGGACAATCTTCACACCATTTTCCTTAAAGTTCATAAAGAAATCCGTAAGCAGTTGTTTTACTCTCTCCGATTTAACATCTAAATCAATTTGTTCTGAAGGATTGTTCTTGCCAAATGTTGTCCAAACTTTCTCTTCTTTGCCCGTTTCCTGAATCGTAAAAGTAGAATGGGGGATTGTCCGGCGCAGAAACATTTTGTCAATGTCTTCTTGTACCGGCTCTCCATCTTCCCAAATTTTGTCTAAGGTAATAAATAAATCGGCATACTCTGATTTACGTCCTTTTTTTAGGAAGTCTTGAAAATAATCAGACTTCTGGGAAATATGGTTGACCATCAAATCTACCAGCACATCAAAATTTTCACCAAGCGCACGAACGTCATCCCAAGTGCCGAAATTTGGCTCAATTTCTAGGTAAGTTAATGGAGAAAATCCCCTATCCCCTGAAGAGGGAAAAGGTGGCAGAATATGCACTCCACCTTTAAATATGTCTAAAAAATGTTGATGTAGGACATGATTTAGCGCCTTTAAGTTTCCTCCCAGTGAATCAGGATATGTTATTAGTTGTACTTGATTTTTTACTGTCATTTGTTAACCTCCTGCAATCAAACAGTTCTTTAATTAATTCAAGCTTCGGCAAATCAACTACAGCACCTGTATATTTCAATTTATAGGCACATACAGCGAATCCCAAATTTAGGGCTTGTCTAATCGTATATCCTTTCACCACCGCAGCATAAAATCCTGACCAAAATGCATCACCTGCGCCTGTCGTATCAACTACCGCAGTAGCTAATGTATTGAAAGAGATCATCTTTTTTCCATTCGAAACAATTGCTCCATCCTTACCCAATGTCATGATGACAAGTTTTACTCCGAGATTCAAAAATTTTTCAATTTGTTTTTCATGAGTATCTTTTCCAAACAATCTCTCTGCATCATCCTCCGAAGGCTTTACAATATCGACCTTACCTATGATTGATTTAACATACTTAACACCATCTTCTCCCTTTCGCCATAACTTGGGATGATAATTTGGGTCAAAGCATACTAGGCTATTGTTCTTTTTTGCCACTTCCATCACTTTTTCGATAGTATGACGGGATGGTATCCTAGAAATTGGCCAGCAAGAGAAATGAACTATTTTAGAATTTTTAACTGCCTCTTCAAGTTCTAAGGTATAGTCTAATTGGTAGTCGGCCCCTCGATAAAAAATAGGAATAGGTGTTGATTTACTCTTTGTTACTACTACCATACTTGTTGAATCTTCGACTATCTGTACACAACTCGGATCTATCCCCGTTTTACTCAAGTAGTTTATTAAAAAATTTCCCAATCCATCTTCTCCAACTGCCGAAGCAACAAGGGAGTTTATTCCTAGCATTTTGACGTTCATCGCAATGTTGGATGGTGATCCTCCAAAAAACTTAGAATAAGTATTACACTCAAAATTCTCATCATAATCTGTAGATATCATATCTATAAGAATTTCTCCAACTGTTAAGATATCATTACTTTTGTTTTGAAATTCTATTTTTTCATCCAAATTAAACATCTTAATCCTCCGAATTTTTGAAAGGCACTAAAAGAAAAGCTTTAATTGATATTCATTACCTATTTTGAAATGAATGGAATGGAGCAACATCATTATTATGCTGCTTCTCAGTTAAATAAGATTTTTTCTACCTTCATTCAAGATTAATTTATATCTTTATGAAAAAATTTAATGTTTCTTTAAATAAAGCCTCTCCGTGTGGAATATTCCCCCAAGAATGATCAGCACCTTCAATTATTTTTATGATAATTTCTTGTGAATAAGCTTCTTTATATTTAAAGGCATATTCAGATGGAGCAATCAAATCCTTATCTCCATAAATAATCTTTACATCCCCCTTAAATCGAGATGCATTGGGATAGATTTTCAAATCTGCAACGTCATTAATAAAATTCGGGCCAGGTTTTAAACTATTAAAATCAAAATCCCCTTGTTCCTTTATTTGCGAAATAGGCTGTCCTTAAATAGTTGTATCTATATTGATTTCATCTGTAACTACTGCCGCTGGAGACCACATACATAATGCTTGAATGTTATTTGGGATTTCACCTGCAACAAAGCTAGCAACAACACTAATAAAAATAACAAAGTTTGTTAGAGCAAGCATCCACCAAGGAGTATTAGGTAATAGAGCTTTTATGCTCTTTCTAAATGGGATTGATTCTGTCTACTGAAACTTAACTTGTTCTTTTGTCCCCGCAAATGTTATTAGAAACATAACAACAGATATGATTGAAAAAAAAGACTATTGTCAAAAAGAATCCTTTTTGATTTGTATCATTACTAAAATTTATTATTAATGGAAGTGCAACAAGTCCTGAAACCAAACTCCAATTTGACCTCCGATACTTCGAAATATGTTTGTAGAAGTTCTTTCTGTTAGATCTTCTGTTAAACTTGGAAGAATTGCTGAAATTGGAAGATTAATTCCGAAAATTATAATATTTAACAATACATAAGTAACATAAGCCATCACCAATTTATACGACTGATCAAAATAACCGACAGAGAAGGTTAGTATCGTAATAATTCCAAAAGGAAGGGACATCCATAAAAACCAAGGCTTAGTTTTCCCATACCTTGAAGTAGTTTTATCGATTAGAACTCCAAAAATCGGACCAGCAAAAGCATCTAATATACGTACGATTAAAAATAAAGTCCCTACTGTCGCAATGCTCAGTCCAGCTACATCCGTGTAGTAAAACATTAAGTATGTTGATATAACAGTAAATACTAGATTGTAAGCTGCGCCACTTATGCCATAGCTTATTTTTCCCTAAAGCTTAACTTCTCTGTCATGGTTTCCTCTCCAAATTAATCTCTTAAATTTATTTAATGTATTAAAACGTTTTCATAGCTCTATTATATGTCAAAGGATTAACATGTCAATCCTTTGACATGTTAATTTCATATTTTTCAATAAAATTTAATTTTTAATATAACATGCCTTTTAACAATCGTATTATTTCTCCTTCTTAGATTGTATTTTTACATGAACGTCTATTCTCTTTTTTGACAAAAAAAGTCATATTTTAATAGTGAAAGGTATTCACTATTAAAATATGACTATGTTGTGCTGCCTTCGACAAGACTTACATCAAGTGGTTTATTCAAATTCGTTAAAATTTCCTCATTTTTTATCTTACTAACTAATATTTTAACTGCTATTTCTGCCATTTCAGAAATAGGCTGTTTTATAGTAGTTAATTGTGGAAAAAGTTTTCTTACTGTTTCAGTTCCGTCATAACCAACAATTTTCAACTCATCTGGTACGTTTATTCCAATTTGTAATGCTTTATTATGAAGGTTCGCTGCAAAAATATCGTCACTTGCAAAAATACCATCTACATCTGGATTTTCCTGTAATACTCGCTTAATTAATTCATCGGTTTCAGTATGATTAAAAGTTTGAACCGTTTCATAAATAATTGGCTCAAAACCATTAGCTTCCATCACATCTTTGTATGCGGCGGAACGTAAATGTGTCGGAGTATCTAATCGTATTGGTCCACTAATATGGATAATCTTTTTACAACCTTTTTTTATTAGGTGCTCTGTAGCCAATTTACCACCTAAGTAATTATTAGAAGATACAATTGGAGCAGATTCAGAAATAAACTGATCAACAGCAACAATTGGTAGACTTGTTATAACCTGATCAAATATCCCTCTATTATGACTACCTACAATGATTCCGTCTACCTGATTTCGTAATAGCATATCTAAATACTTTTTTTCTTTATCCACATGATTTAAGCTATTACATAAAAACACTTTATAACCTAATTCCTCACATATCATTTCAATATTAAAAATTAACTCACCAAAAAACGGATTGCTCACCGTAGGAAAAATCAACCCGATAATGTGACTTTGTTTCGCTAAAAGGGACCTCGCCATCTCATTGGGAAAATAATTAATTGCTTTCATAGACTCATAAACACGCTTGCGAGTTTCTTTACTAATATAACCACGATTATTCAATACTCTTGAAACGGTGGTCGGTGAAAC
Source organism: Bacillus sp. CGMCC 1.60114 (assembly GCF_042676365.1). NCBI lineage: Bacteria > Bacillati > Bacillota > Bacilli > Caryophanales > Bacillaceae > Bacillus > Bacillus sp. CGMCC 1.60114. The sequence continues at coordinate 8,268 of NZ_JBHTHG010000056.1, forward strand.
TCCGGCATGTAAAGCAACATCTTCTAATGTCGGTTTCATTTTTTAACAACCTCCCCCGTGTTCTACAAATCATCAAACAAATTATAAAGTATTAATTGTTTACAATCAACACAATCACAACTTCAAGCGGTTCTGGTGCAAATACTTTGGGAGGATATACAGAGGCGAAACGTTTCCTAGTGGAATCTATTTTATGCTGAAATACCGAATAGTTGATGAATTGGATTTGAGTCAATAAGCTGGACACAAAAATGTGAGGATTATGCTGACTTTCGAGCTTGATCCTCGAAAGCTTGAGGAGTAATATACCCAATGCTTCCATAAATTCGCTTCCTGTTATACCAGCCCTCGATATAACGGAATAAAGCTAGTTTGGTTCTGGTGCAAGAAATCTAGTAAACTTGGACATACTGATACTTTTGCGATAGCAGTTTCATCTAGAGGAGTCGAGATTACGAAAATACAACGTACACTGGCACATGACTCTATCCTCATAACACAAATTTATTTGGAAAAATATTTAAAACGAAAGGATAATGCAGCATTGAGTTTTGCGGATGATTTAGAATAATACTGAACCAAGAATCAATGGAGCAGGCTTATATTAGGGGAAGGAAACGGAAGATTTTTACCTTAGGTAAAATAATTTGGTGACAAAAGCAGGAGTATCTCCTGCTTTTACTGTATGTTATAAATTAACAAAATAGTTTGAATAATCGTAAATTTTTGGTATAATAGAAAAAAGGTTAAGGAGTTGATTTCCTATGAAAAAGCACTTACTTAATACACCATCACAATCTGAAGTAAACGTCATGGATTCTCTATTTGCTGAAATGGTTTTAGACAAAGCCATTCATGATTTCCGAAAAGAGAAAATCCAAAAGGAAATCGAACGATCACTACAAAATCGAAACAAGGAAGAATTCCTACGATTAACAGAGGAATTAAAAAGTATTTCTTAAAACTAATGTATGTCTATCAGTATGATTTTAAGATAAAATGGATAAAACCATAACAGGAAAGGGAAGAAGTGTTTTTACTTCTTCCCTTTCTATGCTTCATTAAAACGCCTGATTGCTGAACTAATCTTGAACGTTATCTCTAAGTTCTAAAACCCATCATTATTATGCTTCCTTTATATGCGTGAGGAATAGACTTGGGATGAAGATTACCGCAAGGACGATAGTGGAAACTAAGAATCCAGCATGGTAACCTTTTAAACTATTGGCACTCGTTGGTTGCAATCCTTGTATGACAGTTGCGACAGCGGTGGCGATAACAGCTGAACCAAAGCTTGAACCAAGATTATCAATAATATTAATACCGACACCTGCTTCTGGAAGTTGCTTGCTGTCAAGTCCTGTATAAGCGTCACTCGTCAACGGAAGCATAATTCCTCCAAAACTGGTACCACGGATAAACAATACGATGGAAATCCAAACCATACTTGTTTTATCAGTGATAAAGATAAGCGGAATAGATCCGATAAGCGAAAGAACAATACTGACCATAACCACGTATTTCGCACCGATCTTGTCAATCATTTTTCCGATTATTGGTCGAGTAACGAGCATCCCTACTCCTTGAGGAATTAACGCAAGAGCTGCTTCGGTAGCCGTGAAATGACGGAAGTTTTGAAAGAACAATGGAAGTATTAACATGGGTCCCATGACGGCAATATTCGCTAAGAACAAACCGATGCTAGATGCCAAGAAGTTCTTGTTTGCAAACAAATTCATCGGAAGCACAGTTTGATTCTTTCTGATTCGATTATATAAAAGGTAAATTACTGCTAAAACAAAGCCAATGCCGACCCATAGAATTGTTTCGCTATTGTTAAATGATGCATGGTCCGCTGCTTTCGTAATTCCGTAAATCAATGCCACACTCATTAAGGATAAATCGATAATCCCAAAAACATCAAGTTTACTATCTTTATTGAATGGTTCAAAGTCTGGAATAGTTTTCATCATAAGTGGCGTGGTAATCAAGACGATGAACACGTTTATGAAAAAAATCCAATGCCATGATGCCCCCTGAACGATGCCACCCCCGATTACAGGTCCTAAGATTGGACCCAAGATCATAGGTGTACTGACGATTGCCATTACTTTCCCTAGATTTTCTGGACCGGCTGTTTTAACCAAGAGTGTTGACATGAGCGGGGTAATAATCCCTGCGCTAAATCCTTGAAGCAAACGGAAAAAGATGAAGCTGGAAATGTTCCAACTAATTCCGACGCAAACGGAAATCACACCAAAGGCAATGACTGCGCCGATAAAAATTTTCTTCCCGTTAAATTGGTTCATTAGCCAACCGGATACCGGAACAGCAATTGCTAGTGCTAAAACATAACCTGTAACAGACCATTGAATTGTATCCAATGTCGTGTTGAAATCTTTATTTAGTTGGTCGATGACGATATTCACCATAGTGGAGTCCAGCATGGGAGCAATTGCTCCAAGTGCAATAGCCCAGGCAGCCTTTAGAATTTCTTTTGGTATTCCTGGTTCCTTTATTTTATCTTTTGACATATTATTCTCCTCTCAGAAGTTGTCTATTGTTTCCTGGTCAACAAAAAAATAACACCATTTTATTTCCTTGTCAACAAAACACGAACAATAAAAAAGGCAGCCCGTTTACCATAGAGTTAGGTTGCCTTTAGTTTCATTGTTCAATTTTCTTCTCATTCAATTAATAGTTATACCTTGTTTCTTTATTTCCTCATCCAAATGCTTGCTATACTTTTCCACGAAGTTAAGCATACTGTCAAATTGTTTCTCGGTTACTTTTTCAAATATAACTTTGTCCCGTTCTTGAAATTCTTTGTGAAGTTCCTCATGAATGTCATAAATTATTTTTCCTTGCTCAGTAAGCCGGAAATAAATTTCTTTCTTGTTATCCGGCTTTTGGTAGCTTTCGATAAGGCCTTTTTTTATAAGCTTCTTAGTTAATTTACTTATGGCACCTTTAGTCATATAAAGGGACTTCGCAAGTTTTGTCACATTGGTATCTCTATTTTTTTCAATGGATTCGATACAATGTACTTCAGTAGGCATATACCCCTTAAGCCTGTCTTCCATCTTAAACTTATTTAGCCAAGCCATCTTGTCAAATAAGTCTCTCACATTCATTATGAACTGTTCCTCTTTGGTCATGGCGTGTCCTCCCACTCGTGGTACCTAAATAATAATATACCAATTTTTTTTTCCTGTTCAACAATGTTAAAGATTTATTCAAATATATTAAAGGTTTTCCCCGCTTAACTGTATCATTATTTCTTAAACAATCTGGCCCTTTAATTGAATAAGAAAGGACTATTTTTTCCCTTCTGATAGCTTTCTATATAATGAAGCTCTAGACACATTTGTAATTTCACAAATTTGATTTACAGTCATACCTCCTTCTTTATATAGCTTTACTGCATAATTCATTCCTGCGTGATTTTTATGATATTTCTTTAACTGGCCTTTAAACTTTCCTTCTTTCTTAGCCAGTTCAATGCCTTCACGTTGACGCATACGAATAAGACTCTAATTGGTTAACACCAGCCATTACCGTAATTAAGAATTGGCTGTATGGATTATCTTCTGATAAATCTAGCCAAGTATCCTTGAGTGATTTTAAGCTTGCTTTTTTACTTCGTACTAAATCAATCAATTCAAATAAATCCTGCGTACTTCGAGTGATCCGAGTTAAGTCTGTAACATAAATAATGTCACCTTCTCGTAAATCCTCTAACATTTTTTGAAGTTGCTCACGATCCTTTGTTGCTCCAGAAACTTTTTCTTCAAAAATAATATCCATCCCGATTTCGTTCAGTTGCTGAAATTGCCTTGAAGGATTTTGGCTAGTAGAACTGACACGTATATAACCGGTTTTTTGCAAAATATCACCTCATTTTTGATACAAGTCTTATGAGACACTCTAAATTATGATTTTATCAGTCTACTACATTTGTATCACTAGAGTATACTCTAGTGATACAAAAAGGGTTGCAATAAATAATGTTGAAAATTATTTGTTTTATACGAGATAAACGAATGAGACTTTTTGGTTGATACAAGAGTAATAAACCATTCGTTTTCATAATTCACATAACTTTCAAAATTATAATCTTGAAATGTTAATATTTGTTATATAATAAAATTATTAAGACATTTCCCCTTAGGTTAGTATGTCTAATGAAATTGTTTGTGTTGCTCTATTATTCACCTAAACCCTAAAAAGAACTTGTAGTTATTTCTACAAGTTCTTTTTGGGTTCTGGTGCAAAAATAAAAGAGAATAAAGCACATATATTCCTAACGGAATCGTATCTTATACTGCAAGTCCAAACAATTGATGAATGAATTCTTTCTGAGTTTGGACGGGCTGATTCCGTAAATTAATCTGTTCTTTTGTAATCATATGCATGGCTTCTACTCCCAAAATAATGGATGTAGCTGTATCAAAAGGTTTGAGCTTTAACATAGAACGGATACGCTTCTTTATAAAACGATGATCTTGTTCTACTATGTTATTCAAGTACTTTTGTTGTCTAAGTTGCGCACCACCAGGTATGCTTTTTTCTTTTTTCAACTGTTCAATTGCTATAGGATAAGCTGGATTTTTATCGACTATTATAACACGAGGTTTTGAAACATGAAAAGACTGCAAGGCCTTCTTGAAAAAGCGCTTTGCAGCCTTCTGGTCTCTTGCTTTGCTTAGGTAAAAATCGATTGTGTTTCCTTTCGAATCAACAGCACGATACAGGTACACCCATTGCTCTTTTATTTTGATATATGTTTCATCGACTCTCCAAGAGTCATTTGTTTGTTTGAGGTAACGACGGATCCGTTTGTCCAATTCAGGACCATACTGATGAACCCAACGCATAATCGTTGTATGAGAAATGGATAGGTCTCTTTCTTGACTTTATTAATCAAATGATTAATAATAAATTTGTATTAATTAATCATTTGATTAATAACAGAAAGGAACTTCTATTATGAATGATTCTGATAGTAAAAAAGCACCCGGAAGACCTATCAAAGATAAAGAAGTGGCAAAAATGGATCTTTTAAACTCTGCTACTAAGCTTTTTTCAACAAAAGGATTTGAGGAAACGAGTCTCCGCGAAATTGCAATGGATGCTAATGTCAATATGGCTCTTGTAAAGTACCATTTTGGTTCAAAATTAGATTTATGGAAAGAAGTGATATCAAAACTTTCCCATAGGGTGATGCAAACCAATGACTTTAGTCTAAAAGATGTAAATAATGCTTCGGATATGAGAGTCTTATTAGTCGAATTATTCGACAAACTGGTTGACATGAGTTTTCAACATCGAGAATTCAGTTTGTTTATCATTAACGAAACCGTTCAACATGGTGAAAGATTTGACCATTTACTTGCTAAATTAATCAAGCCTTTTCACGAACAAACTTATCCTTTTATTGTAAAAGGGATAGAATTGGGTGTTCTCGCAGACCAGCATCCAGAGGAACTCAGTGTCATGTTGTTGTCATCTGTTGCATACCAGCAGGCCACCCCTCATGTTATGAGAAATTTCATGGATATAACAAAAGATGAAGAGAAATGGAAACAAGTGATCAAGCACAGCTTAAAAGTAAACTTTATCAAGTAATACGGATAGTCAGAGATTTTCAAATAAAGATAATCAATAAAAATAACATACTTTTTTGAAAGGGTGTTTTTAATGGAAAAATTGACTGCTATTCCTCAACCGAAAACCTATGGCCCGCTTGGTAATATCCCATTAATCGATAGAGATAAACCGGTTTTATCGTTTATCAAACTAGCCGAAGAGTACGGTCCCATTTTTCGGCTTCAAACTCCAGGAGATACCGCCATTATCGTTTCTGGACATGAACTGGTAGCGGAAGTCTGTGACCAGTCACGGTTCGATAAAAGTGTAGAAGGGGCTTTAGCAAAGGTTCGTCCGTTTGGAGGAGACGGGTTATTTACAAGCGGGACTCACGAGCCTAACTGGAGAAAAGCCCATAATATTTTAATGCCTACATTTAGCCAGAGGGCAATGAAGGATTACCATGCCATGATGGTAGATATTGCCGTACAGCTCGTTCAAAAATGGGCACGGCTTAATCCGAATGAAGAGGTGGATGTCCCAGAGGATATGACCCGTCTTACATTGGACACGATTGGTTTATGCGGTTTTAATTACCGATTTAACAGTTATTATCGTGAGACTCCTCATCCTTTTATCACGAGCATGGTCCGTGCTCTAGATGAAGCGATGCATCAATTACAGCGACTGGATATACAGGACAAACTCATGGTGAGAACTAAACGTCAATTTCAGCATGATATCCAAACCATGTTTTCTTTAGTGGATAATATTATTGCTGAACGTAAGGCCAATGGAAATCAGGAAGAAAATGATTTGCTTTCCCGTATGTTAAATGTTAAGGATCCGGAAACAGGCGAAAAACTGGATGATGAAAATATTCGATTCCAAATCATCACCTTTTTAATAGCTGGGCACGAGACAACAAGTGGTTTATTATCCTTTGCGATCTATTTCTTATTGAAAAATCCGGATAAATTGAGAAAAGCCTATGAAGAAGTAGATCGGGTATTAACAGGTTCCACTCCGACATATCAACAAGTTCTGCAGCTTAAGTATATACGGATGATTTTAAATGAATCGCTGCGTCTATGGCCTACCGCACCAGCATTCAGCCTTTATGCAAAAGAAGACACGGTGATTGGCGGGAAATACCCAATTAAAAAAGAAGAAGAACGAATTACTGTTCTTATTCCACAGCTGCATCGAGATAAAGACGTATGGGGAGACAATGCGGAAGAATTCCATCCTGAACGGTTTGAAGACCCGGATAAAGTCCCTCACCATGCTTATAAGCCATTTGGAAATGGCCAGCGGGCATGTATCGGTATGCAGTTTGCCCTTCATGAGGCCACTCTCGTACTGGGAATGCTTCTCCAGCGTTTTGAACTTATCGATTATCAAAACTATCAGCTGGATGTCAAACAAACATTAACGCTAAAGCCAGGCGATTTTAAGATTAGGGTTCAATCCCGAAATCAAGCTGCCATCCATCCATCTGTCCTTACACCTATAGTGGAGACGCCGGAGGAACGCAAGATGGAACAACAAGTTCAGAATGCAGCTTCTCTCATTGGAATCAATAACCGTCCGCTGCTTGTTCTTTACGGCTCTGATACAGGGACAGCAGAAGGAATTGCACGAGAACTGGCGGACACAGCTAGTTTACACGGTGCTCAGACGGAAGTAGCAGCCCTTAACGATCGGATTGGAAGCCTGCCAAAAGAAGGGGCGGTTCTTATTGTGACTTCCTCTTATAACGGAAAGCCGCCAAGCAATGCAGGTCAGTTTGTTCAGTGGCTGGAGGAACTAAACCCGGGTGAGCTTACCGGTGTCCATTATGCGGTGTTTGGCTGTGGAGATCATAATTGGGCCAGTACCTATCAGTATGTCCCGAGATTCATCGATGAACAGCTTGCCCAAAAAGGGGCAACCCGATTTTCGGCACGCGGGGAGGGCGATGCAAGCGGAGACTTTGAGGAGCAGTTTGACCAATGGAAATGCAGCATGTGGTCGGACACGATGAAAGCTTTTGGATTGGAGCTCAATGAAAATGTAGAAAAAGAACGCAGTACCCTAAGCCTTCAGTTTGTCAGTGGCCTTGGAGGGTCTCCTCTTGCTCGTTCGTACGAAGCAGTGAATGCAACTATTGTGGAAAATCGCGAACTTCAATCAGCAGGCAGTGATCGGAGTACTCGGCATATCGAGGTGGCCTTACCGCAAGGAGTTACTTATCAGGAAGGAGACCATCTCGGAGTGCTCCCACACAACAGTGAGGAAAATGTCAACCGCATTCTCCGTAGGTATAATTTGAATGGAAATGATCAAGTAGTGCTAACATCAAGTGGACGAAACGCAGGTCATCTGCCACTTGATGTGCCTATTAGTTTACATGATCTTCTCAGCTATAGTGTGGAAGTGCAAGAAGCAGCAACCAGAGCACAAATACGGGAACTGGCGTCGTTTACGGTTTGTCCTCCGCACAAACGCGAATTGGAAGCTTTAGTGGAAGAGGGAATTTACCAGGAGCAAATATTAAAGAAACGTATTTCCATGTTAGATCTTCTCGAAAAGTACGAAGCATGTGAAATGCCGTTTGTGCGGTTTTTAGAACTTCTCCCTGCACTCAAACCGCGTTACTATTCTATTTCAAGCTCACCACTCGTTGCCCGGGATCTCCTTAGTATTACAGTCGGTGTTGTAAGCGGACCTGCATGGAGTGGACGAGGCGAATATAAAGGGGTCGCTTCTAACTATTTAGCTCAACGTCACAACAAAGACAATATTGCTTGTTTTATTCGTACTCCACAATCCGGTTTTCAGTTGCCAAAAGATCCAGAAACGCCAATTATCATGGTTGGACCAGGAACTGGGATTGCACCATTTCGAGGGTTTTTACAAGCTCGCCGTGTTCAAAAACAAAAAGGGGTAAAGTTAGGAGAAGTTCATCTATATTTCGGTTGTCGTCATCCTGAAAAAGATTATCTTTATCGTACAGAACTGGAAAAAGATGAAATGGATGGCTTAATATCCTTGCACACAGCTTTTTCTCGCTTGGAAGGACATCCCAAAACATATGTACAGAACTTAATGAAACAAGATGGAGCTAAATTAATTTCATTATTAGATAATGGAGCTCACCTCTATATATGCGGTGATGGAAGTCGAATGGCTCCGGATGTAGAAGATACTCTTTGTCAGGCTTACCAAGAACATCATGGTGTCAGTGAACAAGAGACAAAAAAATGGTTGGATCAGTTACAATGTGAAGGACGATATGGAAAAGATGTTTGGGCTGGAATCTAATTTTTCTTATTAAAGGGGTCTAGACGCATACCCATCAACCTAACAGACATAAATTACCCCAAAACGAGAAAATTGAGCAATTTGCACAAAATCTTTGTTTTGGGGTAATTCTAAATTCTTACCTTGATGGCGATGTGGTGCTACCCCATCGCCATCAAATTAGCAGGGGACGATACCTGGATTAAAGCATAGATATACTCTGTTTTATCACTTCATTCCCGTTGTCCTCCACCAATTAGAAGTGGCCGTCTGCGATGCTTCTTTCGTTTCCCCTTTCACACGGAAACAGTCTTTTTCCTTATGAAACGTCTGTCTACCAAATAAACGACGAACAGAGACAACAAGCTGACACCGATTGGTATGCTGAACGCTTCGTACGAAAAAGGCGCTCCTTCAAGCTTAAGCTGGCTTGTGGTACGGTACTCAAGCCGCTTGGCGGCGAATTTCGCCGTCCAGATATCTTCCTGTTTCGCCAAACCTTCAAACGCAGGCTCCATCGCGAACCGCTCCGGCGCATCGCTGTGCAGGTAAAGCTGCTCAGCCTTTCCTCCGTTCTCGTTCCAGTTTCGGATATCGCCCGCAGCGCGCGTCTTAACGTCCGGCCCCACAAAAATCATTTTGTCGAGTTTAGGAGCATCCGCTATTTGATATCGGGCGATCAGATTCAGACCGTGCCGGGTAACGACCGGCTCGCGTTTGCTAGATATCGTCAATGTTGTCGTCGTGCCGGAAGCCCCGTACGTGTCAAAAGCCGAGGATAACATCAGCTCGTCGGCCCCGTCATACAGCAGGACCCCGTTCTTTTTCTTGCTCCATTGAAATGCATTGTTCAAAACATAGACGATATCACTCAAACCAGCCGTAAAAGGATCCATTTGTGGATGCTGAACAAAATCGTAGGAAGGGTAATTCATTTCCTTCGCCACTTTCTCCGCTGCCGGCTCTCCCAGTTGCCGGGATATGACGTACAGCGTGGCATCGATGCCCGAAGTCAGGCCGGCCGAGGAGACTATGTTGCCGTCAGGCACGTAACGCTGACCCCTTTTCCAGGTAATCTCGGTATATTTCTTTTCCAATCTGTCGATATCTCCCCAATGCGTTGCCGCAGATTTCCCGTTCAGCAGGTCGGTATCCGCCAAATTTTCCGCCCCATTGCAGATGGACAACAAGGTCGTTTCCTTGCCGGAGTGTTTCCTTATCCAATCGCGGACAGGCTTGTATTTCGCCTCATCCAAAATCGGCATGAAAGGGATCACGATTATATCCGGACCTTTGCCCGTCAATTTGTCCAACTCGTCGAAAGTGTAATGCGGTACGACATCAAGGCCGCCCGTCAACGATTTGATATTTTTGTCGGGAGCTGCCGCAAACACATTGTACGAGTTCGTCATGGAGAACATTTCGTATGGTACGAGAAAATCGAACACCTCGGTCACTTCATTCGCCAAAATAACGGCCACTGTCGGCTTTTTCGAATCATAGGCAGGAGCTTGGATGCTTTGTAAAGAAGCAGGAACCCGCTTATCGTAAACCGACATAGCCTCCTGCATCGTGCTCATGAAACCGATCGCTCCGGTTCCTCCCACAAACAGAACGAAAACGCACACATACACGATGAAACGCCATACTTTTTTCAATTGCCTTCTCTCCCTTGATTTTTTCTAGTTAATTATTAATTATTATTTAATTTCTTAATGCAAGTATAATGAGAGAAGGTAAATTAATACAATCGTCCGAAGACTATATTTTTCTCGGGCTAAGGTCCAGGTAAAGGACTTTTTTCTCGAACAGCAGTCGAACGATTCTTTTATAATCATATAGAACGGCTTCCACCTGTTGAATCCCAACCCGATGTCGATGAAACTTTGATAATAGACTTGGATCTGGAAGTGTATCTTCAGGGTTTAGACTCAGAAACCACTTGTAAGCAAGATTCACCTGAGCTTTTTCAATAATCCGTTCTTCTGATAGATTGTAGAGTGTTGGAGAAATAAGAGCCAAAAGAAAAGTTCCGGTTCTTTTGCGGGTCTTCCAAAATGTTTACAGTAGCTCTCTGCCAACAGTTCATTTAAAAAGTCAAAACTGATAGAATGCTCCATTTTACGAAATAGATGATCTTTTGGAACCACAACATTGTACGGAGAACTGTACATAGATAATTTGGGTTCTGGTGCAAAGATGGTTTCAAAAAAACATAGGACATGAATTTCCTATTAACTTACGGATTATGCTGCAATGCCAAACAGTTTATCAATGAATTCTTTTCGATTTTGGGCAGACTTCACC
>NZ_JBHTHG010000057.1:0-2857 GCF_042676365.1 Bacillus sp. CGMCC 1.60114
GCTTCAATAAATTCTTCTGTTATTTCGACAGGAGGACGCCCTAAGTGTTTTCCTTGTTTTCTAGCAAGAGCAATTCCTTCAGCTTGGCGTTGTTTAATATCAATACGCTCTTTTTCTGCAAATGCTGATAATATTGTAAGGGTTGCTTTTTGAATTGCGCTTTGAATGACATCATTTGTACTTTCACCAGTGTAATTGACGTTAATATAGGGTTCCTTTATAAATTGTAAATTCACCCTATGTTTTTCATAATATCTAACTCAAGCGGCTCAAATCGAACTTACCAAACACAATAAACTGCTTTACAAGCCCCTACCAAACCTATCCCAAGTAATAAATCATTAAAGATCTAAAGAAAGAAAAGAACTACTATATAAGTTTACTTTGAAGTTTTGAAGTTTCGACCTCTCAAGCCGTGTAGCCCAGACGTTTTAAAATTTTCCCGGTAAACTCCATTCTATAAAAGATGTAATAGATTGTTGGATTGCTTCTTAATCTTTGTGAAAGCGGTTCAAGATAACAGCTTCTTTTAACCAATCCCATATTCGTTCAATCGGATTGAGCTCCGGCGAATAGGGTGGCAGAAAGATGAGAAAGAGGCGATGTTGATGTTCTTCTAAAAATGGACGAAGAAGCTTCGCATGACGTGTACATACCCATTCCTTCCTTTTCTGGTGTACTTTCTAGAATGATTCGCTTTAATTCGGCCTGTTGTTCCGTTGAAAGATAAGGAGCTTTTCCTGACGGCACCCTACGCGTAAGCAATTCCGGTAAACCGCCTTCGTTGAATGACTTAATGTAACTGGCAACGGATTGACGATGGATATTCAGGATAGCAGAAACTTCTTTTCCGAGATATCCTTCCATGACAAGGCGAACCGCTTTTATGCGTTGATGAAGCAATCCATCTTTCACCATCCGTTCTTTTTTTCGTAATGTCGTACCGTCCAACTGTGTGTGTTTGTAATCGTTAATCGCTTCATTGTATACCGCTCCTTTGAAAGAGATGTCCTTAGGAGCAGTATGTACAGTTTTTTCAAGCCTTACACAGATGTCGATTCTTTAATATGAACTTATATAGATATAGAAAAGAAGCCCCCGCCTGTCTGACAAGCGCGAGCTTCCCCTTATTTCTTCTCCGTTTTCGGCTGAGACACCAGCTTCGTATACACAATAAAACGATCCGGTGCATCTCCAATATAATCAAACGGATAACACGTCGTCAGCGTCAGCGTTTCATAATCTGTCGGAACAATAATATTTTCATCATTCGCATGTGTAATCTTAAAGTCCGTCGCTTCATAAACAAACTCTCCGTAAGGCGTAGTAAAGCTAATCCTATCGCCCTTCTTCAAGTGCTCCAACTTACGGAATACCGTATCGCGGTGGCCGCTCAACACAACATGTCCGCCCTGACCAGGCAGTGTGCTTCCCGCAAAGTGGCCGACACCTTGCTTCAGCTCTTCCTCATGCGTACCTTGCACAACCGGCCAACTGGCATCTAAAGATGCAATCTTTAGGTCTCCAAGCTTCTCACCCGGCGCCGGCAGCTTCGACCATAGCTGTTCTTGCTCAAACTCCCGATTCGGGTTTTCCGGCTCATACGGCTTTACAACCGCCTTCGCCAATAAAACTGTTTGCTTCGTCATATCCCAGCCAAAATACGCTACAATACCTGCACCCAATAACATAAGAGAAATGGGGATTCCAAGAATCACCCATCTCCATTTGCTTTTAAGCTTTTTCATATGTAAGAGCTTACGCCTTAACTGGCTCCGCTTTGCGTGTCATACGTACAGCCGGAACTAACGCAAGACCGCCAAGCGCGAACAATAACGTACCTAAAGCAATGTATGTAGGGTCTTGAGACGCAGTGTTTGGCAATGTTCCATTTGGCATAGGAACGAACTTACCGGACTTATTCAAATCCTTCTTGGCTTGTACAGCCGTTTTCAAAGCCTTCATCATATCTTTAAGGCCTTTTGGTGTTAAATAATCGATTTTCGGATCGATAGTCGCTAACAGTTTACCGTTCAAATCCTTTAATTGAATCTTTAAATTGGAATTGAACTTATAATTTGCCGCATCAATCGGATTGCCCTTCGCATCAACGAACGTCACCTGCAAATGAGCGAGCTGTGCACTCTCAAGGAACAGGCGCACCGCTTCTGCCTTCTGTGCATTCGTTAACTGCGTTACATCCTCTGTGCTTCCCAAAATCTCCAAAACACGCTCCGAATTCGCAAGAATCTTATTAAACTCTTGATCTGTCAAATTCACCGACTGAATATACGCATACAAATAATCCACCCGGTCCACATGCAATGCTTTTAAAGCTTGTACTAACTTCTGGGAACCTTTCTCTGTCTCTGACTCCGCCTCCGCCTGCGCAAAAGAAGGCGCAAACGCTGTTACTCCTACACTCACAGCTGCAGCCAGCGCACATGTTTGAACCACGTTTTTTAATTTCATGCCACACATCCCCTTTTTGGAATTTTTTACTACTTTTGTATTATAACGTATAAATTTCATCATAAAAATACAAAATCGTACTTTTTTACCATATTGTAACATTAATATCCAAGCCCCTCCTAAGCCCCTTCCAAGTAATAAATCATTAAAAGAATTTAAAAAACCCGTGGTGCTAGTTGTTTCTAGGCATAAAAATAGCCCTTACATATAAAATCCGGTTCTGGTGCAAAAACCTCAAAATATCTGCAGTAATCTCCCAAACTTGGACATACTGATACTATTACTCTAAAAAGGGGCGTGATCAGTATGGAAAAGCAAAATTTATTCAAGTGGAAACATTATCAACCCGATATTATTCTTCTTACTGTCAGATGGTACCTACGGT
>NZ_JBHTHG010000058.1:0-1386 GCF_042676365.1 Bacillus sp. CGMCC 1.60114
CGAAAAGAATTCATTGATAAACTGTTTGGCATTGCAGCATAATCCGTAAGTTAATAGGAAATTCATGTCCTATGTTTTTTTGAAATCATCTTTGCACCAGAACCGGTTAAAGACTAACAAGGCAAGCTTAAACCTGATCTGTAGATATATAAAGGAAATTGTCTTAAAATTATATAAAGTATTTGTTGGAGGACAATTGATGTATACAAGATAATGGTTGAAATAATACCAAAATGTCTAATGGAAGGATGGATGAAAGATGGCAAATACCCATATGGGACAAGATCCAAGATTTCACGTAACTCTCAAAATGGATTTTTTTAACAATGAGGGTAATTTTGTACAGGTTTTTCCTGACGGTACAAGAGACACTAGCCCTTTTAGAATTCATACAGATTTTCTTGTTGTTACAGATGTAGATTGGCAATACGGTGGAGCCGATCCAGATAGCGTTCAAACACTTAGAATATCCATAGCAAATTTAGCAGACCCAGTAACTCTAAGGAGCAGTGTGTTTGAATCCACAATACTTCTAAATAACTCTGGTAATGGTGGAATTAGTGAACGCATGACAAGTGGATTCGTAGTTTCATCAAATGGTAGAATTATGTTTGATGTCTTTCCAGGTGGAGGGGTAATTCAAGACATAATTATTCGTGGTTACCTTCTTTCTAAAAAGTAAATATAGAGAAAAGCCTTTAACGTCTTATGACGCTCTATCTGGGAGGGTGAAGCTACTTAAATGAGGATAAATCATTACAACCTTTTACAAAAAATACAAAATTATATAAAGTGTGAAAAATTGGTATAATTATAGAGTTATAGCACAATATTAGTTTTATATCTTAAAAGAAAAGAGGAATATAATTGAAGCAAGAACAGAGAGAAATGCTTTTATGTGATCTTTACGACGTATCAATTGATCTTTGTGCTATGTTGGATGAACTTAATATTAATCCCCGTAGAAGCAAACCAACAGATGAAGAAACACTTAATAAAATTCTATCTCATCCATTCTTCGATGCTGTTTACACAGAAATGCAAAGTGTAGTAAATCTAGTAAATGAATATAAAGACCTAAAAGAAGAAAAATAATTCTACCCTTCTACCATCTACATACAAAATAAGTAAGCTCTTTAATCATAAGTTTAATATTGTGATTAGGGGGCTTTTTTATTTAAAAGAATACGCCTCTCCATCAGAAAGAACAAACCACCTTATAGGCGAATATAAAGAGTAACCATTACTAACTCAATTGGACTGGGCACCATATTAATAAATTGGTTCTGGTGCAAAGATGATTTCAAAAAAACATAGGATATGAATTTCCTATTAACTTACGGATTATGCTGCAATGCCAAACAGTTTATCAATGAATTCTTTTCG
>NZ_JBHTHG010000059.1:0-2439 GCF_042676365.1 Bacillus sp. CGMCC 1.60114
TATAAAGGATCAGATGTATACCATTGGTTTATTTGCGTATAGCGGAAGTAGCCTAAGCTCTGAGGACAATAAAACAATCCTATATGTAAAGGAGAAACATGAATCCAATAGTATCGAAGAAATTTTGAAAGCTGCACAATATCCACAAGTATTTGTAAATTTAAAAGGTGAGAAAAATCGTCCTGAAACATCTTGGATGTATACGCCAATAATTGCACAACATTGGGGATATCAGGATGAAATTATGATTCCAAATCAACAGTATGATGGCATTCTATGGCTAGAACATATTACACCTTCTCGGATTAAATAAAATAAAAAAGTGCGCCATTAAGATAGGATGGTGAACTGGGTTCTGTTGCAAAGTTTGAAAAAGGCATAAACAGGTTGGTAAATAAAGAACAATGTTTAGGAAGTAGCTAGTAATTGTTGAAGTTCATTGTACGTGAAGCATGACGAAGATTTTGCAACAGAACCTTTATGAAAATCTATCATCTATTTTTTTAAATTCTTCACTGTCAAAGTCTGGAGGTTTTGGTTCACTATCTCTCAGTAACATATCAATTAATCCACTTATAATAGAAAACAATATTATTCCCCTCAAAGGAATAAAAATACTTATTATAAAGTAATCAATTATTGAAATTAAAAAAAAAGTTATTCCAACATTTAAGATAAAAGGAATTAATCCTTTACTAGATTTTAATATTCTTACTGTTTTAAAAGCTTTTATAAAACTATTTATAACAAATGAAATAGGTACTTCTAAAACTAGAAATATGAAAAAAAAGATTAATAAAGATCTTATTGAATCATATTCCAATCCAAATAAATGTAATAATATAAAATCAAAAAACAATATGAAAAATAAAATAGGAAGTATTAATAATGCACATATAAATATTGTTTTTAATTTTTCCATTATGTGCCCCTTAATATAAAATAGGTGTAATAAAATTAATCTTTTAAGCTTTACCCAAATTCATTGAAAAACGCCTTCTCTATTCATTAGTTAAATATTACCATATGCGTTTTTTGTATTTCCCTCCTTGTTTTTGGATGTGGATGCTGGATGTGGATTTGGAAACTAGCTAGACCAAGTCAGGCAAATAAACTTCATTTTTAGATACAAATATTATTAAAATAAGCAAAAGAACCCTAAAAAACAACAAGAAAAGTTTACATTCCAAACACTGAAAATAAAGGAGTTATTGAACATTTCACAATATATTTATTCAAATAGTTTACGTATAATTTTTACCCAACCTAAATAAGAAAATCCTATAAGAATTGACCACAAAAATGCTACACGGATACTTCTTGGAATTGATATCCATAATTTAAATATTTTCCAAGATAAATCATCTCTTTCGCTTTTTCTCATAATTATCACCCTTATAAATTTTACTATAATTAGAATTATTTGTAAGTCAAATTGTTCAATTAACATAATCCCACTTATCAGCACTTATTATATCTAAGAATTATGAAAATCCCTACAACATGAAAGTGGAGGGATTTTTTTATACAATAAAGATGATATAGAAAATTTCGAATTGCAAAGGGGAAATAATTAATGAATATTTATCAAATTTCATTCGCATATACTGGACAAGGAAAAGACTTTATTTATGTTAAGTCTGATAATACTCTTGTACAGATGATGAATCATTTCGGAAATAAGGTTGCAGAATGTGCAGCGATTGGCTACATAAAAAATGGTGTAGGTTACATTGTTAATCTCGAAAATGTAGAGTCTGTAGAAGTCCAGAAGCCAGCTATAAAGCATTCTGATAGTATTGAGATGCGAGATATTTCATACTTTTACACAGCAGAATAACACAGGGCGCTCATTACGAGCTTCTTTTTTATTTAATTAAGATATATCTTGTTGCAATAATAAATCCGTATATGTCCACACATTTTGCCAAAAATAATCAACTTCATCTATCATAAATAAACGTATACAGAGCATAAATAGAATAGTCAGTACTAATGGAATAACTGTACTAGAAAAATAATATTTGAAACCACCATTATCTTGTAAAATAGAAATTTTAAATAGGTCAATATCCAATGTATAAGCAATAATTTGTTCTATGATTAACAAAAAACTATATATTACTAAAGAAAACCAAGGATAATGTATTTTAAAAATCCTTAGAAATATATACATACCGAGTATTTAAGAGACTATTAAAAGTCCCTCAAATCGTTTAACTGGGGGACTTTTGTGTTCACATAATTCACGTTGTAGGAAGTTAATTATTCACCGATATAAAACAGAATTTGTGCAATACTCGTAAAAAATTCTGGTTCTTGTATAGGAGAATCTTCTTCTATCTCTAAGTATGTTTTAAACCATTCTGATGTCTTCATTCTCCACCTTGCTATTTCTTTACCTTGATAATAAAATTTTGCCCAATCTAATGGTACTTT
>NZ_JBHTHG010000060.1:0-2181 GCF_042676365.1 Bacillus sp. CGMCC 1.60114
CACGAAAACTGATATTGTACCGTAGATACCATCTTACCGTTAATAAAATAATGTCAGGCTGATAATGTTTCCATTTAAACAAATTTTGCTTTTCCATACTGATCACGCCCCTTTTTTAGAGTCATAGTATCAGTATGTCCAAGTTTAAGAGATTTTTTGCACCAGAACCCCCCTACTTGCTAAATTCAGCAAGTAAAATATTTTTAAAAGGATCAGGATTGTCAGCTTTTCCTAAGCTGTTCAAATTGACGGCTAACGTATGCTTACCTCCAAGTGTACCTCCAGCAAAAGTAATAAACCCTGGAATGCTGCCTCCATGTCCCCATATCGAGACACCGTTTGGAAGCTTAGTTTCATAGATTCCAAGACCATATCCATCAATTTCTGCTCTTCCTGTAGGAACTGTAGTAAGCATTTGTTTTAGTTGCTGTTCCTTCAGTAATTTGCCACTGAGTAAGGAAGAGAAGAATTTGTTTAAGTCATCTGCAGTAGAAATCATATCTCCAGCCGAGCTACCTATACTTGGGTTATAATAAGTAACATCCTTTGGCTCACTTGCGCTGTCTAGTTGGATATATCCACGGGCATGCTTGGTTCCTGGTATCACGCTTGAATTTCCAGGTAAGAATGTATCCGATAATTCAAGCGGTTCAATAATCCGATTTTCAATTTCTTCCGCATAGCTGTTCCCAGTTACTTTTTCAATAAGAATCCCTAGTAATACATATCCTGTATTTGAATACGACCAGCTCTTCCCTGGAGCAAAATCTGGGGGCATGGAAATTCCCATCTTTACTAATCCTTCAGCAGTATAAGATTTTTTTGTATCCATCATATTAAAATCCTTTGACCTTGTGTACTCAGCGATACCACTTGTGTGGTTCAATAATTGCCGAATAGTAATCTGTTTATCATCATATCCATTTCCTTGAATGACACCAGGCAACCATTTTTCAATAGAATCGTCTAGGTTCAAGCGGTTCTCTCCGGCCAATTGCAGTACAACTGTTGCAGTGAACGTCTTTGTCACGCTGCCAATTCGAAAACGAAAATCTGTTTTCATTGGTTTCTTGGTACTCAGATCCGCTATCCCAGCTGCATAACTCCATGTTTTTCCATCCTCAGAAGTTTTAGCAAGTATCCCTGGATATCCATATTGCAATGTATCCCGCATTGCCTCTTTGACGGAATTACGGTCTCTTTGAGTGCTTGTTTGTAACGAACTAGATACATTTTGAATGGACTCCGCTTTTACAATTGAGGTTGGAGTTGTATATAACAGTGAACCTCCAGTTATTAAAAGTGCTAAACCTGTAAATGTAATTTGACGATGCTTTTTCATCAAAATATTCCTCTCTCCTATTCATATTTTATAGATG
The DNA here is from genome assembly GCF_042676365.1 of Bacillus sp. CGMCC 1.60114. Taxonomy (NCBI): domain Bacteria; kingdom Bacillati; phylum Bacillota; class Bacilli; order Caryophanales; family Bacillaceae; genus Bacillus; species Bacillus sp. CGMCC 1.60114. Next base: position 1,380 of record NZ_JBHTHG010000060.1, read on the forward strand.
GTTATTTGCTGTTTTTAAACTAATCCTTCTTAACCAAAGACAAAAGGGCGATATTAAATTTGTAATCATTCTTATACCTATTATTTTACAAACGAATTTCTGACCTAAAAAATGGTCTATCCCTTTTTTTCAGATGTATGTTAACTTTTGTAATGTCTCTTTTCCTCCATACAGTCTTATTAATTGATTTGTTTTTTTATATAAATATATAGTATTTGTTCCTCCTATCACTCTTCTTTACATTTTAATCATACACACTGAAAATCTCTTTTTTCTTACCTATTCCTTACAAATTTCTTACGTTCAAAATCACTTATATAATTGGCCTAGTGACAGGGTTCCTGCTCTAGTCCGCAGTAACATTTCCTAATAATGGATTTTTATCAATCAATATACATAATAAATTTTCTAAAATCTCAATTCTAATATTTGAAACAAGTCATATGAGACACTTTAGACTTAGGAAAATCAACAACAGAGTTATTATCCCAATAAAGTAGACTCTATTGGGATAAAGGTGTATTGAGCAGGATTACACCTAATTATTAATTGAATATTATGAATCTTCGTGAGAAAAATCTATACCTCTCATATCATAGATATATTTCTCTTCGAATTCATATATAATTTTTATTATAAAATATTTACAAATTAGGTAATTATATGAATTTGTAAATGGAAAGTTTATAGATATATTATTTGGTTCTGGTGCAAATACTTCAGAAGAGATATAGAGAGGCGAAAAGTTTCCTAGTAGAATCTATTTTATGCTGGAAGGCCGAATAGTTTATCAATGAATTCT
>NZ_JBHTHG010000061.1:0-10604 GCF_042676365.1 Bacillus sp. CGMCC 1.60114
TGTGTTTTTGTTTTTCTTTTTCCAAATTTGATAGATAAGTTTTCCATATTCATGAACCCAGCGCATGATAGTTGTTGGATGAATAGAAATACCACGTTCTTTGAAAATTTCAGACACATCGCGATAACTTAAAGAAAAACGACAATAGTAGCCAACGGCTATTAAAATAATATCCTTCTTGAACTGTTTTCCTTTAAAATATCCCATCTGTGATTCTCCTCGTTTTCTTTTTCGAAAGTGTAGCTTAGTTTAGAAAACTTTGCAACAGAACCTAAAACGGAGTAGTTCAACTTAAAAAATTTACAATACTTAAATTGATTATCGGTCATATTATCATTAGATAAAATTAGTTTAATAGTTGATGTAATAACATTATTAAACTTAAAAGAAATTCAACTCGATGAATTTATCAGAGATTTCATTTGTGGCATTGTGTGTTTTTCATAAAAAGCCCTGTGCTAACTGAACTGTATCCCGAATCGTGGACACTTAAAAAAAGTCCATGATTCGGGGTACAGTTCAAAGTACAGTGGTTCTTTTTTGATTGACATCTTTCTAATGTGATGAAGATTTTAGCATTTATACAACATATGTTGATTAATTTTATCTCGGATTGCGCTTGCAATAAATTCTTCAATAGAACTGTTCGTTTCATTTACAATCTTTGTGATTGTATGGTATTCATTGCTTGTAATCGTTACTGACTTAGTCACGCTGCTGCTATCTAAATACACGCTATTATTAACACGTCTTGTTAATTTTCCTTCTATTATATACGGGGTTAAACAATCAATCCATTCTACCTGCAGTTGCATTGGTAATTGAATAATAGATTGACGAACATCAAAATACCAGAATCCATCTTCCTCAGAAACCTTAATATTTCGTGGTGATACATACTGTAGTACTAAATCAATTAAGTGAAAAATGTTACTACGTAATTGGTCTGATTTAGGAAAACGAAATTTTACAAACTTTTGATGATGACTTCTTGGTTTATCGGATAGAACATATGAGGGCTTATACCCCATTTTAGTTGCATCTTCTAGTGTCATATTGTTTCCAAACTCATCAAGAAGCACAATATCCCCACGCTTCGGAATAGATATAATGCGTGCTAATTTATTGCCCTCCATAAATTTTTGGAACAATACTACACTATGCTTTTGTGAGAATGTATAGAGGGTAGTTGTCTGATCCAATTGTTGTACCAATCCGTGTATTTCTTCCTCTTTTACAAATTTCGTTTCACGATTACGATGTTTCTGTATAGTACAAGTCAAATCCCCTTCTTCTATCCACTTTTCAAGCTGATACATACTCACATTATAATCTTTGGTTGCCTGATATAAGGTAATTCCTTCTGTTTCACGTTCTTCTTTCAATTTTTCTATATCTTCTCGCTTAAATAAAAAACTACCATCTAAACGCCAGGTATCTCTATTAATTGGATTTAATTGGCCTTGCTTCATAAGAGTATTGAAAATGAAGCTACTAATTTTTAAATAAGCCTTTACTTCATTTGTATTCATATTCATTTCTTGCATTTCAAACATTCTCTTTCCTCCTACGAGTAAGCTTCTTTTATGTAAAATTTATAATTTTATTATGTAAAGTTAGGTTACTAAAATATATGATTTAAATTAATTATAACACAAGTAACACTTAATTTATTTTTAAACATATGTGAAAGATAAATTCATTTTCTAATTAAATTATCTTTCTTATAATTAGAAAACGTATAAAAAATAATTTTTAAAAACAATTTAACTACAACCATAGAAAAGGGGCAATTTTCTATGGTTGTTATTTACTTACTAATAATTAAAGTTTAATTTCTTTATACAACTAGTTTTATATGTATTTAGGTTATAATAGTAATAGATTGTAATTCCGTTAGGAGTTGATATAAGATGAAATTTGAAATAAATACACTACATAAGGATCGTTCTTTAGAAATTATTAAAAAACAAGAATTTGCAAATATAATTGCAATTTGGAATGAAGATATTCTAAAACAAGCGGAGCAAAGAAAAGAAACCAATGAGCGAGAAGATAAACAAACGTATGATGGTTTTTCTGATGAAGAGATACTTTACTACTATTTAAACCGACAAACTCATTTTGATAAGGAAAAACGGATAAAGGATAATTCACGTATTTTATATGCACGTGATCTGAGTCAATTCTATTTCTTTATTAAACAAAGCACAGAGTTTTTGCAACAAGATGTAAAAGATTACGAAGATGGTCGTGTATGGAGGAATCTACGAAAACGTCATATCCGTAATTACCAGAGGTGGTTGTCAGAGGAGGCAGTTTCCTATCAATCCAAGGAGAAATACAAACCATCAACAATAAGTAGAAAGCTAGGTGTAATTCGATCCTATTTAAAATGGTTATATGAAATCGGATATATTCAGGAGCCACTTCATGTGGAAGTATTGAGCACCACAGTAGGCAAGCACCATAAACCAAAGAGGGATTTATCTTATGAAGAAGTAAAGCAATTACTTCGCTATTATCAGGATAACGAGATTAATTATGCTTTATTATCTATTCTTGCGACAACGGGGTTACGTGTTGCGGAAGTTGCTCATGCGAAGTGGGAAGACCTTGAATTTGATTCAATACGTGACCGGTATTACTTGACTGTAGATACAAAGGGGGATGGTGAAAGAATTGTTTCTATTAATAAGGAGATTTTTCATCGTATTGTTGCCTTTCGTATACGCCGACGACTTCCTATTAATATAGGTAATAAGAATGGTGGTACCATCTTTCAAACCAAAAATCATACAGCATATCGAGAAAATTATTTGTCTCAGTACATTACAAAAATTATTAAGGATACGGATCTGCCGTTTACGAAAGATGTTAGAATAACCCCTCACTTCTTTAGACACTTTTATGTACAGTACTTGTACGATTATAAAGAGTTACCACCACATCTTATCGCAGCCGCAGTAGGTCATAAAGATGATAGAACGACAAAAGAAAATTATTTAAAGCAACGCTTAATCAAAGATAATGATGCGGGTAATTTAATTAGTGAAGATGAATTTTAATATGTAATTAATACACAATAAATAAAAAGAAAAGGGATGAAATCAATATTGTTTCCATCCCTTTTCTTTTTAATTGTTTTTAAGCAACTATACCGTATAGACTTCAATTTTTGTAGGATTAGAAAAACGACGTTCTAATTCTTTTTTGATTTTTTCAATAGCAAAGAACTCAGAGGATGCATATACAGTGATTACTTTTTTTCTAAAAGTATTACCCGTTATTAAAATATATCTTACTGAATATGATGAAATCACACTCTCACCCTTTCGCATATCTATTGTGTTTAAGATATATGCCGATAGGTGTGGATATATTCTCAAAAGATATAAGATATGTAGGCAACAGAACCAAAGAACCGCTTCTGAATAGATACAGGAGCGGTTCTTTAGATGTAGTTACTGGATACATGGTTTTTTTCTATGAATCCTGCAACAGTAAAAAGCTTTTATAATTCCATGCATTATAATAATATCTTTCGGACTTCTTCTGTACTTAGACCTGTGAATTTCGCAATGTCTTCTAAAGGCATACCATTCTTATGCATACCACGAATTAATTGGAATTTACCTTTTTCTAAACCTTCTTCTAAACCTTCTTCACGAGCATGTGCTAATTTGGCTTGTTCATCTAGAAGTAACTTCTCACGAGCTTCATAAGCTGTTCGGAAAGAAGAGTCATGGCTCATATTTTCCCATTTACTTATTGCCTTTTGTAAAATTGGATCTTGATTCATAGCAATCTCCTCCAATGTTTGAGTTAAATGTTCGTCTTCATGTGCTGGTAATAATAACATCCAACGAACAAACGCATTTTCCCAAGGATTCACTTTTTCTTCACGCCATTGTCTCACAAGTTTTGGAATCTCTACGAAATGAATTTCAATGTCATTACTTAAGATTTGTTGTGTGTTCGTATTCCATAACTGTCCGATTGTATGAAAGGATTCATCATTAGAAAATAGTATGAAATCTAATAAATTAATGGTGATTGTTTTGCGAAGTGAACGATATGGCATTCCTTCTTGCATTTGGGACGTATAGAGTTTACTCCAATAATATAAAGAACGTTTGATCATATCATGAGTATTTCGAAGCTGAATTTCTATATTCACTTGCGTTCCGTTCTCTAGTGTTGCTAATAAATCTAAAATCGATAACTTATCATCTTCATAAGATTTATGGAGATGTGGATCTTCTAGTTGTAGCGATGTAATAGGTACATCTAAAGATTCCTCTAGAATAGCATTTAAGAAACCGGTTAAAATTTCCTCATTCCCTTTCGTCCCAAATAACTGTTTAAAAGCAAAATCAATGCGTAAATTTACTAATTTAGTGGACATGGATTTCCTCTCCCTGTCTATATCATCTCTTATTCTCATTGTACATAAAAAAAGGTGAAACATGCAAACATGCTCTGGTTCTGGTGCAAAGATAAAATAAAAGAAAGTATTAGACTAATAACTGATTTTTATCAAATTAACGATAAAATGACTCCTCTACAGTCTTATACTTTCTTTTAACTGTCTAATACTTTTTTCGGTTCTGGTGCAAAAACTCTAAAGCTCTTGCAAGTAATCTCTTAAACTTGGACATACTGATACTATTACTCTAAAAAAGGTGCGTGATCAGTATGGAAAATGATTAGGATTGAAATGCCTTGTACGTATGAAGAAATACCGTTCGTATCGGGGAACTGTAGGGAAATTCGCTCCTAATATTTTAAAACGTGAATTCCACGCATCAAAACCTAATGAAAAATGGGTAACAGATGTGACAGAATTTCATTTACATGGTAAGAGGTTGTATTTATCACCTGTTTTAGACTTATATAACGGAGAAATTATAGCTTACAATATAGAAGATAAACCTACATATTCTCTTGTTTCTAAAATGATAGATAAGGCCTTTAAATGTTTAAATAATGGTGAGACTCCTATCCTTCATTCAGATCAAGGGTGGCACTACCAAATGAAGCGATACCAACAATCGCTAAAAGAGAATGGAGTTGTTCAAAGTATGTCTCGTAAGGGGAATTGTTTAGACAATGCAGTCATAGAAAACTTCTTTGGCTTATTAAAGTCTGAATTACTTTATCTTGAAGAATTCGAGAGTATGGAACATTTCAAGATAGAATTAGATAATTATATCCATTATTATAATCACAAAAGAATTAAAGAAAAATTGAAAGGTATGAGCCCAGTACAATACCGGACTCATATTCAAACAGCTGCTTAATTTTTCCGTCTAACTTTTTGGGTTCAGTTCAGAATTATCGGCTTTTTTTGTTATACAAGAAGGTAATAAGTATCTTTATTAAAGCACTCTTATTCAAGTAGGAAAGTAATTTGATACTGGGTTCCTTGGTGAAGCTTACTGTTTATTTTAATATCTCCACCATGAGCTATAATGATTTGCCTTGCAATTGCCATTCCTAATCCTGTTCCGGAATTATTGGAAGTTGCACTTGTCCCTCGGAAGTACCGGTCAAATAAGTGTTCAAAAGTTTCTTGATCCATACCGACTCCATCATCTTCAATTAAAACGCGAATTTGTCTGGGATGAGACAGGTCTTCATGAAGCATGACCTTAATTTTAGTTCCAGGAGGGTTATGCTTGATACTATTAGCAATTAAGTTTTCAAATGCTCGATTTAAGTATTTCGAATCCATATTAAGATATATTTGTTCTCTATTCGTTCCAAATAAAAACGCCTTATTTTTTGAATCTGGTAATCTCTTCAGTTGTTCCAAAATATCTTTAAGGACATTTGCAAGGTCTTTTTGCTCGAGCTGTATCGGAACAGCATCATTTTTCAATTGAAAAGTTAAGTTGAAGTCTTCAATTAGTTTCTCCATATACTCCACCCGTTCTTCCATGATTTTGGAAAAGTGACGTACCTTATCTTGTTCCCAATCATATTCATGTGAAGATAGTAGTACAGTATATCCCTTGATAACAGACAAAGGGGTTTTAAGATCATGTGAGACTCCTGTAAGCCATTCTTCCCTTGTTTTTTCTAATAACTTTCGTTCTTCTGTATTTCTCTGAAGAGTTGATGTAAGATCAAAAAGGGCTTGCATCAATTCCTCATATGTTTTATATTTGGTTTTATTTCGCCAGCGTCTTTTTGATTTTAAATTCCAATTATTAAAAGGTTCTTCATATTTTCCTTTAGATAGATTTTCAATCCAAGAAACAATATAGAGTAAAGGGGCACCTAATTGTCTTCCAAAAAATAAGGAAATTAAAATACCAATTATAATAATGGCAAGAATCCATAGATTATTCGCCCAGTATAGAAAGGGATTATTATCTGTCATTGGTTTCCCTAAAACCCATGTTAACTCCTGATCACCAATAGTTTTATACCATGTAGATAGCTGATAGCCCTTTTTAGCAGGATATAAGTAATCAGATACTAGTTCGCCAGGAATATAATGAATTGGTATACTTTTGGGTTTATTAAAGGAAAAGACTTCATCCCCCTTTTCATCCAATATTTGTATCCACATTTTATTTTTTACTAAATCTTCTTTTATCTTCGAGTTTACTGAAAGTTCTTGATCAACGACATTCGTATGTTCTACTATTTTATTAATCGATAATCGTGGAGTTTCTGTTTTGTTATGTCCAAGAAAGAAGCTGAAAAGAAAAATGCTGATCACGATAAGTAAACCCCATGTAAGCATTAACCAGAAAAGACGTGATACGAAGTAATAGGCGACACGATTTCTTAATTTCACAATAAATCCTCATTTGTAGCTACTTCAAATATATAGCCTAGTCCTCGAACTGTTTTTATCCATTTAGGTCTACTAGGATCTTCTTCTATTTTTTCACGTAAACGTCGCACATGTACCATCACTGTACTATCCCCACCATATAATTCTCCCCATACATCCTTATAGATTTGATGTTTACTCAAAATTTGGTTAGGGTGTTCACAAAAATAAAGTAAAAGTTTCATTTCCTGAGTAGGACATTCTACGCTTTCACCATTTACAATAAGTTTTCCTGTATTAGGATCTATATTAAAAAAGCCAAAATCATAAATCTTTTTTCGCGAATACTGGGATGGAATTTTAGTAGAACGTTTTAATTGTGCTTTTACTCGAGCAACAACTTCCAATGGATTAAAAGGCTTTGTAATATAGTCATCTCCTCCGAAACTAAACCCCTGCAATTTATCTAAATCTGTGGTTTTAGCTGTAAGAAACAGTATAGGTACATCTGTCTCCGAACGAATTTTGTTACATAGAGTAAAGCCATCTATATCAGGTAACATCACATCTAACAAGATAATGTGTGGATTATTTTGCGTTGTTATGAAAAATGCCCCTGCTCCAGTGGTAGCTTTTAAGATATTTTGAAAACCTTCCTTTTCAAAAACGGTTATTAATAAATCTAAAATGTGCTGATCATCATCAACCATCAAAATTTTATGATCCTCAAGTTTAAAAGTCACACTTAACCCTCCTTCCTATCTCAATTATTATTTTACATTAAAGCCAAATAAAAAAAGCTGTTGAGATAAGAATTAATATACCGTTTAGATTTCATAATAATAAAAATAATTATAAAGTCCTTGGTGTTCTAAGAATGTAAATTAATTAGGAAAAATTGTTTGGGACAAGCCGTTAAGCAAATGTTTAGGAAAAGTTTCATTCTTGTTTAATAAATTTCGTTTACGATAGAAACGAGGTGAGGAACAGATGAATGATCAAATTTTGATGACTAATGATCTAACCAAAAAATATAAAAAGCACACGTCTGTAGATGGATTAAATTTGCGAATTGAACGTGGCCAAATTTATGGATTTCTTGGACCCAATGGGGCTGGAAAAACAACAACGATTCGGATGTTGCTGGGTTTGATTACACCTACAAAGGGTGAAATTGAAATTTTTGGTCAAAACCTAAACAAAAACCGTCTAAAAATTTTACAACGGATTGGATCGTTGGTGGAGTCCCCAACATACTATGGAAACTTAACCGGACGTGAAAATTTAGAAGCCGTTCGCCGGTTACGAGATCTTCCAGAAAAACGCGTAAATGAAGTGTTGGAAATCGTGAGATTAACCAAGGTGGCTAACAGGCTAGCCAAAGAATATTCGCTTGGAATGAAGCAACGTCTAGGGATTGCTGCAGCATTGCTTAGTAATCCAGATTTATTAATACTGGATGAACCGACTAATGGTTTAGATCCGTCTGGTATCCAAGAGATTAGAGAGTTGATTAAAGAATTACCGGAGGCTGGAATGAGTGTCCTTGTATCTAGCCACTTGTTGAGTGAAATAGATCAAATGGCAACACAAGTAGGGATCATTAATAATGGAAAAATGATTTTCCAAGATTCGATTGAACGCTTAAGGCAAAAACGGAAACCTCTACTAAAAGTTGGAGTTAGTGATGTAACGAAAGCAAATGAAATATTAAAAGGACGAAACTTAAAGGCTGATTTACAAGGGGATTTCTTGTGGTTATCCAAAACTGAACCAGCATTTGTTTCAGAAATTAACTCTATTCTAGTTCATTCGGGGGTATCTGTATATCGACTTGAAGAAGTGAAAAGAACACTTGAAGATATCTTCTTAGAATTAACTGGTACCGAGGGAAGCTTATGAAAAATATATTATGGGCAGATAAATTAAAATTAAAACGTTCATCGTTATTAATTATTGTTTTATTGGTTCCGTTACTTATCTTGGCATATGAGCTGGTGAATCTCACCTATCGTTCTGAGTTTGTTGAAAAACAAGTTGAGATGTTCGATGCAGGTTCTATGTGGATGTATGTATTGTATGACAATAGTTTGTTGTTTGGTCTAGGTTTCCCATTGGCCGTTACACTTGCTGCATCAGTGATAGCAAATATTGAACATCAGGCAAATGGATGGAAACAAACCCTTTCAATGCCTATATCAAGCGAAAAAATTTATTTGAGTAAATTTATTTGGCTAACAATTAGTCTATTCCTTTCCACCACTATTTTTCTGATTGGCATGGTTTTACTAGGAAAAGTACTAGCATTTGAAGGAGAGATTCCATGGGACCTATTGATAGGCGACTGTTACGGCATGTTGATTACAGTATTACCAATTATGGCCTTTCAATTTTGGTTATCCATGACGATTAAAAATCAGGCGTTCTCAATTCTTATTGGATCAGTTTCGGCTATTATGGGTCTATTTTTAGCTGCTGCTCAAGCGACAAGGTGGTTCCCTTTAGCTTATCCAATCCAATCATCAACGGTTATTTTGCAATATGAGGGCATAGGGAATAACCCGGATTTTTCAGCCTACCTCGTCATCAATTTGATATTAGGTATAATCCTTATGTTTATAGGTTCTAAGCATTTTGCTAAACGGAATATCCAATAAGGAGAGATTATTTTGAAAAATGTCTTATATGTTGAACGATTAAAATTAAAACGCTCTAAGTTGTGGTTACTTTACTTCATAGGTCCCCTTTTAGGTCTATTCCTGGCTTATATTAATTTCTTTAAAAACTATGATCTTTTTATGCAGCCAGGAGATAATGAATGGATCGAAGTGTGGACACAAGTAGCGCTATTTATGGGTCCTTTTGTATTACCGATCATGGTTGGGATATACGCAGCACTTGTTTGTAGGAGTGAACATATCGGGGGTGGATGGAAACAACTATTAGCCCTACCGATTAAACACTCGGAAATCTTTTTAGGAAAATTTCTAACGGTAGTAAATATGGTAATTATTACAATGTTAATCTTATTAATCTTTTTTATAGGATTTGGTTATATAAAAGGAGTGGAAGGCAGTCTTCCGATATTTACAATACTTGGATTCGTGATTAGAGGCATTTTAGCGTGCTTGCCATTGATTCTGCTACAACTAATCATATCCATAAGGGCAAAAACATTTGGTATACCATTAGCTGTTAGTATTGTTTTTACTCTCCCAGCTATTATTGTTGCTAGCACACCTTTAGGACAGATTTATCCTTGGACACAGCCTATGCTAGCAATGTCACCTGAAGATGAATCACCTATTCAATCTTATTACTTATTTTATACACTAGTTATTGGAACTTTCATAGTTTTACTGATATATGGTTTACGTAGTTTTATAAAACGGGATATAGCTTAATGATGGCTCTGGTGTAAAAACTCTAAAGCTCTTGCAAGTAATCTCTTAAACCTGGACATACTGATAATATTACTCTAAAAAAGGGGCGTGATCAGTATGGAAAAGGAAAATGTACTGCCACTTACATACTGAGTGGTATAGAGGCGATGCATATGATGAAAAAAGGACAAATCCTCCAAGGGGAGAAGTCTGTCCGAAATCAAGTGAACCTCATTCATCAACTATTCGGCCTTTCAGCATAAAATAGATTCTACTAGGAAACTTTTCGCCTCTCTATATCTCTTCTGAAGTATTTGCACCAGAACCACCAAAAACAATATTAGTATATGTGACATATACTTTGGAATTTTAAGTTATTAATAGCATATGAGGTTCATTGACAGGTAATATATTACATATTAGTATAAATT
>NZ_JBHTHG010000062.1:0-13994 GCF_042676365.1 Bacillus sp. CGMCC 1.60114
CAGAGAGGTCACACCCGTTCCCATACCGAACACGGAAGTTAAGCTCTCTAGCGCCGATGGTAGTTGGGACTTTGTCCCTGTGAGAGTAGGACGTTGCCAGGCTTTATTATCATCGCGGGGTGGAGCAGTCTGGTAGCTCGTCGGGCTCATAACCCGAAGGTCGCAGGTTCAAATCCTGTCCCCGCAACCAATGGTCCCGTGGTGTAGTGGTTAACATGCCTGCCTGTCACGCAGGAGATCGCCGGTTCGACCCCGGTCGGGACCGCCATTTATATAAATTAAAGAACGAAACAATATGTTTCGTATTTTTTTATTTACTTTAATTAAACTTATAAGACAGTCAATCTTATCCTTAGGACAACTCCTAAGGTCTTTTTTATATATTCGAAACTGAAACAAGAATAAAAAATCTGTATAATAAAGAGCAGGGAATACTAACAGTAAGGTAGGTGAAACCTTTGAATAAATATGAAATAACAACAATGTCTTCAGAAGAAACGCAGAGTTTATCAGAAAGGCTTGGACAATTAGTTCAGGCGCAGGATGTTTTAATTTTAGAAGGGGACTTAGGTGCAGGTAAGACAACATTTACAAAAGGTCTTGCAAAAGGTCTTGGTGTGAAACGTGTTGTGAATAGTCCAACGTTTAATATTATTAAAGAATATAAGGGACGATTACCTCTGTATCATATGGATGTATACCGCTTAGCGGAGAGTGAAGAAGACTTAGGGTTTGATGAATATTTTTATGGTGAAGGTGTAACAGTGGTGGAATGGGCACATTTAATAGAGGCTTTTTTACCATCTTCACTTTTAAAAATCAGTTTATTCCACACGGGGGATAGTACAAGAAAAATTGTATTAGAGCCGAGCGGAGAACGATATATTAGATTATGTGAGGAGCTATTACAAAATGAAAGTACTAGCAATTGATACTTCTAACTATGTAATGGGAGTTTCTCTTATTGATGGAAATACGGTTGTTGGAGAAATCATTACAAACTTAACAAAAAATCATTCTGTGCGTCTGATGCCAGCGGTAGAGCAGCTTTTACAAGAATGTAGTGTGGAACCAAAGGAATTAAATAAAATCGTTGTAGCAGCTGGGCCAGGCTCTTATACAGGTGTTCGTATTGGTGTAACCGTGGCAAAAACATTAGCTTGGTCATTGCAAATTCCGATTGTTGGTGTATCAAGTTTAGAAGTACTGGCAGCAAACGGAATGAATTTCCCAGGGTATATTTGTCCGTTATTTGATGGTCGTCGTCAGCAAATTTATACTGGATTGTATACATATAGAGAACAAGAGTTACAATCTGTGAAAGAGGATCGTATTATTCTTATTGCCGATTGGTTACAAATGTTAAAAGAGATAGGGCAACCTATTTTATTTATCGGAAATGATGTAGAACAGCATAAAGATACAATTGTAGAACACTTAGGAAATCAAGCGGTATTTGCCCCGCTGACAAAACATAATCCACGCCCAAGTGAGTTAGCTTTCTTAGGTTTACAGAAAGAAGAGCAATCTGTGCATACATTCGTTCCAAGTTACCTTCGTTTGGCAGAAGCAGAGGCAAAATGGCTAGAAAGTCAAAAGAAATAGAGGTCCTATGAATGAACATTACATTTAGAAGTATGAAGGAAGAGGATATTCCACAAATTGTTGCGATTGAAGAATCTTCATTTGCGACTCCTTGGACTGCCGAAGCATTTGAGCGAGAACTAAACATGAATGAGTATGCACACTACGTTGTAATGGAAACAGAGGAAGGAATACTAGGTTATTGCGGACTTTGGATTATTCTTGATGAATCACATATTACGAACATTGCGATATTACCACAATACCGTGGTCAAAGGCTTGGAGAAGCGTTATTACAAGAAGTCATAAACAAAGCGAGAAATCTTGGAGCAAATACAATAACACTTGAAGTTCGTGTCTCAAATGAAATTGCAAAAAAGTTATATCGAAAATTTGGTTTTCAAAATGGCGGAATTCGCAAAAGATACTATACAGACAATTATGAAGATGGTCTTGTAATGTGGGTGAACTTATGATGAAAAAAGATACAATTATACTGGGTATTGAAACAAGTTGTGATGAAACAGCTGTAGCGGTTGTGAAAAATGGACGAGAAATTTTAGCGAATATTGTAGCTTCGCAAATTGAAAGCCATAAACGTTTTGGCGGGGTTGTTCCAGAAATTGCATCTCGTCACCATGTGGAAGAAATAACGGTTGTATTAGAAGAAGCGTTAAAAGAAGCGCAAATTACATTTGAAGATATTGATGCAATTGCAGTTACGGAAGGACCAGGCCTTGTTGGGGCATTGTTAATTGGTGTAAATGCAGCAAAAGCAGTAGCTTTTGCACATAATATCCCGTTAGTTGGGGTGCATCATATTGCTGGGCATATTTATGCGAATCGTTTAGTACAAGAACTGCAGTTTCCACTATTGTCTCTCGTTGTATCTGGTGGACATACAGAGCTTGTTTATATGAAAGAGCATGGTTCATTTGAAGTAATTGGCGAAACAAGAGACGATGCTGCAGGAGAAGCATACGACAAGGTGGCACGTACGTTATCATTGCCATATCCGGGTGGGCCGCACATTGATCGTCTTGCTCATGAAGGAGAGCCGACAATTGATCTACCTCGTGCATGGCTTGAACCAGATTCTTATGATTTTAGTTTTAGCGGTTTAAAATCTGCAGTTATTAACACTGTGCATAACGCAAAGCAGCGCGGAGAAGAACTTACTCCTGAAGATTTAGCTGCAAGTTTTCAGGCAAGTGTAATTGATGTGTTAGTAACAAAAACAGTAAGAGCAGCAGAGGAGTATGGTGTGAAGCAAGTACTTCTTGCTGGAGGAGTTGCGGCAAATAAAGGATTGCGGGCTCGGCTGGAGGAAGAGTTTGCAAATAAAGACGATATAAAGCTTATTATTCCGCCGTTATCTTTATGCACAGATAACGCTGCTATGATCGCTGCAGCTGGTACGATTGCATATGAGAAAGGAAAAAGAGCAACATTAGCGTTAAATGCAAACCCTGGCTTGGATATTGAATCATAGTTATTCCGTGTTTAATGAGATAGTGAATTTTCCATCTTCGGTAAAGAAGATAAGTTTAGTGGGGGATAAAGAACCCTCAAGGATGAAAATTTCACTTTATACACATAATTAACCACAACCTGTGGATAAAACCTATATTATCTGTTGATAATATAGGTTTTTTTTGTGAGTATAAAGTGTGGATAAATATTATTATGTTTGTGGGTAATGTGGAAAAGTTAATGTTTATCTTGATAATGTGAAATTGAATATGTGAATAACATTGTGGATAAATAAAAAGGTTAGCGTAAATGCTAACCTTTTTATCCTGCTATTCGTGGGTAGTAAGACCCCCATAGATGAGGTTTCACTTTATATTTGTAATTCTTCCCATTCTTCCATACATGCTTCTAATTGTTCTTGTAGTGTTTGTTTTTCTTCTGTAATATTACTTGCTCTTTCGTAATCAGCATATACTTCAGGTAGACAAAGTTGTTCTTCTAATGTAGCAATTTGTTCTTCCATTGCAGCAATGTTTTCTTCTAATTCTTCAATTCTACGCATACGTTGACGCTCTTGCTTTTTACGTTCTTTTTCTTCAATATAATTTAATTTTTCTTGCGCCACTTGTTTTTGTACAGGTTTATTTGTTCCTTGTTCTTCAAGTTCCGCCCGTTCTAACATTTCATTTTTCTTTTCTACATAATAATCGTAATCGCCTAGATATTCCACTGCCCCGTCTGTTGATAACTCAATAACCTTTGTGGTGATGCGATTAATGAAATAGCGGTCATGGGAAACAAATAAAATAGTTCCTGGAAAATCAATAAGAGCATTTTCTAAGATTTCTTTGCTACTTAAATCTAAATGGTTTGTCGGTTCATCTAAAATAAGTACATTTGATTTTTGCATCATAAGTTTTGCAAGGGCTAAACGTGCTTTCTGTCCGCCACTTAAAGAAGAGACTGGCTTTAAGACATCATCACCAGAAAATAAAAAATTTCCAAGTACTGTGCGGATTTCTTTTTCTGGTTGCAGCGGGTAATCATCCCAAAGTTCATCTAATACGCGTTTCGATGATGTTAAGTTTGCTTGTTCTTGGTCATAATATCCAATAGAAACGTTAGAGCCGAATGAAATACTGCCGTTTAAAGGACGAAGTTTATCCACAAGAGATTTTAATAAAGTGGATTTTCCGATTCCATTTGGACCGACAAGGGCAACACTATCACCTCTTGTTAATTGGAAATGAATGTGCTCAATGATTGGCTCATTATTATAACCAATTGTGACATTTTTTACTTGTAGTACATCATTACCGCTTTGCCTATCGATATCAAAGTGGAAAGAAGCAGATTTTTCATCACCGAGTGGTCTCGTCATAAGTTCCATACGATTTAATTGTTTTTGGCGACTTTGTGCTCGTTTTGTTGTGGAAGCACGGGCAATATTTTTTTGAATGAAGTCTTGTAGCTTTGTGACTTCTTCTTGCTGTTTCTCATACCGCTTTATCTCTTGTTCGTATAGTGATGCTTTAAGTTCTAAATACTTACTGTAGTTTCCCGTGTATTTACGACTTTGTTTATTAGAGATTTCATACACCTGTGTTACGAGTTTATCTAGAAAGTATCGATCGTGTGAAACGATTAAAATAGCGCCAGGATAGCCTTGTAAATATTGTTCTAGCCATGTTAATGTATCGATATCTAAATGGTTTGTTGGCTCATCCAAAATAAGCAAATCTGGTTTTGTTAACAATAATTTTCCAAGAGCTAAACGAGTTTTTTGTCCACCGCTTAATGTCGAGATTGTAGTTCCGTGTGTTTCAGACGGAAAGCCGAGTCCGCTTAAAACAGAGCGAATGTCCGCTTCGTATTGGTAGCCGCCTTTATTTTTATAATCTAATTGCAGGCGATCATACTCTGCTAACAATCTTTCATGTACAGTGACATTTGTGAAATTTTCTTCTTTTCCCATTTCTTGTTCTAGCCTTCGGAGTTCTTTCTCCATGCGTTGCAAGTCGAGAAATACCGTTAGCATTTCATCCCAAATGGTTAATGACGTCTCAAGACCAGTGTGCTGTGCTAAGTAACCGATAGATACATCTTTCGGTTTAATAATTTCTCCGCTGTCATGGGACAGTTCTCCCGCAATAATCTTTAATAATGTAGACTTTCCAGCGCCGTTACGGCCGACAAGTGCAATACGATCACGCGTCTGTACCTCTAACTTAATGTTTGAAAGAATCATTTCAGCGGCGTATAACTTGGAAAGGTTATTTACTTGTAGTAGAATCAATGTTTTCACCTCAAATAATTTCTTAACTTTGCCATGATTATATTTCTCAATCATACTAAAAATAGTGTATAGTTGAACATAATAGAGAAGTTCTCTCTCTATTATACAAGGAAAACTTTCAATGCTAAACTTCCGTACATGTTTCAATCACTTGAACAGATAGGAAGAGAGGAGGGGGTTGCATGGAGCAGCCTAAAATTCCGCAGGCGACTGCCAAAAGATTGCCTCTATACTATCGATTTATCCAAAACTTATCATTATCTGGTAAGCAACGCGTATCATCTGCAGAATTAAGTGAAGCGGTGAAAGTGGATTCTGCGACAATTCGAAGAGATTTTTCATACTTTGGGGCATTAGGGAAAAAGGGATACGGCTATAACGTAAATTATTTATTGTCGTTTTTTCGCGAAACACTTGACCAAGATGATGTAACGCGTGTAGCTCTAATAGGGGTAGGTAATTTAGGGACAGCTTTCTTACATTACAATTTTACGAAAAATAATAATACAAAAATTGAGATGGCATTTGACGTTGATGAAGAGAAAGTTGGAAAAGAAATCGGAGGAATTCCAGTATATCATCTGGATGAATTAGAAGAGAAATTATCAGATGATATAAAAGTGGCAATATTAACAGTACCTGCTTCTGTTGCACAAGCTGTAGCAGATCGCTTATCGCATACTGGTATACAAGGTGTTTTAAACTTTACACCTGCTAGGTTAAATATAGTAGAACATATTCGAATTCATCATATTGATTTAGCGGTAGAATTACAAACGCTTGTGTACTTTTTAAAAAATTATCCAAAATAAAAACGCAGGAATTCCCTGCGTTTTTATTATTTCTTCATATTACCTTTTTTCGATTTAGAAAAAAGAAGGCGAAGTGCCAAATTAAAATCAACGGTTGCCATTATAGCAAGCAATAGTGTATAAAAGTTCCAAATTGTATCTTCAACACTTGTAATTGCTAAGTATGTAAAAATACACCCGAGAAGAAAGTACAAAGTTGCCATAACAAATGGTGAATTTCGCATGTTTAAAATCCTCCGATAAATCCTTGCAATTTTTCAGCTTTTTCTAGATAGGGATGAAGTACAAATGTAATTAACATAACATTTGTATTCATCATAACATGAGCCATAATGGGTACAATAATTCGTTTCGTTTTAACGTATAAAAATGAAAAAACAAGCCCCATGGAAATATACACTAATAAATGTGTAGGGTCAAAATGAATTAAAGCAAATATAAGAGAACTCACGATTGCTGCGATAAAGAAGTTATATCGTTTATATAGTGTTCCAAATAGAATCTTTCTAAATACAATTTCCTCAAGAATAGGAGCAAATATAGACGAAACAATTATAAATAATGGAGCAGCTTTTATGATTTCGATAATGTTTTGTGTATTTTCAGATTCAGCTTCAACTTTAAAAATTTGTGTTTCGATGGTGCCAGCAATTACTTGGGCGAATAAAGCAAGAAAAACTCCTAAAATGATCCAACCTATTGTAGCAGAAATGCTTGTTTTTTCTCGCTCCCATTTTTCCGATTGTGTATCATTGCGTAATAACAGTAGGATGATAATAAGAGCAACGAAGAAGCTGATTATTCCCCAATGTGCAGTTGCTAATTGAACCTTTTCTTGAAAGCTCCTGTTTCCATTGTTGTATATTCCGCTTTTTAAAAGGATCCATCCTCCAATTACCCCTGATAATTGCATTAAAATATATGTAATAACAACCCACCAGTATTGTCTCTTCAATTTCATAACTCCTTTTTAAATTTTTTGTAATGAAAAAGGAAAATGCTCTACCCATAGAGAAAACAACTTATGGCATCTTTCTTATTGTAACATAGGAGAAGAAGGAAAAACGATGATGAATCTTCTATCAGTACTGATTTTCCGTGAAGGTAAGAATTATTATGTTATTCATCCGGTAAAGTATATAAGCTTATAGAAAAAAGGAAAAGAATGTAGAATAGTTTTCCGAAAAATTACGTTTTTTCACTTGCAAAAGAAAATAAGATTCTTTATTATAATAAGTGTGTTAGCACTCGGAGTGTTCGAGTGCTAATAAACATAAAATTTACATAGTCAATGAGGAGGTTATTGTTCATGCTAAAGCCATTAGGTGATCGCGTTGTAATTGAGCTTGTTCAAGCAGAAGAAAAAACAGCAAGTGGTATCGTATTACCAGACACTGCAAAAGAAAAACCACAAGAAGGTAAAGTAGTAGCAGTTGGTACTGGTCGAGTGCTTGAAAATGGTGAGCGTGTTGCTTTAGAGTTAGCTGCAGGCGATCGTATTATCTTCTCAAAATATGCAGGTACTGAAGTGAAATACGAAGGTGCAGAATACTTAATTTTACGTGAAAGCGACATTTTAGCAGTTATCGGTTAATTATATAAATCTTAAAAAATTCAAGGGGGTCAAATATTATGGCAAAAGATATTAAATTTAGTGAAGAAGCACGTCGTTCGATGCTTCGCGGTGTCGACACTCTTGCAAACGCAGTAAAAGTTACGCTTGGACCAAAAGGTCGCAACGTAGTACTTGAGAAAAAATTTGGTTCTCCGCTTATTACAAATGACGGTGTAACAATTGCAAAAGAAATCGAATTAGAAGATGCATTTGAAAATATGGGTGCAAAATTAGTAGCAGAAGTTGCTAGCAAAACAAATGATGTAGCTGGTGACGGAACAACAACTGCAACTGTATTAGCGCAAGCTATGATTCGTGAAGGTTTAAAAAACGTAACAGCTGGTGCAAATCCAATGGGTCTTCGTAAAGGTATCGAAAAAGCTGTTATTGCAGCAGTAGAAGAATTAAAAACGATTTCTAAACCAATCGAAGGTAAATCTTCTATCGCACAAGTAGCTGCTATTTCTGCTGCTGACGAAGAAGTAGGGCAATTAATTGCAGAAGCAATGGAGCGTGTTGGTAACGACGGCGTTATTACATTAGAAGAATCTAAAGGATTCACAACAGAATTAGATGTAGTAGAAGGTATGCAGTTCGACCGTGGATATGCTTCTCCTTACATGATTACTGATTCTGATAAAATGGAAGCTGTTCTTGATAACCCATTTATCTTAATTACTGATAAAAAGGTTTCTAGCATTCAAGAAATCTTACCAGTATTAGAGCAAGTGGTACAACAAGGTAAGCCACTTCTTATCATCTCTGAAGATGTAGAAGGCGAAGCGTTAGCTACATTAGTAGTAAATAAACTTCGTGGTACGTTCAACGTAGTAGCTGTTAAAGCTCCTGGCTTCGGTGATCGTCGTAAAGCTATGTTAGAAGATATTGCGATTTTAACTGGCGGTGAAGTGATCACAGAAGAATTAGGACGCGACTTAAAATCTGCAACTATCGCATCTTTAGGACGCGCTAGCAAAGTTGTTGTAACGAAAGAAAATACAACAATTGTTGAAGGTGTAGGAAATACAGAACAAATCGAAGCTCGCATCGGTCAAATCCGTGCGCAGTTAGAAGAAACAACTTCTGAATTCGATCGTGAAAAATTACAAGAGCGTCTTGCTAAACTAGCAGGTGGCGTAGCTGTAATTAAAGTAGGTGCAGCAACTGAAACTGAATTGAAAGAGCGCAAACTTCGTATTGAAGATGCACTTAACTCAACTCGTGCAGCAGTAGAAGAAGGTATTGTTGCAGGTGGCGGTACTTCACTTATGAACGTATATACTAAAGTAGCTGGTCTTGCAGCTGAAGGCGACGTAGCAACAGGTATCAACATCGTACTTCGTGCATTAGAAGAGCCAGTTCGTCAAATCGCAATCAACGCTGGTTTAGAAGGTTCTGTTGTTGTAGAACGCTTAAAAGGCGAAAAGGTAGGCGTTGGTTTCAACGCAGCAACAGGCGAGTGGGTAAACATGCTTGAGTCTGGTATCGTAGATCCAACGAAAGTAACTCGTTCTGCGCTTCAAAACGCAGCATCTGTTGCAGCGATGTTCTTAACAACTGAAGCAGTTGTTGCTGATAAACCAGAACCAGCTGGTGCTGCTGGAATGCCTGACATGAGCGGCATGGGCATGGGCGGTATGGGCGGCATGATGTAATTTCATGCGCCGCGAAACATCCATCTCTTTATAGAGGTGGATGTTTTTTGTTCTATAAGTAGTAAAATATAAAGTGAAACTTCCATCAGTGGTTTTTTTCATCCCCACTGATGGAAAGCCCGCCCAATCGGGCTTTTACGGGCACCTATCTTCCTCGCTTCTCCCTAAAACTTGAGGTGGGGATCTCTTACTGCTCGCGAATAGCGGGATAAAAAAGATAGGTGTTTCAAGAAACTGTCTATAAGATGTTGACTCGTTCAAATAAATGTTAGTGAAGCCGGGGGTGAAGGAAGTTTCTCTATACAGGAAAATAATTTCTGTAGAATTTTGTCGCTTTCTCTCTTGACCGTATTCATACTTCATTGTTAGAATCTAGGAAGATAATATAAAGTATTCCTTCATATATCCTCAATAATATGGATTGAGAGTCTCTACCGGGTTACCGTAAACAACCTGACTATGAAGGCAGTGTGTCTATGTTTATAAGGAGAAACCTCCTTTATAAAGCTAGGCTCCTGCCTTTTCTTTGTTATGAGACTGAGGGCAGGGGACTGGCTTTTTTTATTATATTGGTAATTGTTTTTACCAAATTGGTGAAAATGTTTATATACAGAACTATGGGGTGATTATTTTGAAGAAACAGCACGATACGATTATCGTTTTAGATTTTGGAAGTCAGTACAACCAGTTAATTGCGCGTCGCATTCGTGAATTTGGCGTGTATAGTGAACTTCATCCACATACAATTACAGCAGAAGAAATTAAAGCGATGAATCCAAAAGGAATTATCTTCTCTGGTGGACCAAACAGTGTATATGGCGAAAGTGCATTCCACTGTGACGAAAAAATCTTTGACTTAGGCTTACCGATCTTCGGTATTTGCTACGGCATGCAGTTAATGACAAAACACTTTGGTGGAAAAGTAGAACGCGCAGACCATCGTGAGTACGGAAAAGCAGTATTAAAAGTAGAGAACCAATCGAAATTATATACAAATCTTCCAGAAGAACAAGTTGTTTGGATGAGTCATGGTGACTTAGTAACAGGCTTACCGGAAGGTTTCGTAGTAGATGCAACAAGTGAGTCTTGCCCAATTGCTGGTATGAGCAACGAAGCACAAAACTTATATGGTGTACAATTCCACCCGGAAGTACGTCACTCTGAGCACGGTAATGATTTAATTAAGAACTTTGTATTCGGTGTTTGTGGTTGTACTGAAGGCTGGAACATGGAGAACTTCATTGAAGTAGAATTAGAAAAGATTCGTGAAACAGTTGGCGATAAGAAAGTACTATGTGCACTTAGCGGCGGCGTAGACTCTTCTGTTGTAGCTGTGTTAATTCATAAAGCAATCGGTGATCAATTAACATGTATTTTCGTTGACCACGGCTTACTTCGTAAAGGAGAAGCTGAAGGGGTTATGAAAACATTTAGCGAAGGCTTCCACATGAACGTTATTAAAGTGGATGCACAAGAACGCTTTATGAGCAAATTAAAGGGCGTTGAAGATCCAGAACAAAAACGCAAAATCATCGGTAACGAATTTATTTATGTATTTGATGATGAAGCATCTAAATTAGAAGGAATGGACTTCTTAGCACAAGGTACACTGTACACTGATATTATTGAAAGTGGTACAGCAACTGCACAAACAATTAAGTCTCATCATAACGTTGGTGGACTTCCAGAAGATATGCAATTCAAATTAATTGAACCATTAAATACATTATTTAAAGATGAAGTACGTGCGTTAGGATCTGAACTAGGGATTCCAGATGAAATCGTATGGCGTCAACCATTCCCAGGTCCAGGACTTGGTATTCGTGTATTAGGTGAAATTACAGAAGAAAAACTAGAAATCGTTCGTGAATCTGATGCGATTTTACGTGAAGAAATCCAAAAAGCTGGTTTAGACCGTGAAGTTTGGCAATATTTCACTGCACTTCCTGGCATGCGCAGCGTAGGTGTTATGGGCGACGAGCGTACGTATGATTACACAGTAGGTATTCGTGCGGTAACATCTATCGATGGTATGACAGCAGACTGGGCACGTATTCCTTGGGATGTATTAGAGAAAATCTCTGTACGTATCGTAAACGAAGTGAAACACGTGAACCGTATCGTGTATGATATAACAAGTAAGCCACCAGCAACAATCGAGTGGGAATAAAGTGAATTTCATGATATAGAAGACGATCCATCTATACTTTGATGTGTAGATGGATCGTCTTTTTTTTGCTTTTACACGAACGAAATTTAATTTTAAATAAAAAACGTTCGCTTTTAGATTGACACTTGAATGTATATGAGTTAATATGAGTATGTAATTAATAATAAAAATGAATATTACAGCCGTCGTATAATATCGGGAATATGGCCCGAAAGTTTCTACCTAGCTACCGTAAATGGCTTGACTACGAGGCGTTTTAATATAAAGATAAGGGATAATTATCTTTGTTTACAGACGCTTCCATGTATATGCAATGGAAGCCTTTTTATTTTTATAGATAAAAAGGGGCTAGGAAGGGTTATGACGAGCAATTATATAACGGGGGAAACATAGAATGAAACGTTACTTTCAGTTCGATGAACTCGGCACAAATTATAAAACAGAGTTCATTGCAGGGTTAACAACATTTTTATCTATGGCGTATGTGTTATTTGTCAATCCTGCTACATTGTCGTTAGGGCATATTAAAGGAATACCGGCAGGAACAGGAATGGATCCAGGTGCAGTGTTTGTTGCAACTGCATTAGCAGCAGCAATTGGATCGCTAATTATGGGGATTTTTGCAAAATATCCAATTGCATTAGCACCGGGAATGGGAATTAATGCTTTCTTTGCTTACACAGTTCTATTGACAATGCAGATTCCGTGGCAAACAGCGATTGCTGGGACATTAGTATCAGGTATTCTTTTTATCATTCTTACAGCTTCCGGTATTCGTGAAAAGATTATTAACGCAATTCCAACAGAGTTGAAATTTGCGGTAGCTGCAGGGATTGGATTATTTATCGCGTTTATTGGCTTTCAAAATGCCGGAATTATTGTGAACAATGATGCTGTACTTGTTGGTTTAGGAGACTTAACAAAAGGAACAACATTACTTACGATTTTCGGTGTAGCTATAACTGTTATTTTAATGACAAGAAAAATTAATGGAGCAGTATTTTATGGAATGGTTCTTACAGCAATTGCTGGTGTAGTGACAGGATTAATTGATACACCAAAAGCAGTTATCGGTGCTGTACCAAGTTTAGAGCCGACATTTGGAGTTGCTCTTCAACATATTGGTGATATTTTCACTCCTAAAATGTTTGTTGTTATTTTAACTTTCTTCTTTATTGATTTCTTTGATACAGCAGGAACGCTTGTTGCAGTTGCGAATCAAGCGGGCTTAATGAAGGACAATAAATTACCGCGTGCAGGAAAAGCGTTATTCTCCGATGCGATTGCGACTGTAATCGGGGCAATACTTGGTACATCTACAACGACGTCTTATATTGAATCTTCTGCAGGGGTAGCAGCTGGAGGACGTTCTGGATTTACAGCAGTTGTAACAGCAGGGTTTTTCTTGTTAGCACTTTTATTTTCACCATTATTAAGTGTAGTAACACCAGCTGTAACAGCACCGGCTTTAATCATTGTAGGGATTTTGATGGTATCATCATTAGGAGAAATTGATTGGAAGAAATTCGAAACTGCAGTACCGGCATTTTTTACAATTATTACAATGCCGCTCACATACAGTATCGCGACAGGGATTGCGATTGGTTTTATCTTTTATCCAATTACAATGGTTGTAAGCGGTCGTCGTAAAGAGATTCATCCAATTATGTATGTAATGGGAGTTTTATTCGTACTTTATTTTGTCTACGTTCGTAAATAAAAGGGGTTTTTTGAAAGGACTAGGTGTGGGGATGCCTAGTCCTTTTTTGCATCTTTAGGAGTTTTTTATACTAAAGTGAAACTTCCATTAGTAGGAGGGATTGTCTCAAAATAGCGGGATAAAAGTATAGAGAAAGTATAAGAAAGAGAAAAATGAGGTAATTACAAATATGTAGTATGGGTTCTGGCACCGCTTATGTTAATTATGGAGTATTTATGTTTACTATGTGATTATTCGATTTATAGTTTCTTTAATAATTATATAAGAAAAATAAATCGAAATTTTCATCAGTAGTGGAGGACTTCATCTCTTAAGGTGATGAAATGAACCAATCGGACTCTTATTACTCAGGAGTAGCAGGATGAATTGAGATCGCCTCATGGTAAAAAGGTTTGTAATAAATAAATCCTTTTTATATTTTTATAGAAAAGCATATTGACGTTTAATATAAAAGGGTGTAATATTCTAGAAGTCGCTGATGCAACGGAGCAGAAAGCGAAATAAAAAACTTAGTTGACATTGAAAAACAAAGATGTTAACATAAGGAAGTCGCAATTAAGCGACGGACAAGTTCTTTGAAAACTGAACGAAACAAACAACGTGAAACGTCAATTTTTATTTATGATGCTAGACAAACACTTTATTGGAGAGTTTGATCCTGGCTCAGGA
>NZ_JBHTHG010000063.1:0-5604 GCF_042676365.1 Bacillus sp. CGMCC 1.60114
CGAAGACTCAGACTGTACCGTAGGTACCAGCGTACTACATGTAAGATAATTTCAGGTTCGTAATGTTTCCACTTAAATTCTGTTGGCTTTTTCATACGGATACACATCCTTTATAGATTGATAATATCAGTATGTCCAAGCTTCTTAGATTTTTGCACCAGAGCCGAAAAAAGTAAGATATGAAATTCTGTAAACAAAACCTTTTAATTATGCAGTATACTTAAAAATGCGTGTATTGAAAACGCCTTCATACGATGTGGTAAAAAGAAAAAGTATATTATACAGAGGTGTAATGTTTCATGTTATATGCCGAAGAGCGAAAAAGTAAAATCATGAATTACATTCAAGGAAATTCAAGAGCATCTGTTCAAGAGCTGAGTCATTTTTTTGAAGTATCAGAATCCACAGTGCGCAGAGATTTAAAGGAGCTAGAGGAAGAAAAGTTATTGAGAAGAACGCATGGGGGAGCTATTGCTCTCCAAAATGTCAACTTTGAACCAACATTTAATGAAAAGGAAGATAAGTTTCAGGAGGAGAAGAAAGCGATTGCCAGAAAAGCACTGGAATTTATTGAAGAAGGCGATACAATTTTGCTTGATGCAGGAACCACAACCTTCAAGCTTGTTAAGGAACTGCGGGCTTTTTCAAAGCTGACAGTAGTGACCAATTCACTTGTTTTTGCGCAAGAGTTGCAGGATGTTCAAGGAATTGATGTTGTGATGGTAGGGGGGGACTTACGAAAAGAGACGTGTGCCCTAGTAGGTCCACTTGCCGAAGCTGGATTCTCAATGATGAGAGTAGATAAGGCTTTTATTGCGACGAACGGGATTGAGGCGGAAGAGGGGCTAACAACCCCTAATCTTACTGAGGCGGCAACGAAGAGAAAAATGATTCAAATTGCAAAACAAGTGATCTTGTTGGCAGATCATAGCAAAGTTGGGAAATCGACCTTTGCAAAATTTGCCGATATTCATGATGTGGATAAATGTATTATTGATGCCGGTGTTCCTAAGTCATTTGTGGAGAAGCTCAGAGAAACTGGGATTGATGTGTATGTTGTTGGTCCGTAGTGCATAAGACCTGTTTTACCCCCTAAAGCTAAAATGGCTCTAGGGGGTATTTTTGTTAAATAAACCATTAATGGTATTAAGTTTATTTTATGGTAAAAAATCCATGAAAAAGCATTGTAATTTACAAATCCATCAATTATAATCATAAATAATCATATTCGATCATTATATACCAAGGTATATGACGATCAAATGATTAAAAGTAAGCAAATAATTGAAAGCGTTACCATTGGGTATCCGAAAATGAGCAAGAAGAGGCAAGGGGAACTATTAAAAGAAAAAAGGGGAGCAAAGAAAATGAAAAAAGCTATGTACAAAGTGTTGGCACCTTTCATGGTTTTATTGTTGCTTATGATGGCAGCCTGCAGTAACGGAAGCAGTGACAAAACTAGCTCGTCCGCTTCAGGCTCAAAGGACAAAAAGATTAAAATTGGTTTAACGGTAGGTACGTTAAGTAATCCATTCTTTGTTTCTATGTCAAAAGGTGCTAAAGAGACTGCAAAGGAACTTGGTGGTGAGGCGATTGTTGTAAGCGCTGACTATGACTTATCCAAGCAAATGGCACAGGTAGAAGATTTTATTACAAAAAAGGTAGATATGATTCTTTTAAATGCAGTAGACTCTAAAGGAATTGCAGCAGCTGTACAACAAGCGAAGGCAGCAGGCATTCCGGTTATCGCAGTTGATGTTGGCGCAGACGGCGGAGTAAGCGCAACTGTAGCTTCTGATAATTACTTAGCAGGGAAGCTTGCTGGCGAATTTCTTCTAAAGCGTTTACAAAACAAAGGAAATATCGCAATTATTGATGGACCTCCAGTAACTGCTGTAACAGACCGTATTAAAGGATTCGAAGATGCAATCAAAGGAACAGATGTGAAAGTTGTAGCGAAGCAAAACGGTGAAGGTAACAGAGAAAAAGCGTTAACAGTAATGGAAAATATTTTGCAAGCGAATTCATCAGGGAAAATTGATGCGGTATTTGCGATTAACGATCCTGAAGCACTGGGAGTAAAGATTGCCGCTGAGCAAGCAAAACGCGATAAAGAGTTCTTTATTCTTGGTGTTGACGGTGCTCCAGAAGCGATAGATTCTCTTAAAGAGAACAAAAGCTTTGTTGCTACATCCGCACAACATCCTGACGAAATTGTAAAAAAAGCTGTTGATATTGGTATGAAAATTATTAAAGGTGAAAAAGTAGAGTCCCAGGTTAAGGTACCAGTAGAACTAGTAACACAAGAGACAGTTGGTAGCTATAAAGGTTGGTAAGATCAGAGAGTTGTATGAGTTACCAAGCATTCGTGCTGCAACGATACATAAAAGGAGGGATACTGTGAAGCATCCTAAGGTGACAGCTCGTCCTCTGACGAAAGGCAATTCTATTCTTAAAATGTCGGGTATAAGCAAAGCATTCCCTGGGGTGAAGGCGCTTGATAACGTACAGTTGGAGCTGTATAAAGGAGAAGTGCATGCGCTTATGGGGGAAAATGGCGCAGGAAAATCCACCTTGATGAAAATTTTATGTGGCGTGTATCAGCCGGATTCCGGAATGATAGAGTATAAGAATCAAAATGTGACATGGAAAGATACTTTAGAAGCGAAATTGAATGGAATTAGTGTTGTCCATCAGGAATTAAAGTTATCTCCTAACTTATCCATTGCTGAAAATATTTTCATGGGAACTGTTTTGCCGAAAAATAAATTTGGTATGGTGAAATGGGCGGAAGTATATGAGAAAGCGGCAGTTGTTTTGGGATCTATCGGTTCAACGTTAGATTCCAGAACGCTCGTGTCATCCTTGAGCATAGCAGAGCAGCAGATGGTTGAAATTGCGCGCGCGCTATCGTTTCAAGCGGAAGTATTAATCATGGATGAACCAACAGCAACCCTTACAGATAAAGAAATTGATAAGCTATTTGTTATTATTGATCAGTTAAAAGCCAAAGGTGTAGCGATTGTGTATATTTCACACAGAATGGATGAGATTTTCAAAATTTCCGATCGTTGTACTGTATTTCGGGATGGTCAATGGGTCAGCAGTATGCCTATTGAAGAGACGAATCCGGACCATTTAGTGAAATTAATGGTAGGTCGTGAACCGAAGGATATATTCCAACGAAAACCGAATAGCGGTGTAAAGGTAAGAGAGAAGGTTCCTGTTTTGGAGGTTAAGGGGCTGTCTGATAATAAAGTGATAGGCAAGATTAACCTGCAGGTATATCCAGGGGAAGTAGTAGGACTTGCCGGATTAGTCGGGGCAGGACGAACGGAGCTTGTTCGAACCATCTTCGGATCTGTTGCCAATAAATCAGGCGAGATTTGGATTAATGGGAAACAGGCTGAGATTACTTGTCATCGAGATGCGATTGAGAACGGCATTGCTCTTGTACCAGAAAGCAGAAAAGAACAAGGCTTGTTTCTCGACCTATCTGTTAAAGAGAATATAGCGATGACAATGATGCAAAAATATAGCAGTGCCGGAATTTTAAATTGGAGAGAAATTCATCAAGAGGCAGCGGATTATATTAAAAAGCTACGTATTAAAGTTTCATCTCCTGAACAAAAGGTAGTCAATTTAAGCGGAGGCAATCAACAAAAGGTTGTTTTGGCGAAATGGCTTCTCATCCAGCCAAAAGTGCTGCTTCTGGACGAACCGACTCGCGGTGTTGACATAGGGGCCAAAGCTGAGATTTATAAAATTATTGATGAGTTAGCGAAATCGGGAATGGCTATTCTTATGATTTCTTCCGAGCTTCCAGAAATATTAAGTGTAAGTGATCGGGTGTTAGTGATGCATGAAGGAAAAATTAGAGCTAACTTGCCAAGAGCTGAAGCGACTCAGGAAAAAATTATGTATTATGCGACAGGAGAGATAGCATGAAAACAGACATGACCGTTTTACAGACTAATCGTGCCAAGGGAAAATTGAATATTAAAGAGCTATGGAATCAGTATAGCACGATCGTAATTCTTGTATTAATGTGTGTCGTTCTGTCAGTTCTTACCTCTAATTTTCTAGAGGTAAATAATCTTCTTAATGTCTTAAAGCAAATTTCTATTATTGCTATTTTAGCAGCCGGAATGACATTTGTTATTTTAACCGGCGGTATCGACTTATCCGTCGGCTCTACAGTCGCATTGTCCGGTGTTATATCTGTTATGCTTTCGCAGCAGGGAGTCAATGCTATTATCGCTATGGCAGCCGGCGTGGCAATTGGTGTAGCGGCTGGATTTGTAAATGGCTATCTAACAGCTAAAGTAAAGCTGCCGGCATTTATTGTAACATTAGGGAGCTTTACATACATCAGAGGACTTGCTTATGTAGTTAGTGCAGGATACCCAATCGTATTGACAGATCCGTTATTTAAATTCTTCGGTTCCGGCACCGTGTTAGCTATTCCTACACCGATTTTCATTATGGCCTTCATTTATGTAATTACTTTCTTCATTTTAAAATATACGATGTTTGGACGTCACGTCTATGCGATCGGCGGAAATGAAGAAGCTGCTAGTCTTACTGGGATAAAGGTAGGAGCAAACTTAATAAAGGTATATATGATAAGCGGCTTATTATCAGGGCTTGCTGGAGTCGTTCTTGCAGGCCGATTATATTCCGGACAGCCGACGGCCGGTGTTGGATTCGAACTTGATGCCATCGCTGCAGTTATCCTTGGCGGAACAAGC
The DNA here is from genome assembly GCF_042676365.1 of Bacillus sp. CGMCC 1.60114. Lineage (NCBI taxonomy): Bacteria > Bacillati > Bacillota > Bacilli > Caryophanales > Bacillaceae > Bacillus > Bacillus sp. CGMCC 1.60114. Next base: position 4,752 of record NZ_JBHTHG010000063.1, read on the forward strand.
TTTACTGGAGGCGTTGGAAAGATTCAAGGAACGATTATCGGGGCATTGATCATGGGAGTGCTTAGTAACGGGCTTACTTTGTTGGACGTTAGCTATTATTGGCAGCTTGTCATAAAAGGAGCAGTCATCATTCTTGCCGTTCTTTTAGACCGACTTCGTACTAAATAATCGTAGACTATAAAATGAAAAATGTGGAAAGCCGACTGCTATATAATACAACCACAAACAACAGCACTTTTGTGGATTTGAAATAAAGTTGCACCGTTTATAAAAAGTTTACTTAAAATAGACAGTGAAATCTTAATTTAACAACGTCTATTAGACTTTTACGGTGCAACTTTTTTATAAAAATCGTTGATTTTCCTTCGATGGAAATATGTGTTTTGAGTAAACTTTTTTCGAAAAAAAGTTCTACAACTTAACATATTTTCAACGATTTAAACGCATTTTTGAGCGAACTTTATTGCAAAGCTACAACTTTGCTTTTGGAGTAGGGGTACGGAAACGATTCAAAGAATAACCCGCCACATCTGAAAAATTTTCCAATTACGGCGGGTACTTATTATACTTTGTCTTGTAGTTTCCTATATAAAGCTGATCTAGAAACATTGGTAATTTCGCAAATTTGTTTCACTGTCATATTCCCTTCTTCATACAGCTTAAGTGCATAATTCATTCCCGCATGCTTTTCGTGATACTTTTTAACTCTTCCTTGATATTTTCCTTCTTTTTTTGCAAGGTCAATCCCTTCACGTTGACGCATACGAATTAAGTCACGTTCCAATTGATTCACTCCGCCCATTACTGTCATCAAGAAATGACTATATGGATTTTCTTCAGATAAATCCAGCCA
>NZ_JBHTHG010000064.1:0-2615 GCF_042676365.1 Bacillus sp. CGMCC 1.60114
TTTATTTGGCATGCTCATTTTTAAGGATAAAAAGTGTTTTAAGGGTTTTTTAGTTTATTTGAACGAAAGTTCATTTTGTTTCCGTTCTTAAGTTGATGGGCATGGGGTACCGCCAGCATTTCGGAAAAAAACCACGCTAAGCAGTTTTTGACATAAAAATAAATAGTTTTAATAATGCTAGGAGCATGCAGGATCTTATATAGTTTTTGGCTAATCCGGTAACAAACAGGAACACAAAAAACCGTACCAGTGCGGCATTGTATAAAATCCTGCATATTTCATAATATCAAAGAGTAAGAGAAACCTTTGATATAAAAAGATTTATACCAAAATCTTGCTACCTATAATGTTACGTTATGTCAACCGAGCATGAATATCATATTCAACCGAAATTACACAACATACCAATTATTCCAAATGATACAATAAAGAAAAAAGGAGAAATATTAGTATGAAGAAATATACATACTTACCTCCTAAGATAAAGCACTCTACTAAATCGGTTGATGTTATGGATCAAGTTGGAAATAAGGTATTCACATTTAAAAGAAATTACAAAAATATACTAACAAGAATGACAACCTATGTATGGGATATTGATTGGAACGTTCAAATCGATGTTTACTGTTCAGTGATAATAATGTTTTAGACCGGAACCCCTTATGGTACAAGAGGTCCCGATCTTTTAAATCACCAGGTAGTTGAAAATTAGTTTTAGACTATACGTCAGAATGAAGCAATCCATTGATCTCAACTAAATAATAAAGTATTAGACTGCACCGCCTCATTGTACTATCGTACCCGTTAGCGTAATAATATACTATTCATGCTCATGCTATATCTAAAGATTTCAAAAGTAAGAGACATGTTTCTTTCCACGTTCATTTATTTTTCCAAAGAGGCTCTACTTCGTATTTTAAAAAATGTATAACATCATCAGTTATCATATCACAAATAGAAGAATCCTTTGAATTTTCATAAATTACGAAATGACCTGCTTTAAACTTATTCTTTTCAATATACTTGCATTAGTCGGGTTATTATTTATAACATTTATTTCCAAGGGTCGAAGATTACTGGTAAAATAACTGAGAGTAGGCAACGATCAACGAAAAAACTCTACGATTTACAGAAAGCGAGGGAATGGGCATGCTTTACGAGTTGCGCATTTATACCATGCATGAGGGGAGAATGGAAGCGATTCTGCAACGTTTCAGCCAGCATACACTTAGTATTTTCGAGCGGTTGGAAATAAAGGTGTACGATTTCTGGATCGATCAGACGGGGCTTCCGAAGTTGTATTACGTGATGGAATATAAGGATATGGAGGAACGGCAACGGCTGTGGGGTGCGTTTCTACAAGACCCGGAATGGATCGAGGTGAAACGCAAATCCGAGGAAAGCGGGCCCATACTGGAGAAGATTGAGGAAATATTTATGAATCGGGCCGATTTTTTTATACGATAGCGCGTTTGGCACTTGCCCCTCAACGGGATAATACAGGAACGGAGCTTACAGCCTAGCCGGCGGGCTCCGTTTTTGATTTAGGGAGTCGTCTCAACCGTTATTGTTACTGCCACACATGAGGCGATTATTACACTATCGAACCCGTTAGTTTAACCAAAAAGCCAACATATGATTGTAATTACATATCATAACGTTTTAACATACGCTCTTCCATCTCCACTTCTGCATACCACTCAGCCATGTCAGCGCCATAATCATCCTTTGTATACTCGAATCTTGCTGCTTCCACTTTTTCTTCCAGACCCTCGATATGCGGAGCAAAGAACTGAATCGTTAACTCATAGCAAGTTTGGATTTTAACTGATAACTCAAGCATTTCATGTGATGTCATGTTAATCTCGTAATGTGTGAGTTGATTCCTAATTTTATTGATAAAAGCAATTACTTTCTTATATGTAGAGTCAACTTCGTATTCACAAAGGAATTCAGCTCTGTCCATTGCTTCATTTAAAGTGACTGTTTTTAAATTGGGGGCTAATTCAAAAATATTTGTTTTTCCCTGCTCAATCATTTTCTTTTTTGCTACCATATATTTATCTAAATCACTGAAAACAAGATACTCATTCCTTTGGCGCAACAAAAGTTTAAACAAAATTTCTACTGCATGATTAAGAGACAAAACAGCGTCTTTTAAACAATGCTCCATGCCAGTGCCATCATGTAGCGCATGTATTTTTTCAATACTCAAGTAAGTCGCTTTTAAAGAGTCTGTACCATTATCTAACAGGCTGTATCTCAACTTTAATTCATCTCCTATAACAACTCTATTTGACCTCTTAAACAAAGAACCATGTTCAATATGGTTATTCTTGAACACATAGTGCAGTTCAGTATTCCTTAATTCGTGAAGACCCTCTCAATTCCTTTCAATGACGATACCTTTCACGAAAACTGCCCGTTAGCTTAACTCAGCTGCCAGTCTACAACTTTATTATTCAGTCTAATACTATATTATTTAGTCTAAAACTTTATTATCTCTGGACATTTACTCCAACGATGGAGATATAATTTATCAGTGCAAGAAGACCAAATGGTTAGGAAATCCTAAGTATAAAGTTATTAACTGTCTGACGAGTGAAGAATATGAA
>NZ_JBHTHG010000065.1:0-2830 GCF_042676365.1 Bacillus sp. CGMCC 1.60114
AAATTGGTATGAAACAAGACCGGTGGTTCACTGCAAAAGGGTAGAAATGTGATATGATGCTTCTGTAGATATAATGCGGTTTTTGCTTTGTTTTGTGTAAGGGGGTTTTATTTGAACGTAGTGGGATATAAAGCCAAAGCCAAGTGGTGGCGGTGACCCACCGAAGCCGATTTTTATCTGAACGTAGTGGGATATAAAGAATGTATTTCAACGTGTGCATAGTGGAATGGATTCTGTTTTATCTGAACTATATGGGAGATTAGCATCATTTTTAACAGGGGTACCGCCACATGCCCATCAACCTAAGAAAAGCAAATACCCCAAAACGAGAAAATTGACATCTCCAGATGAAAATGTACAATTTTTTTGTTCTGGGGATGCTTCAAAATATTAGCTTGATAGCAATGTGTTTCTACCCATATAAGTTCGTGAACTACGGTACTATGACCATATCGTACAGCTAGTTGAGTGTTCAAATGTTTTTGGTCAAAGCTTTTGTCTTGATATTATATGAACTCACTTCATCACTCCATAATTTTTAGGTAGTGAACGATTTTAGATTACCTAAAATCATCATGATATCCTAAATAATATTTAAAAAGCTAAGCCCATACATCGCAGCAACTGTAAAAATGACTGTCCATACTGCTAGACTGACCGTCATCCAACTTATGACGTGTGTCCGGCTAGATCCAAATGTTAAAGCTAATACGGCTGCAATATCAGTTCCTACGAGAATTGGAGCTAGAAGAGCCAAACCTGGAATACCATATCGTTCCCATATTTTTCTTGATCGGGTTTCTTTTTTAGAAGGTGTAGTTATACCTTTTTTTAGTTTTCTTGCTGCTTGCCATTTTGCATATTGTTTAAAGAAAAAACCGAGTAATAGAACCAAGATAAGATTTCCTGCAAATGCTGTTACTCCTACTGCAAATGGTTGTAACCCCCATGCGATACCAAGTGGTACAACGATTGATACATCCATCCATGGGGCAAAAGCTAAAAGGAATAACACTACATATTGCCATAATGCACCCGCATTTTGAGCCCACTCCACCATATTGTTTCATCCCCTTTGTTAAATACGATTTAAAATAAGAACAGTAGTTAACCAATAGACAATGTATTGACCTGCACCTAGTAAACCAATGCACAATAATGGAACAAAATTATGTTGAGAAAAGAGGAAACAAATCCCTGCCGTTACTGGAAGCGCAATGCTATAGTAAATATACACACTTCGGCAAGCCTTATAGGTTACCCACTGCTGCCCTTCATCTATTTCACGAAATTCAGATGGTATAAAACCAAATAACCTAATCTTATCATGAGGATTCTTTCGGTTATAAATCCTTGTGAGAATGAGCCATAAAAAAGTAACCGTCACTAAAATCCCGAAACATAACTTTGCTAAAATGACTTGTGTATTCATAAGAGAAAATAGTAAAAATGCAATAATCAACACAAATATACTGACCCCTATAAGTGGAGATCTTAAAACCTGTTTTATCATAATCGTTCCTCTCCCTTTAAATAAAAAACCTCTTCTACGGTAACTTGAAATACAGCAGCTATTTTTAACGCCATAGTGACAGATGGAGAATAATCACCTTTTTCTATTAATCCAATTGTCTGCCTTGTGACCCCAATTGCATCGGCCAAGTCTTGCTGAGTCCATCTAAATCGTGCTCGTAATTCTCTAACTCTGTTTTCTAGCATCATAATTTCCCTTTCCTCATTTACAATTACTGTAATTGTAAATGATTACTAACTAAATGTAAACAATCATTTGCATTATGTAATGAATAATTGCTAAATACGACATAAATTACCCCTAAGTTAAAAAGGGAGCCCACCCCATCGCTATCAAGCTAACAAAACAAAATACCCCATAAAATGAAAAAATACGCTATTCTTTCTGTAGAATCATAGGAAAGGATGGCGTTTTTTTATGGACCTCTCACTTTCTGAAGAATTGTATCTATTCTCACAAGAATTACAATGCTTTCTATCTCCAGTAGTCCTACAAGACATCGCCAGACAAGTTGGCTTTGTACAGCGATCTAGTAAATATCAAGCAAACGAACTCATTGCCCTTTGCGTATGGCTCAGTCAGGAAATCGCTAGCACATCACTTACACAAATTTCTTCGAGAAGTCTTTACTTCTCTTCTCACACAAAAACTCTGTTCCAATCAATCGCTTTCTGCACACATGATGTCTATTTTCAATCGTATTCGTATTTTAGATGCGACGGTGTTTCAATTACCAGATACCTTCGCCACTGACTATCAAGGGTCAGGAGGAAGTAGTAATACTGCGGGGGTGAAGATTCAACTTGAATACGATTTACTCAGTGGTCAATTTTTAAACGTACATCTTGGGCCAGGAAAGAACAATGATAAAACATACGGTACCATTTGTCTTGAAACCGTTGAAAAAGGAGACCTATGTTTGCGTGATCTCGGTTACTTTGATTTAAGTGATTTACAAGCGATTCACGATAAAAAGGCTTACTATATCTCGAGGTTGAAGCTGAATACACGCATTTATATCAAGAACCCTGAACCAGAATACTTCAACAATGGTACGTTAAAAAAGCAGACAGAATACATCCAACTTGATATGACACAAATGATGTCTGGTCTAATCCCTGGTGAAACGATAGAAATCCCTGAGGCATACATTGGCCAAAATCAGAAGCTTCCAGCACGTGTCATGATCCATCGTTTAACCGATGATCAAACGCAAACACGCCTGAAAAACCAAGCGATACGTGAAAAGAAGAAAGGCATTGTCATGAAGGATAAAAGTAAACGTTTAATGGGCAT
>NZ_JBHTHG010000066.1:0-4079 GCF_042676365.1 Bacillus sp. CGMCC 1.60114
AAAAAAGAAGAACAGAACTATCCAAATTCCCTTTGAAAAAAACGTATACAGTATATTGAGTATAGTATCAAAAACTTGGATGAGAAAATTCATTAAGTCTCCCCTTTTTTCCTTATTATACCATTTGAAGGAGATGATATGTTGTGTAATTTAGGTTGTATATCATATTCATGTTCGGTTAACATAACGTCTCATTATCGGGATTCAATATATCTAAAAATCTATAAAAATACCCTTCAGATCTTGTCTTCTGAAGGGATTTTTAGTTCACATAATCAGTGTTATCGGTATTTACCATTAAGACTTAAAGTTTAATTCCGTATTTTCAAATGATGCTAATAATAATTCAGCACTTACTCCTAATATAGTATCCATTTGTTTAATTTCTTGTAGTACTTGTTTTGATTTATTTTCATTCAATGTAAGGCATTGACTTGCTACACAAAAACGTACATATAAATTTGGATGATTTAGTAATTCCAATAATGCTTTTTCTCCAGCTTTACCCAAATCTCGTAATGAATCATAGTATTTAGCTATATATTTGTAATGCTTGTTCGTAACACTGAAATTCTCACCATTTTCAAATGATTCTCCGTACAAAATAGCTCTTTCAACATATTGTTCTATTATTTTTTCTTTATTCATGAGTTGTATTTCACTCCAGTTTACATAATTTATCGGAAGTGAGTGTGTCTATGAGCCTGTAAAAAGGCCCTCCAGCTTTTACTGAAAGGACCTTTTAATAATAGATTATATTAACCATCTATTGCATCTTTTAATGTTTCCAACAAGAAGGCTCCAAATGAAGAAGAAATAATTTCAAAGTTTTGTTTTTCAATCGGCACGCCAGCTGTAAACGAAGCGATAGGAGCCTCAATTTCATTTCTATCAATCATTGAGCAATCGAGACAATAATATTCAAAATCATAACCAGTTGCGTAAATAACTAAGTAATTCTTAGGAAGATTATTTTCTTTACGCAAGTTTTCTGTAATCCAAATAACGCTTGGAATTCCTGTATTTTCAACACCAAGTCCATATATTTCTTCACCAAAGATATCACCTGTTCCATATCTTTGTAAGAAAGTTTTATAACTAATTGGGAATTTAACATTTAGTCTTTCTTCTGCGCCTTTAATTTCTTTTTCACTAATTTCTCCTACAAAATCACTTTCATCAATATTTTGTTCAATTAGTTTTATCGCTTCTTCGATATTCCGCATCATAACCACCTATATTTTTTGTGTCTTCTACTTACTAAAATGATAACACAGAGATTAGATAGTAAACATAACGCACGAAAGGGGAAGTTATTTTAGAGATAGGTTTTCTTATCCCTGGAAGGAGACTCAATTCTTATGGTTCTATAACGCTGTGTTAAACTTCTTGTTATTCTTTTCCGCTAAACTCTAAAATATTTAAACCCTCAGATTCTTTTGGTGCTTCAAAAAAACTAGTAACATGAATAAACACCGCTTCCGTGTCAAAAGCTGCTCTTTCGGGTTGTTCGTTACGCCTTTGTGCAATTTGACGTAGGCATTGCTCGTTATTTAGATTAAGGAAAATGAGTTGATGGCTTGCATTGACTTCTGATGCCATATCCAAAAACCATTTTCGCAGTTTTTGAGTGTTAGCCGGAAAATCCATCACTACATCTGTACCGACACTTAATATGTTTTGGACATGTTTTTTCACCAACGGTTTGAGCTGTGCTGAGAATTTTAGATAGTCCTCAAATGATGCGAACTGATTGGTATAAAGAGATGACAGCCATTCATCCTCAGACAACAGTACCGCATTTTTATCTATCGCCCATTGTTTTGATTTAGTTGATTTTCCTGCACCCATTTTTCCACAGAAAAAGTATAGCGTCCCCAATTGTTTCATATTTTTTACCCCCCCGTGTTTATTTTATTTTTCTACCTCTAAACCGAACTACCTAAGTTTAACCACTGCTCCTTTTTCCTAATTGTATCATTTCAAAGTAACGGTTTGTCAGGATTTTCAGATGTATATTCCATACATGTCAGGTTAACATAACGTATCATTATCGGGATTCAATGTATTTAGAAGACTATTAAAAGTCCTCCAGATTGTTTAACTGGGGGATTTTTGTGTTCACATAATTCACGTTCTCAGAAGTTAGTTAATGAAGAGCGAAATTGTAAAGAATATGTTAAGGTCTGTTCTTTTCTCTTGTTATATAAGTATTTGATTATATACTTATAAATGAGAAAGAAGACGTATCTATATTGGCGTAATAACGTTTATCTGATCTGAAGATGAAGTTGATCTGTAATCAGTAGTAGATATAAGACCTTTCGTTGAATATATAAGTAAATAATTATGTAATTACACAAGGAGGTGCTTATATGCAAAAAACATTTGTAGATATGGAACGAACGGCACAAGTGTTGAAATTGCTTGGAGATAAAACACGTTTAACCATCGTTGCGATTTTAAAACAACGAGAGTGTTGTGTATGTGAATTTCTTGAAGTATTTGACATGAGTCAGCCTTCTATTAGTCAGCATCTTCGTAAATTAAAGGATGCGGGATTAGTGAAAGAAAGACGGAAAAGCCAATGGATTTATTATTCCCTAAACTCACAAAGTGATTTGTATGCACTGATTGAAGATATTTTAGAACATGTACCAGATCAGCATGATAAGATACAGGTCATGCAGAATTGCGCTTCAAATACATGTTGTAATGAATAGATAGTGCGAATACGGGGGAGCTCATGCATGAAGAAGAAACTAACCGCAGAATTTTTAGGAACATACTTTTTAGTTTTTGCTGGAACCGGAGCCATTGTGATCAATCAAATCACACAGAGTTTAACACATGTTGGAATTGCGTTAACCTTCGGACTTGTCGTGACTGCACTTATTTACACATTTGGACATATCTCGGGTGCGCATTTTAACCCAGCTGTCACGATTGGATTTTTCTTACTTGGGGATACAAGCAAGCGGGATGCTATATCGTATATTATTGTTCAACTGTTGGGTGCGATACTGGCAAGTATGACGATGCTCTTGTTATTTGGAAATGTCGCCAAGTTAGGCGCAACATTACCAAGAGGAACAGAGATTCAATCGTTTGGTTTGGAATTTATTCTTACCTTCTTTCTAATGATGATCATTTTAGGATCGGCTGTTCATGGAAAAGCGGTTCAGTCATTCGCCGGACTTGCAATTGGCTCTACGGTTGGACTGGAAGCCATGTTTGGTGGACCGATAAGCGGTGCATCCATGAATCCTGCACGTTCCATTGGACCGGCAATCATATCAGGTCACATGGAACATCTTTGGATTTATATTGTTGCTACCATATTAGGTGCGATTGCAGCGACTTTCGTTTATAAGTTTATGTATGAGGATCAATAATACATTACGTACTAAAGGAGACATGACAGATGAAAAAGCAAACAATCTACTTTTTATGCACAGGAAACTCTTGCCGTAGTCAAATGGCAGAAGGGTGGGCGAAGAAGCATTTAGGTGACAAGTGGAATGTATATTCTGCAGGTATCGAAGCACATGGTGTAAATCCTAATGCGATTAAATCCATGGAGGAAGTTGATATTGATATTACAAACCAAACTTCTGATGTCATCAATCGTGACATTTTAAATAATGCAGACTTGGTGGTAACTCTTTGCGGTCATGCAAATGATGTTTGCCCAACAACACCTTCGCATGTAAACCGTGTTCATTGGGGCTTTGATGACCCGGCAGGGAAAGAGTGGTCTGAATTTCAACGTGTTCGTGATGAAATTGGGGCACGTATTAAAGAATTTGCTGAAACAGGTAAATAAGCGATAGAAAAGGACTTTTCGTACGTTGAAAGGTCTTTTTCTTTTGCATACCGTATACATTATAAGTTTACATAACCTATCATTATCGGGATTCAATGTATTTAGAAGACTATTAAAAGTCCTCCAGATTGTTTAACTGGAGGACTTTAGTGTTCACATAATTCTTGTTATCGGAAACAAAGCAAATTCCCTCTCCAAAATGAAGGGGAGGAAATAACATTTGCAATTAGAAGTGCAATCTTCGGTTAGATAA
>NZ_JBHTHG010000067.1:0-2492 GCF_042676365.1 Bacillus sp. CGMCC 1.60114
ATGTTTCCACTTGAATAAATTTTGCTTTTCCATACTGATCACGCCCCTTTTTAGAGTACTAGTATCAGTATGTCCAAGTTTACTAGATTTCTTGCACCAGAACCTTCATAAGTTATTTAAGTTAGCTGCTTAACCTCAAGGTTAATAGGATATGGTTCTAGCGAATTATTTTTGCACCAAAACCACTTGTAATTACTTTGAAGTTTTTGCACCATAACCCAAAATATGGTTGCTAGTTTTATTTCGATCTTCCTTGCACCCAAGCAGCAATATCATTTATAACATACTCAGGGATATTAGCAGGACTATAATATTCATCCGGTTTACTTAATTCCCCACCTCCTTCTGTAAAGAAGTGATTTAACTTTGGATATAGTCGATAATCAACGTTATCTCGCCCTTTTAATTGTTCTTTCCAAAGAGGAATTTCAATTTTTGATTGAACTTGATAGTCTCTTTCTCCTTGAATAATAAGAAGCGGTGTCTTTTGTTCTTTTGACATTTCTGCTGCTTTAATTTTACGGATAGAATCCCAAAATACTGGTGATCCTAAATGAAAATCTTTTGGAGGATTCTGACTAGAGAAATTGGGATCATTTAATAATTCAAATTGCGATTTGTAAAATTTATATTCTTCAGGTTTCATTGCTCCAATAGAAAAAAGATACTCAAATTGATCTAAAACAACATCTTGGATCGTACGGGCTGGTCCTCCCATCACAATTGCCCCAGCAATATTTTTACCTTGATCTTTTTCAATCATTTTCGGAACCATCATTCCACCTTGACTATGACCAAGAATATAAATTTGATTCTTGTCTATCATAGGTTCATTTTGAAGAAACCGAGCCGCAAGAAGTGCATCATCCGTTGTCTCTTTATCAACTGTATAAAAAGGACTAAATTGTGTTTTCAATCCATGTTCATACGTTCGTTTATTATAGCGAAGAACAGCAATACCTTTCGAGGTAAGACCTTCAGCTAAATCGCGAAATGGTTTTAAAGCAAACGCTGTTTCATCCTGATCGCTAGCTCCAGATCCTTGAACAAGAATAACTGCTGGGAAACGCCCCTTTCCCTTTGGAACAGACAATGTTCCTGGTAATGGAAACGCCCCACTTCCGACTACTACTTCTTTTTCAACAAATGATTCAGGCTTACTATATGATGGACGCTCTGCAACAGGACTAAACGACATGCTAAGTTGAAAATCATCTATTTTTCCAGATGGATCTAATTTAATTAATAAAGGTACAGTAAAGTGTTCAAAAACTAATCCAATCTCTACATTTGTATGAACGGAATTGGTCTCTTTTTGTCTTACCTCTCCAATTCCCATAAAAGAACCTGCTTGTAATTGCACCGGGAGTCCCTTCCAATAACTCTCCAGCCATTTTTCAGATATTATCTTCTGTAAAGATCGAGAAGTTAAATCAAATGCAGATTTATAATTTTCATTATGCATGTAACGGATAAATTTAAGAGTAGTAGATATAACAGGATTTTCATCATCAACATTGTCTATTTCTTTTATATTTGTGTTTGTTTCCTTTAATGTCGAAATAAATTGGTGGTTGAACGGATTATTATATGTATCGGGATATAAACTTTTTTTCAATATATCCGTATTCCGCTCCTCATATAGACTTGAAGAACTTGTGAAATTTTTAGGTGAGATTACTTCCTCTGCATATGAAACAGAAGGAATACTTATCACACAAATTGTACTGACAAGTAATAACTTATTCCCTATTCGTTTTTTCGTACTCATATTTATTGATTCTCCTTTCAAAATTAAAATTTTTTTAATACAACATGCCAAGTACTATAGGCAAAATAAAAATTATCAAAGAGATTAATAATCTACTTTACAATCCCCCGTAACAAGTTAAAGGACCATTATAAACAAACTTCAATAAAAAATGCCTTCTCCCTCTTTTTTTATGATTGGATTTTTTGAGTGGAATGGAAGGGTCGCACGGAATCACATATAACTGACTAAAGGTAAACCAGCATCATACAGTAATTATGAAATAAAATTCCAATAGGAATGTTATTTTGATTTCATGCTTTGCTTGAACTGAAAAAGTATTTATAAAAGGGGGACTGGTACAAAAAGATAATAAAGAATAAGGTTCTGTTGCAAAATTTTCTACATGAAGCTACACTCTAGAAAACAGGATCTAGGAGAATCAGACATGAGATATTTTAAAGGACTTTATTGTAAATTAAGCAACTTTTTTGTCACTTAACATAATTCACATAACTTTCAAAATTACAATCTTGAAATGTTAATATTTGTTATATAATAATAAAATCATTAAGGCATTACCCCTAAAGTTAGTATGTCTAATGAAATTATTTATTTTTCCCTAATATGTACTTTAACCCTAAAAAGAACTTGTAGTGATTTCTACAAGTTCTTTTTGTATTTCGGATTAAAAATAGATACGATAGTATGTAATTCTGTGACGTGTTTGATAGGCATGGGG
>NZ_JBHTHG010000068.1:0-602 GCF_042676365.1 Bacillus sp. CGMCC 1.60114
GGGGCTGTTGACAAACTCTTCGAGTTAATCAACTTCTTCGGGAACTTTCAGAGCCTATGTAGTACGATAGACTACATAGGCTCTTTTTATTTTGGAGGTTTTGTTCGACTATGATGGGAAAACAAGAAGATAAGCAACATCGTTTGGTATACATAAACTTAGAAGAATTCGTACCGAAACAACATTTATTACGCAAAATTGGGGAAGCAGTAGACTTCTCGTTTATATACGAAAAAGTAGAACATCTCTATTCTTCAGTAGGACGGAAATCTATTGATCCAGTTGTTCTTCTGAAGATGCTTTTGATTGGCTACTTATACAATATAGATTCGGAGCGCCGCTTGGAAGAAGAGGTACAATATAACTTGGCGTACCGCTGGTTTTTAGGATTAGACTTAGAAGATTCTGTTCCTGATCACTCTACATTTAGTCAGAACCGTCGGCGGCGTTTTCAAGATGGCACCGTGTTTCAAGAAATATTTGATCACATCGTTAGGCTCTGCATAAAAGCAGGGCTTGTCACGGGTGAAGTCATGGTGACAGATTCTACTCATATCAAGGCATACGCTTCCTCTGAACGGACAGAAGTTGTGAGCGTAATC
>NZ_JBHTHG010000069.1:0-1881 GCF_042676365.1 Bacillus sp. CGMCC 1.60114
CGTTTAACCGATGATCAAACGCAAACACGCCTGAAAAACCAAGCGATACGTGAAAAGAAGAAAGGCATTGTCATGAAGGATAAAAGTAAACGTTTAATGGGCATAAATGTATATATTACGAACACATCGCTAGAAGAAGTACCGACGAACTATGTGCATTCCTTGTATTCACTGCGTTGGCAAATAGAGATTTTGTTTAAAACATGGAAGTCGTTCTTTGAAATTGATGAGTGTAAGGGCATCAAAAAAGAACGTCTTGAATGCCATTTGTATGGTCAACTCATTGGCATTCTCATCTGTTCCTCTACGATGTTTCAAATGCGACAGTTTCTACTCGGAAAGCAGAAGCAAGAACTAAGCGAATACAAAGCAATTTATATGATTAAGGATTACTTTCCGTTACTGTTCCAAGCAATGGCAGTTGACACAGATGAACTCTCGGCGATTCTGCATCGCCTCTATCAATCGCTTAAAAAGAATGGTCGTAAATGTCATCGGTACAAAAAAATGACCGTCTTCGATATTCTTGGTGTTGTCTATGAAACGACGGTGAATAAAAGACAAGTTGCCTAGCGGAAAAATCACATTTTCATAGGTTTATTTGGCATGTTTATTTTTCCAAAACCCATTAGTCACAGTACAAAAACCAAGGTATAGCTAGGGTTTCTCACCGTTAGCTTGATGGGCATGGGGTACCGCCAGCATTTCGGAAAAAAACCACGCTAAGCAAATTTCGACATAAAAAGCTGAAACTATGACAAAGATGCACCAGCATGTAAGTGCTGATGCATCTTTATCAACAACTTGATTAGGTACGCTTCGTATAACGAAAAAAGGGAAGAAGTGGATTGCACAAATAGCCATCACTATACCTACAACAGAAAAAACAGGAATGAAAATAATGGGGATAGATTTAGGGTTAAAAGTACCTGCTGTTGCAGTGACAGATGATGATAAAGTTCATTTCTTTGGGAATGGTAGACAGAACAAATATGTGAAACGAAAGTTTCGTAGTATTCGAAAGAAATTAGGAAAACAAAAGAAAGTAAATGCTATTCGTAACTTCGATGATAAAGAGCAACGATATATGGAAGACCAAGATCATAAAGTTAGCCGTGCGATTGTCAATTTTGCAAGAAATAATAGTATTTCTGTCATTCGTTTAGAACAGTTAGCGAATATTAGACAGACGGCAAGAACAAGCCGTAAAAACGAAAAGAATTTGCACAGCTGGTCATTCTATCGTTTATCTCAATTCATCGAATATAAAGCAAATTTAGAAGGTATTAAAGTTGAATATGTGAATCCTGCGTATACTTCTCAAACATGTCCGAAATGTGCTAAAAAGAACAAAGCACATGATAGGAAATACATATGTAAATGTGGATTTGAAAAACATCGTGATTTAGTAGGTGCTATGAATATTCGATATGCACCTGTGGTTGATGGTAACAGTCAATCAGCATAGGGAACTATATGTTCTGCCCTATGAGGGGCAATAAGATGCCCTCATCTTGAAGGCTGTTCGAAACAGAAATGGATTGAGAACGTAAAGTCATTCAGGAATCCCATCCGTTACACTGGAAGGTATAGGACTTGCGGCTTTAGCCGTGGGAGTCTCAATTATAGGATGAAGAAATTTATCTTGGAAAATTTGAACAAACGTTTGTTTAAAACATTTTGGTTATGAATTAATAGAGGAAGTACTATACTTTTAATTGTTCGATTTGTTGGAGCTCGCATTTATTATGTAAATTTTATATAACAAAGAAAAAAGGGTTCTGTTGCAAAGTTTGAAAAAAGCATAAACCATAAACAGTTTGGTAAATGAAGAACAATGTTTAGGAAGTAGCTAGTAATTGTTGAAGTTCATTGTACGTT
>NZ_JBHTHG010000070.1:0-544 GCF_042676365.1 Bacillus sp. CGMCC 1.60114
GGTGGATAATCACTGCCGTTAATATTAAAACTTTTTTGTGCATCAAAAGATAAAAAACCATCTTTATCAATTTCGATTTGTTGCACTTCATTTAATTTAGCCCATTTCATATGCCCTTTACCTAATAGCCAATTTTTCCAATATAAACCTGAACTTGTAAAATAAACACCATATTTTCCTGAGCCAAACAAATTGCAACTTAAGAAAGCAATAATTCGATCATCTTTTGGTATAGAGAAACGTTTATTTGCAATTGATAAGAAATCTTCAGGTATTCTGGTAACATAAAATCTAGACTGTTGATATTCTAAACAAATATCAGTTAAACGATTAATATCTATATTCAACATGATAATTCTCTCTTTCTTATATATTTTCGATATAATAAATTATAATATTTACAGGTAAAAAATTACAGTTAAACTTTACTTAAATCGAGAGCACACTATTGGATTCCAAAGATCAATTAGTATTAAATTGAAAAATTTCTAATTTGGTTTTATCGTTTGGGGGAAGAATGTATTTCTTAAGTTGATGGGTATGT
>NZ_JBHTHG010000071.1:0-5185 GCF_042676365.1 Bacillus sp. CGMCC 1.60114
TCTCCCGAGGGATGGGCAAAAACATCCTATTTAAGTTAGCTGCTTAACCTCAAGGTTAATAGGATATTGCTATTCTATGGTTCTAGCGAATTATTTTTGCACCAGAACCTATGCGAGTAAATTACATAAGTCCTTTTAATTTTGTGCTAGATTTTTATTGTAACCAGCTTTAGGCAAGGTAATTTGAAATTTCGTTTTTCCTTCGTCTATATGTAAATAAATTTGACCTCTGTGTTTCTCCACAATATGTTTTGAAATGGTTAAACCCAGGCCTGTTCCCCCATCGCTTTGTCTTGACTGGTCTCCCCTGAAAAATGCTTCAAATACTTTTTCTTTTATAGGACTAGGAATACCAATACCATCATCGATGATATTAATATGTATCTTTTGGGTATCTTCAATTAGCGAAATGAAAACATTCGTTCCTTCTGGGTTGTATTTCAAGGCGTTAGACAGTATGTTAGAAACGGCTCGATATAACAATGTATAATTAAAAGAAACAAGTATTTCCCGAGGAGGGATTTCAAATTGAAAATGAAAGTATTTTTCTTCAAACAACCCATAATACTCGGCAGATATTTCACGAATAAATTCTGAAATGTCCAGTGATTCAGTTGCAAATGGATAGTCAGAGCTTTCAAGTTTAGACAATTCAAATACATCCTCAATTAATTCTGTAACGAGTCGTGTTTTTGTATGTATGATATGTAAAGCTTGCTTTTTCTTCGCTTCCTCTTTAATAAGACCCATTTGCAGTGCTTCAACATAGCCCTGAATAGTTGTAATAGGAGTTTTTAAATCATGAGAGATATGGACAAGCATACGCTGTTTGCTTTCTTCTAACTGCTTTTTATCCTTTTCTGTTTTTTCTAGTTTTTCAGCCATAAGGTTAAAGTAATTCTGTATTTTCATTAATTCATAGTTTGCCTTAAAATGAAGCCGTTTGTAGTAATATCCATTCGTAATGTTTCTAATTCCATTAGCAATTGAAAGTAACGGATTGGTTATTTTCATAGCCATCCAACGGCTATATATATAGACATTAATCCCGAATAAAAGGAGAAAAAGAAGAAAGGTTTGAACCAGCAACGTTATAAAAGCTGTAATATGGTCTTTCGCTGCACTTGTTACTGTGAATTCTTGCTTTATATATGTTTTGGGAATCTTAATAAGACAATAAGCCGTTTTCCCATCTTTTGTTTTAAATGGTGCTAAAGAAGTTTGATACAAATTTTCTTTTTGGTCATAAAAAAGGCTGTTTAATTCTTTTTCTGTATAGGCGAATGAATTATCCTGTTTTTTCCCTTTAACGTAAATAACGTGCAAATTTTCATCTAGAATTTCTATCCAACCATTAAATGACTCAATTGCGTCAGAGCGAATGTTTGAGTAGTCCTGTCGTACAATTTCATTCGCTCTTAAATTAGATAAGACAATATTATCGAACTTCTGTTTTATGTGAAAATTTAAAATGACAAGTAGGATAACGACAGTAATTCCAACAGTTAACGAGAAGAAAACATACGTTTTAATTAAGGTGTTAAATATTTTATTTTTATCGTTCATTCAATTCTTCCTTCTTCGCAAAACGATAACCTAAGCCTCGTACAGTTTTTAAATATACTGGATTTCTCGGATAATCTTCTATTTTTTCTCTCAATCTACTGATTTGAACCATAATAGTATTGTCATCCGAATAATAATGATCAGACCATACGTTTTCAAAGATTTGTTTTTTTGTGAAAATACGACCTGGTTTCCCCATAAATAGCTTCAATAATTTATACTCTAGGGCGCTAAGTTTAATTTCGTTTCCCTGCTTGTAAAGGGTACAAGAGTGGTGATCCAACAACAAGTCGTTAAGGTGCGTTTGAGAATGCTCATGATTTGATGGGTTAACATTAAAATCATATGTTCTTCGAAGTTGAGCTTGGATTCGTGCTAATACCTCCAACAAGCTGAATGGTTTGGATATAAAATCATCTGCTCCTAGCCCAAGCCCCATAATTTTATCCATTTCCTGATTTTTGGCAGAAAGAATAATAATAGGCATTTTGTACTCTTTCCGAACTAGTTTAATCAATTCGTATCCATTCACTTTCGGCATCATAATGTCAATAATAGCCAAGTCAATTTTATACTTCTGTATCAAATTTAAAGCTAATTTACCATCATGTGCTTCTAGTATCGAAAAGCCTTCCATTTCCAAAAAAAGTTTTAATACCTCTATGATTTCAGGTTCATCATCGACGATTATAATATTTCTCTCCATCTTCCCTCTCCGTTTCTACTAAGTTAAAACTAAATTTTTCCTTTTGTAAGATTATTGTAAGATAAATGAAAGTTGGGAGAAAGAGTAACATTGTAAGATGATGTTATCTTACATGAAAGAGAATTCAAAAATCTTACAAAGAAATGTAAGATTAAAAAACCTTGCTAATATCAAAGACATGTAAGTCATGATACTTACATGTCAAGTGGCTTGAAATAATGCATTTAATGAAAAGGTAGGTGCAGAGCATAATAAGACCTGTCTAAAATAAGTAGGATTCACCCATAATCTGTTTATATTATTGGTTTGTGGAAGTCTTTGAATATGAGAAAAATGAATGGTTCTATGTTTTTACTGCACTAAAGCGGATGCTATAAATTATTAAAGGAGTGATAGATGTGACATTACCAGTAACCGATGAACAGTATGAGAAAGCAGAGCGTCTGCTTTCTTGGAACGCTATAAAAGATGTATTTAACGGTAAAGTCTTTCCGAATTGGTTAGATAAAGGAAACCGCTTTTGGTATCAAAAAGATATTCAAAAAGAAAACAAACGTGGCAAACAATTTGTATTAATGAATCCACAGTCAAATACTAAAGAATCTGCTTTCAATCATGCTAAACTTGCAAAGTCCCTCTCAAATGTTATTAACCTTGAAATTGATCCAGATAACCTTCCCTTCACCTCCTTTACTTATATCAATGACGAGAAGGCTATTCAATTTGAAGTAGATGAATCCACGTGGGTTTGCGATTTAACTAATTATCATTGTAAACAAATCCGAACTAAAAAAGTGCCAGCACATGAACTTCTATCTCCTGACGGGCGCTGGTCTGCATTTATCAAAGGATATAATTTATTTGTACGTTCTTTAGAAACAGGACAGATCATCCAATTAACTCATGATGGTAAGCGACACTATGATTATGGTAATCAACCGGAAACAGAAACTTCCATCGTCTCTAAACATTTATATAACCAAAAGATGCCACCAGCGGCATTGTGGTCGCCGGATTCCAAACAAATCCTGACACACCGGTTGGATCAGCGTAAGGTACGAAAAATGGCTCTTCTACAATCAGTTCCATCTGGGGATGCAAAGCCGCCTGTCATTCATTCATATCGTTATCCGCTAGTTGGAGATAAGCATCTTCCAAAGGTTCAATTTGTAATTTGTAATATTGAACAGCAATCCATGATTCAGTTGGATACAGAACCTGTGATCACTGGATTATTATCACCGTTAAGTCCAAGTTGTCAAACAGCTTTTTGGACAAATGACAGCGACTTTGTTTATTTCATAAAAATGGATCGCGATTATCGATCTGTACAATTTGTTGTTGCTAATGTAAAAACTGGCGAAGTTCAAACTTTGCTAGAGGAGAAAAGCAAAACTTTCCTATTTACAGATTTATATAACATTAAAAGCGGAAAAGGAGGTATCAATGTTCAATGGCTGTGTCATGATAACTCTTTTATTTGGCATTCCGAGCGTGACGGATGGTCACACCTTTATCTTTATGATAGTTGTACAGGAAGACTAAAAAATAGAATTACCTCTGGACCTTGGACAGTTCGTCGACTCATTGGTATTGATGAAAAAGAAGGGTGGATGTATTTTACTGCAAGTGGCCGAGAACCGGAGCGGGATCCTTATTTTCAGCACCTTTATCGAGTTCGGCTAGATGGATCAGACTTAGTGCTCCTTACTCCGGAGAATGCCGAGCATAATGTGTCTATTTCTCCTGATTATTGTTTTTTTATAGATACTTTTTCACGTGTGGATATGCCACCTAAATCAGTTTTGCGTTCAACAGACGGAAAATTAATTTGTACATTGGAGCAAGCTGATGTTGAACTTCTCTTATCAAATGGATATCAAATTCCAAAGCGTTTCACTGTCAAGGCTGCCGATGGGATAACGGATTTGTACGGAATACTGATTCCTCCTGCAAAAATGAACAAAGGATGTAAATATCCCATTCTAGATTATATGTATGGTGGCCCTCAAATAACTTACACACCGAAAGAATTTACTTGGGGGGGAGAGTATGCATTAGGACTACCAGTTGATCAAGTGGGCGGTGCTCAATCTTTTGCACAACTTGGATTTGCTGTTATTCTAATGGACGGAAGAGGTACCCCTTATAGGTCAAAGGAATTCCATGACTTTTCTGACGGGAAGTTGGAATGGTCTGCAGGACTTGAGGATCATGTAGTAGCTATTAAACAACTTGCGGAGCAGTATCCTTTTCTAAATTCAGAAAAAGTAGGTATTTATGGCGAGTCTGGAGGAGGGTATGCAGCTGCGCGAGCTATAATGACTTATCCGGATGTATATAAGGTAGCAGTATCAGGGTGCGGGAACCATGATCAACGATTATACTTAGCGGCTTGGGGAGAACGGTTTCAAGGACTTTTTGATTCAGAACTATACCGTGAACAAGATAACACGAAATTGGTTAAGAACCTAAATGGAAAATTACTTTTGGTGACAGGAGACCTGGATGATAATGTCCATCCTGCTTTAACCATGCGAATGGTGAATGCTTTGATTAAAGAAAACAAAGACTTTGACCTACTCATTCTTCCGAATCGGTTGCATGGGATTTCAGAAGATATTTACTTTACACGTCGACGATGGGATTATTTTATACGAAACCTAATGGAAATAGAACCACCGAAAGAGTATGCGATTAAAGATCCCTTGTTTCCAGGATGATGCACAGATAGTATTCTCTATTAGGGGCTATGTCACATCGCCATCAGGTTAAAATTCCGCAGCACCCCCAGAACGAAAGGTTCTGGGGTTCTGGTGCAAGAAATCTAGTGAACTTGGACATACTGATACTAGTACTCTAAAAAGGGGCGTGATCAGTATGGAAAAGCAAAATTTATTCAAGTGGAAACAT
>NZ_JBHTHG010000072.1:0-6605 GCF_042676365.1 Bacillus sp. CGMCC 1.60114
TTGTTTTCTAGCAAGAGCAATTCCTTCAGCTTGGCGTTGTTTAATATCAATGCGCTCTTTTTCTGCAAAGGCTGATAATATTGTAAGAGTTGCTTTTTGAATTGTGCTCTGAATAACATCATTTGTACTTTCTCCAGTGTAATTAACGTTAATGTATGGTTCCTTTAGGGGTAGCGTCAGGAAAATGCAGATTTACAACGTTAAGGAAATTTCAATATTAAAAAGCCTGATTGCTGAAATAATCTTGAACGTTATCTCTAAGTTCTAAAACCCTTCATTATTATGCTTTCTTTCTCCAAATTTGATAGATGAGATTGCCATATTCACAACCCATCGCATGATGGTTGTTGGGTGCACTGAAATACCACGTTCTTTCAGGATTTCGGATACATCACGATAGCTTAAAGAAAAACGGCAGTAGTAGCCGACAGCTACTAAAATAATATCTTTCTTGAATTGTTATCCTTTAAAACATCTCATGTCTGATTCTCCTAGATCCTGTTTTCTCGAGTGAATCTTCATGGAAAAAATTTTGCAACAGAACCCCGATATATCATTACGCCCATTTGAAAAGCCGACACTTCTCCTGTTTCGATCATTATCTTTTCTCCTTCTTTTTCCTATTCTTCTGTATGACAGCGATAAGCAGTAACAATATCGGAAGCAACGTGAAAATAGATGACTCCAAAAGGGGGATGATGGTCTCAATAAATTTGGACAGTTCTTGCATGTTGGGAGATGCCCATATGCCGAATACAATCATCAAAATACCGATTGGTAATACAAGGGGGCGGTAATCAGAGAGATGTAGCCATTGGGCAGTTCCTAAAGCAAGCACATAATAAAATATTGAAAGTTTGATGAACACCCCCATCACCCAGATCACGATCACGACTGACTCAAGATGTTCAAAAAAAGTAGCAACACTAATGTATCGGAAAGCAGTAAACACTGGATGAGTATAAGTGGTTACTGATTCGCCAAATAAAAAAAGGTTAACGATATTGATATAAACCATGGCTAC
Source organism: Bacillus sp. CGMCC 1.60114 (assembly GCF_042676365.1). Classification (NCBI taxonomy): domain Bacteria; kingdom Bacillati; phylum Bacillota; class Bacilli; order Caryophanales; family Bacillaceae; genus Bacillus; species Bacillus sp. CGMCC 1.60114. The sequence goes on from NZ_JBHTHG010000072.1 coordinate 1,025, forward strand.
CATACTGAAAAACACCGAGATCATGCTCCATCTCCTTCCTTTTTCACGATCTGTCAAAAAAGGAAGGAGCATGGAGGTAAGAAAAACTTGACCGAACCAAAGCGATGGCTGAATTGCTCCTTTAATCGAAGGGGTTATACCATGCTCCATGATCGGAAACATATTCTCTGGTTTCAAATCAGGTAGAAGCAGTACAAATAGTAATAGTGTAAGCATATAGATTGGAACAAAGATTTGGGCAGCCCTTCCCAGCACTTCCACACCGCCACGCACAGCAAAGGCACAAACTAGAACCATGCTTCCAATGACTACAACCATTGGAGTTTTGGGAAGAAAAGAAGTCATAATGAAATCTGCATATTCCCTGTCGATCAAGCTAGATACATACAGAAAATAAAATAAAAAGACGAATCCAAGTACCTTGCCTATAATCCGTCCCACAATGTGTCGGATGTATTGAATAATAGTCTCTTTTGGGTACATTTTATGCAACTGATACACAATAAACGCTGTCAAAAATCCATTAAGAGACGCCCAAATTGGCGAAATCCACATATCACGAAGTGCATGCTTGCCTGTAACAGTCGGAATGGTAAGAATAGCGGTTGATATCATCGGTGGTAATACGAGAAGTGCCATCTGAAAGGCAGAAATTTTCCCTTTTTCGATCATCCTTTTTACCTCATTTAACTTTTCTTTTATTCTCCTCAAGAAACGAAATATTTAGAAAAAACTTTTACATCGACAAAATATTGTATAGTTTATTGATCTATAAGCGTATGATTTCTTTTTTCTTTCCGCTTCTTTTTCCGTATGACTGCGATGAGCAGCAGCATCATCGGAATGAATGTCATAATAAATGGTATATAGAAAGGGTCGATCGTCCCTAAAAAATGGTCCAGTTCCGACATGTTAGGAGATACCCATATACCGAATAGAATCACAAGAAAGCCAAGTGGAAATACAAGAGGCCGATAGTTAGATAGTTGAAACCATTGGGCAGTTCCCAGAACAAGTGCATAATAGAACACAGAAAGTTTGATGAACAACCCCAGCACCCAAATAGTGATCACGACCGACTCAAGATGTTCAAGAAAAGTAGCAACGCTAATGTATCGGAAAGCAGTAAACACTGGATAGGTATAAGTGGTTACTGATTCGCCAAATAAGAGAATGCCAACTATATTGGTATAAACTAGGATTAACATAGCGACAAATACTGATACCATCCCCCATTTCCTCCCTTTTTCACGATCTGCTACAAAAGGAAGCAGCATAGAAATAAGAGAGACTTCACTGAACCAAGCCTGCGGTACAGCTGATCCCAGGATCGAGGGCATCATACCCTGTCCCATAATCGGAAATATATTCTTTAGTTCTAAGTCAGGTAGGAGTAGAATGAACAGGAACGGCGGAAGTATAAATATTGGGGCTAACAGTTGGGAGGCTCTTCCCAATACTTCGACACCGCCTCGTACCGTAAAGGCACAAACTAGAATCATACTTCCGATGATTACGATCATTGGAGTCTTAGGCAAAAAAGAAGTAATAATGAAATCTGCATACTGCCTAGCTATAAGGCCGCTTGAATGCAATAAATAGAACAGATAGACAAACCCAACGATTTTTCCTGGAATCCGGCCGATAATATGTATACTGTATTGGATAATCGATTCCTTCGGGTAGCGCTTATGTAATTGATATACGATAAACACGGTAAAAAATCCAGTGAGGGCACCCAAAATTGGCGAAATCCACATATCACGTCCTGCGTACTTTCCCGTAATGGCTGGAACGACAAGACCAGCGGTTGCGATAATCGTTGGTACAATCATAAGTGCCATCTGAAGTGCAGAAATTCTCCCTTTTTCAATCATTTTCTTGTCTCCTTCTTTTATTAACACCCCATGATCCTACTATTTCTCAAGCATCTTACCAAGCGGTTTGAAAAGCTTATCAATCATCTGCGTAGGACCTGGCATGTCTGGAAAGAACAGAAGGAGGATGGCGAGCAGCCATCCCATCGCTGTTAAGGTTACAAAGGCCGCTTTCTCCTTTTTCTGATTCTGATCCATTTTGGGCCATTCATATAAAACAATAAGAACCACGCATACTGTTATGCCTGCTACCGTTATCCATTTCATTTCTTTTCTACCTCTTTTTCTTTCAAGCCCGCCGGTGTGGTAGACAAACCAGGTCGGCGTACACGCGTTTTAATAGCTATTTTCACGTCCACCTGAGGAAGGACTTTATCCCAATGATCTTTGACTTTCTCCCATTCTTTCGGGTATTTGCGGTGAAACGCATCTGCGAAACCGAACGCGTCCACATTCATCCCTTTCTTCACCTGTTTCAGGGACAGGTTCATGCGCTGTTTAATGTCTGTTTCTAAGTCTTTTTCTAGCTTCTTCGTAATATTGGGACTCATAACGTCAAGATGACTTCCATTTTGTACAATCGTACCTTCCGATGTGATCTTCGCTAGGATTTTCCACTTTCCATTCTCGATGGTCGGAAGGAGCTTCGTCGTTTGCCGAATGGGATCTAGTGATATGGATTCCCCTTTTTTGGGGTTTACTGTAACCGCAGTCACTTGAACTTCATTTCGTAACCACAGCAGTCCTCTCGTTACTTTAGTATCAATTTGACCGATCATTTTATCTTTTTTAAAAATAGCGGTCCCAGATATAGGAGCACCTGTTTTTTCTTTTAAAACTTTAATCATAGGCAAAAGAGCCACCCCTGCATCACCTGTTACCATCTGTTCAAAATCCTTCAGGGTAGTACTCATACCTATGTGCATCTCAGAGAGCTTTCGGAGCCCTTCTCCTATGTATGGCTCTATCGAGGGCTTAAATTCCAGAATATCGGCTGCCTCTCCATCACTGACAAACAAATAAGCGCGTTCCCGTGGTTCTGGGTGGCGAAGTAAAAAGTCAATTTGCTCATGAATGCCTCCTTCTTTAGCGAGCTTATCACCGATAATATACATTTTACAGTGCCCCCAGAAGATTTTACGTGGAAGTGTTGTCTGGAGCTTTGACGCAGCATCTGCTATATTTTCTCCAATCGCCGATCTTACCAACACCTGAGAGCCTCCTCCGCCTCCCGCTCCCACCTGTCCGCTACTCACAGCCCGAGGAATCAAAATTTGAACGGTAAGTCTGATGTTTTTCCCTTTTTCTTTGTCAATGGCAGTCCCTAACACCAGCGACGTATCATTCACTTCTCTTCTGTCCCAGCAACCGGTAAGCAGGAAATTAGTTAAAAACAAGAGAAGAATGAGGAACGGTTTTATGGTGTTTTGAGATAGAAAGAGATTCATTCTTGTTCACATCCTTCTCGTCATGTCTTTGCTCTACTATTCGTCTCCTCTGCTCGGACCGGGTTTCTGTCCGGAGGCCTGTCGGTATCGGTTGAATTCACCAGTTAAGCGAGGGCGTGTGTCCATCGTCCACCATGGAGCCCGAATCAAGGCATCTTGCAAATCACGCCCCTTCATAGGAGCGACGGGTTGAAGGTATGGAACGCCAAAAGAACGCAACGTACATAGGTGGACGACGATTGTGATCCCCCCAAGCATAATCCCAAGCAATCCCATCAAACCGGCAAGAAACATAATAGGAAATCGTAGCATTCGTAACGCGATCCCTTGCGTATAGTGCGGCACCATAAAAGATGAAATGCCTGTAATCGCAACAACGATGACCATCGGAGCAGAAACTAGGCCGGCTTGAACGGCAGCTTGACCGATAACTAAAGCGCCAACAATACTAACAGCAGCCCCAACCTGTTTCGGAAGCCGAACCCCTGCTTCACGCAGCGCTTCAAACGTAATTTCCATCATTAATGCCTCTACAAGGGCCGGAAAGGGAACGGTTTCCCGCGAGGATGCCGCACTAATCAGCAAGGCTGTCGGCACCATCTCCTGGTGGTAGGTAAGGACCGCTACATAGAGTGAAGGCAAAACAAGAGAAAACATCATAAACGCAAAGCGCAACAAACGGATGACGGAACTAATCAGAAAACGTTGGTAATAATCTTCTGGCGACTGAAGTAAGGAAAAAAAGCTAATCGGAGCAATTAAGACAAACGGAGTACCGTCCACTAGAATGACCACACGTCCCTCTAGGAGATTCGCAGCGGCTGCATCCGGCCGTTCCGTATTTACAAGTTGCGGAAAAGGCGAATAGGGATTGTCTTCAATCAGTTCTTCGATATACCCACTTTCCAGTACACTGTCTATGTCAATGCGTTGTAAGCGGTTTTTGACTTCCTCAATGAGAGTTTGATCCGCAAGTCCTTCTATGTAAGCAATCACAACAGAAGTATCAGTATAGCGCCCGATTTTCATCGATTGCATTTTGAGGGCAGGACTTTTGATCTTTCTGCGAAGTAGAGAGGTATTGACTCCCAATGTTTCCACAAATCCTTCCCGTGGTCCCCGCACAACGCTCTCTGCCTGAGGTTCTTCAATTGATCGCTTTTCCCATTTGGCCAACCCCAAGGCGAGTCCGCACGCTTCTTGTTGTACAAAAAGCACGGGGTGCCCGCCGGAGATATTCTCTATACAATCCGCAAACGTCCTGACATCTTTTATCTTTGAAAGATGTACCTTTTTCTCTAACATTTCCCGTGGACTACGATCCTTTCCTTCTGTTTCCGACATAAGCGGGGCAAGCACATGCTTATCGATCTCCTCAATATTAGATAACCCCTCTATATAAACAAGAATGGCTTTCGTTTGTCCACTAATCAAAAACGTCCGGAAGACCACATCAAAGCAATCCTGATACATGGAGCGAAGAACCTCTAGGTTTTCATCCAGGTCGGAAGAAAGCAGAGTTTGTTGCTCAGTAACCTGTTGTGTATTGATTTGTTTTTGCTGATGGAACCTTTTTCTATTTTTTCGAAAGAACATGGACAGCGCCATCCTTTTGTTCAAGATTGTATGGAACATCATGTGAAACTTATTTTTATCTTGCGATGTATCTAGCAAATCTATCCTATTTAATTAGAAATTTTTTCAACCTTTTCAACATAACGTTAATTGTATGTTTTCTTGTGTACATGAGGAGAACGGTTCTGTTGCGAAATTTTCTATATGGGGTCACCATACATGCTCATCAAGCTAAGAAAAGCAAATACCTCAAAACAAAAAATATACATTTTTTTGTTTTGGGGCGTTATAAAATTCTTAAGTTGATGGATGTGTGACGTGACCCCTCATACGGCTTTCCGACGTACTTCTTTCTTTGGCTTTACAGAATCAACTCGCTAATTTCAGCGGAGTAGTTAAGAAGGGTTTTGGTGCAAAAATAATTCGCTAGAACCATAGAATAGTAATATCCTATTAACCTTGAGGTTAAGCAACTAACTTAAATAACTTATGAATGACTTCAACCTCATTTTGGGCATAGTTCACCCTTTGGTGAAGTTGCCCTTTTTTTATCATATGCATAGCTTCGATGCCCCTTAAAATCAAGGTAGCTGTACGAAATGATTTCAATCCTAACATGGATCGAACTCTCTTCTTTATAAAACGGTGATCCTGTTCCACGATATTGTTAAGATATTTACG
>NZ_JBHTHG010000073.1:0-73143 GCF_042676365.1 Bacillus sp. CGMCC 1.60114
CAGAGAGGTCACACCCGTTCCCATACCGAACACGGAAGTTAAGCTCTCTAGCGCCGATGGTAGTTGGGACTTTGTCCCTGTGAGAGTAGGACGTTGCCAGGCTTGCATTATTCCGCAGTAGCTCAGTGGTAGAGCTATCGGCTGTTAACCGATCGGTCGTAGGTTCGAGTCCTACCTGCGGAGCCATATGCTTCCATAGCTCAGCTGGTAGAGCACTTCCATGGTAAGGAAGAGGTCACCGGTTCAAGCCCGGTTGGAAGCTTGCGAGAGGTATTTAAACTTTTTGGCCCGTTGGTCAAGTGGTTAAGACACCGCCCTTTCACGGCGGTAACACGGGTTCGAATCCCGTACGGGTCACCACTTTTGGAGGATTAGCTCAGCTGGGAGAGCACCTGCCTTACAAGCAGGGGGTCGGCGGTTCGATCCCGTCATCCTCCACCATATAATTTTCAATGTCGGAGGGGTAGCGAAGTGGCTAAACGCGGCGGACTGTAAATCCGCTCCTTCGGGTTCGGCAGTTCGAATCTGCCCCCCTCCACCATTTATTTTTAAAAAATAACCTTACAAAGGTTTATTTTTTTGGTGAGACAAGCATACTAGTAAATATTAATGGGCTATAGCCAAGCGGTAAGGCAACGGACTTTGACTCCGTCATGCGCTGGTTCGAATCCAGCTAGCCCAGCCATTTAAGAGCCATTAGCTCAGTTGGTAGAGCATCTGACTTTTAATCAGAGGGTCGAAGGTTCGAGTCCTTCATGGCTCACCATTTTTGCGGAAGTAGTTCAGTGGTAGAATACAACCTTGCCAAGGTTGGGGTCGCGGGTTCGAATCCCGTCTTCCGCTTCAACTTGGGGCCTTAGCTCAGCTGGGAGAGCGCCTGCCTTGCACGCAGGAGGTCAGCGGTTCGATCCCGCTAGGCTCCATACACATAAAAGAAAAGCTTGAAGTCCAATATAGGATTTCAAGCTTTTTTGTTTATCTCGCTATTTGCGGGCAGTAAGACCCCCACCTCAAGATTGAGGGAGAATCGAAGAAGCTAGGTGGAGGATGAAGAAAACCCCCACTGATGGAAGTTTTACTCTATTCCGCTATCTTACTCATTTTGAAGATAGAGCTTTCTTGTCAATTTTTCGATAAATTAGAGTGAGATATATCTTGTAAAATGTTTAATGGTTTTTCATACAGTAAAAGGGAGTTGTTTCATGTGAAGATTATCATTGCATCTGATTCCTATAAAGAAAGCTTAACTGCATTAGAAGTATGTAAAGCAATAGAGAAAGGATTTCGCTCTATATATCCAGAGGAAGAATATGTAAAAATTCCCATTGCAGATGGCGGAGAAGGGACGGTACAAGCTCTTGTTGATGCAACACAGGGAAAAGTCGTGAATGTTCCTGTCACAGGTCCATTAGGGGATTTAGTAGAAGGATTTTATGGTCTCTCCTCAGATAAACGGACTGCTTTTATTGAAATGGCAGCTGCCTCTGGTTTACACCATGTTCCACTTGAAAAAAGGAATCCACTCTTAACGACAACAAGAGGTACAGGAGAACTTATTTTACACGCGCTAGAACAAGGAGTTCATCGTATTGTTTTAGGACTTGGGGGAAGTGCTACAAATGATGGAGGGGCAGGAATGTTATCTGCTTTAGGTGTATGTTTTTTTGATAGCAATAATCGCGTTATAGAGCCGAATGGTGGGAATTTAGAATATATTACTTCTTTTGATATGTCACAGTTAGATTCTCGTTTAAAGAAGGTTAAAATTGAAGCAGCTTGTGACGTTGAGAATCCGTTAACAGGAAGAACAGGAGCATCGTTTGTATTTGGAAGACAAAAAGGTGCCACAGACGAGATGATAGGGCGGTTAGATTGTAATTTGAAGCATTATGCTCAATTAATCAAACAAATTCTTGATATTGATGTTGAATTCATTCCGGGAGCTGGAGCTGCTGGTGGGCTTGGAGCAGCTATCCTTGCCTTTTTACATGGTGCCCTTAGAAAAGGTATTGATATTGTACTTGATTACACGAATTTTAATGCTCATTTGAAAGATGCGGATTTAGTGATTACGGGAGAAGGGCGAATTGATGCACAGACAGTGTATGGGAAAGCACCTATAGGAGTGGCAAAACGTGCTAAAGAGCATAATCTTCCCGTTATTGCAATTGCTGGAGCTGTTCATTCGAATCATACTCCTATTTATGAAGAAGGTATTGATGCGGTATTTAGCATTGTTTCAGGGGTAATGACATTAGAAGAAGCATATGAAATGGGAAAAGAAAATATTTGTATAACAGCACGAAATATTGCAGCTGTATGGAAACTTGGATTACAAAAACATCTCTATTCGTAAGAGATGTTTTTTTTTATGCATACTTTAACCGGAAAATCTACTTTTAACGCTCCTTTACATTGTATTAAGTGTATATAAATACAAAAAAATGTTGAGTTGAGTCAGATAATAGAAAAGATTTAAAATATTTAGTGAAAGCATAAAAGGGGGAGATCATCTATGAAGAAAGAAGTTTCAATTGTGGGAGTACCAATGGATTTAGGACAAACGCGCCGCGGTGTTGATATGGGAGCGAGTGCAATTCGTTATGCTGGAGTTGTTGAAAGAATTCAAAATATAGGATATAACGTTGAAGATTTAGGGGATATATGTATTGAAAGAGAAGTTCAAATAAATGAAAATGAAAAGTTAAAAAATCTTGAACAAGTTGTAAAAGTATGTCACGAACTAGCAAGTAAAGTTGATAATATTATTGAGAAAAAAAGTTTCCCGCTTGTACTGGGCGGTGATCATAGCATTGCAATTGGAACACTTGCTGGAGTTGCCAAACATTATAAAAATCTTGGTGTTATTTGGTATGATGCGCATGGAGATTTAAATACAGAAGAAACTTCTCCATCTGGTAATATTCATGGTATGTCATTAGCTGCAAGCTTAGGACATGGTCATCCATCACTTGTTAATTTATACGGTGAGTATCCGAAAGTGAAAAAAGAAAATGTGGTTATCATTGGTGCTCGTTCTTTAGATGATGGGGAGAAAGAACTTATTCAAAAAGAGGGTATTAAAGTTTTCACTATGCATGAAATTGATCGTATGGGAATGACGGCAGTTATGGAAGAAACAATTGCATACTTATCACATACAGATGGCGTACATTTATCTTTAGATTTAGACGGTCTTGATCCACATGACGCACCTGGCGTGGGTACGCCAGTTATGGGGGGATTATCATATCGTGAAAGCCACTTGGCAATGGAAATGCTTGCTGAATCAGGTATTATTACATCTGCTGAGTTTGTGGAAGTAAATCCAATTTTAGATGAGAAAAATAAAACTGCAATTGCAGCCGTTGCATTAATGGGATCTTTATTTGGTGAAAAGTTGAAATAATTTTAAAAAGCAGCTGAAAAGCTGCTTTTTTTATTTTAAAATAGAGGTATAGCAACAAATTATGTTAATAACCCCTTTTTGAAGTCTGATATCTAACGATTGTATGTCAGGTTTAGGAAGGAGGTTTGAAATTGTGGTTCATATAATGTATGTTATAATTAACTAGTTGTTGTAAATTACATATAGATGGAGGAAGGGTCAGAATGCCTTTTGGAGATATGAATGTTTTTTTGAAATATCTCAGCAGTATAGTAGATATCGCCCTTGTATGGTTTGTTATATATAAATTAATTCTTGTAATCCGCGGTACAAAAGCTGTACAACTTTTGAAAGGGATTACGGTAATTATTATTGTTCGCATTTTAAGTTATGTTTTTGAATTGCATACATTGCAATGGCTTATGGATCAAGCATTAACTTGGGGATTTTTAGCGATTATTATCATTTTTCAACCAGAGTTAAGACGTGCCCTTGAGCAGCTTGGACGAGGAAGTTTATTTTCACGTGGAAGTAATCAAGAGGAAGATGAACAGGAGTCTGTCGTTAATGCTGTTGTAAAGGCAACAGAATATATGGGAAAACGTCGCATTGGTGCGCTTATTACAATGGCTAGAGAGACTGGTATGGGGGATTACATTGAAACAGGAATCCCACTGAATGCAAATATTTCATCAGAGCTATTAATTAATATCTTTATACCGAACACACCGCTTCATGACGGAGCAGTCATTATGCAAGGAAATACTATTAAAGCAGCTGCTTGTTACTTACCATTATCAGAAAGCCCGTTTATTTCTAAAGAATTAGGAACGCGTCACCGGGCAGCAATGGGAGTAAGTGAAGTAACAGACAGTTTGACAATAGTTGTATCAGAAGAAACTGGGCAAATTTCTTTAACAAAAAATGGTGAATTACATCGTGATTTGAAAAGTGAACAATTAAGGGAAATGCTTATGAAAGAGCTAAGTGGAAATATAAAAGAATCTTCTTCATCTTTATGGAATTGGAGGAGAAAACGTCATGGATAAGTTAATGGATAACCATTGGTTTTTACGGGGAATTTCATTATTGTTGGCAATTATGCTCTACATGTCAACAAACCTAGATAAAAATGTATCAGGTAATTTTAATCCATCGCCTTTTCCGGTAGGAGATACAACAGAAACAATATCAGGAGTTCCGGTATCTGCTTACTATGACGAGGATAAGTATATTGTAAGTGGTATTCCAGAAAATGTAACAGTTACCCTTGAAGGCCAAAATAATGTTGTAGCTGCAGCTAAAGTGAAACGACAGTATGAGGTGTTTGTCAATTTGCGAGGGTATACACCGGGGACATACGAGATTCCTTTAAAATATAGTGGAGTTCCGAGCAATTTGCATTTGAAGGTTCAGCCAGCGAAAATAAAAGTTACAATTCAAAAGAAAGAAGTAAAATCTTTTCCTGTAGAAGTGAAGTATTTAAATGAGAATCAACTACAGGCAGGAACGGTTGTAGACAAACCTACTGTAAAGCCTAATACTGTTGAAGTAGCCGGTACAGAGGAAGAGCTTTCGCGAATTGCACTTGTGCGAGCGTATGTTGATTTGAAGGGTGTTAATAAAACGGTCACAAAAGAAGCGAAAATTGTATTGTATGATAAAGATGGGAATCGTTTGGATTTGAAAACAGGTTCTTCTACTGTCAATGTCACTATACCAGTTTCATCACCTGAAAAAACAGTTTCCTTAGGTGTAACGAAAAAAGGGAGCTTACAAGAGGGTATAACTGTAACGAAAATAAAAGTTGAACCAAGTGAAGTAAAGATTTATGGTTCAAAAGAAGTACTTGATAATATTACATCTCTTGATGGCGTCGAAGTAGACTTAAGTAAAATTACAGAGTCTACAACCTTCGATGCCTCTGTTTCTTTACCTAAGGGTGTTACAAAAGCAGAACCTAGCCAAGTAAAGGTAACAGTTGAAGTACAAAAGCAACAGAGCAAAACAATAGACGGTATTCCTTTGCAGGTAAATGGATTATCGGATTTATTAACAATGAAACTTTTAGACCCGGCAAATGAAAAAATCAGTGTTGATATTTTTGGGGATGCAAGTGTTGTAGAAAAAGTAGATGCAGCACAGATTAAAGCATCAATTAATTTAGGAAATATGGATGTAGGAACACAGGATGTTCCAATTCAAATTACTGGTCCCGATAATGTCACATTAGAATTAAAACAAAAAAATGCGAAGGTAGAACTTGCAAAGAAGAAAGAAGAAGCGGGAAAAGAAGTACAAGGTCAGCCGGAGCAGAAGCCGGATAAAGGAAATGAGCAAGAAAGAAGGAGCGAATAGTAATGGGAAAATATTTTGGTACTGACGGCGTACGCGGTATTGCGAATAAAGAATTAACGCCTGAATTAGCATTTAAAATTGGCCGATTTGGTGGCTACGTATTAACAAAGAATACAGAGCGTCCAAAAGTCATTATTGGTCGTGATACACGTGTGTCTGGTCATATGTTAGAAGGTGCTTTAGTAGCTGGATTATTATCAATTGGAGCGGAAGTAATGCGCCTTGGTGTCATTTCTACTCCTGGGGTTGCCTATTTAACGAAAGCGTTAGATGCGCAAGCTGGTGTAATGATTTCTGCATCTCATAACCCTGTACAGGATAATGGAATTAAGTTCTTTGGCCCAGACGGCTTTAAATTAACAGACGAACAAGAGGAAGAAATCGAAGCATTATTAGATAAAGAAGTAGACGAGCTTCCACGTCCTGTGGGGACAGCATTAGGTCAAGTAAACGACTACTTTGAGGGCGGACAAAAATATTTACAATACATTAAACAAACTGTGGATGAAGATTTTGCGGGCTTACATATCGCATTAGATTGTGCGCACGGTGCGACATCTTCTTTAGCACCGTATTTATTTGCTGATTTAGAAGCGGATATTTCCACAATGGGAACAGCGCCAAATGGTATGAATATTAACGAGGGCGTAGGTTCTACGCACCCAGAAGTATTAGCAGAGTTTGTGAAAGAAAAAGGTGCTGATATCGGTCTAGCGTTTGACGGAGATGGTGACCGTTTAATTGCTGTTGACGAAAAAGGAAATATTGTAGATGGCGATCAAATTATGTACATTTGTGCGAAGTATATGAGTGAATCTGGAAAATTAAAACATAATACAGTTGTTTCAACGGTCATGAGTAATCTAGGCTTTTATAAAGCTTTAGAAGCAAATGGTATTACAAGTGATCAAACAGCTGTTGGTGACCGCTACGTAATGGAAGAAATGAAACGTGGTGGCTATAACCTTGGCGGTGAACAATCTGGTCATATTATTTTCTTAGATTACATTACAACTGGTGATGGAATGTTAAGCGCACTTCAACTTGTAAACATTATGAAAATGACGAAAAAATCATTATCTGAGCTTGCAAGTGAAATGACAAAATTCCCGCAATTACTTGTGAATGTTCGTGTAACAGACAAAAAACAAGCATTAGAAAATGAAAAAATTAAAGAAATTATTCATATTGTAGAAGAAGAGATGAATGGCGATGGCCGTATTCTTGTTCGTCCTTCTGGTACAGAGCCGCTAATTCGTGTCATGGCAGAAGCGCCAACACAAGAGCTTTGTAATCAATATGTAAATCGTATTGTAGAAGTTGTAAAAGCAGAAGTTGGAGCTGAATAACAGCGAGATTTTATAATAAAAAGGAGCACACTTCGTGCTCCTTTTGCATATAATTTTTATCTGCAATGAAAAAATTTCATTGACGCTTTATTCCATTTGTTATAAGATGATTTTGTTCTTTTTCTCTGCAAAATAGATTGAAGTAAGAAGCGCCAGAACTACCTAAGGTGTAGTTGACGAGGAGGAGTTTATCGAGATTTCGGCGGATGGCTCCCGGTTGTTCATCACAACCGAAAACTTTTACTTAAAGCATTAAGGTGACTTAATGGACAAAGGTGAAAGTGTGATGAGAGAAGAGGAACGGATTACACTAGCAGTATGAAGTATACGGACTGAAACCAAAATGAGAGGAAGGTGAAAGCCGTTACAAGCTTACAAAGCTAGCGATATGTAAAATCCGTTTTTGTATGTGTAAAAAAATAAGATCGGAATATGTCGTTATATGTTTATGAGAAAGCATAAGCATATTGTAACGGCGACAAAACATGTGTGGAATCGTAGGATTTATTGGTGAACAGGATGCAAAGGAAATTTTATTAAAAGGTTTAGAGAAGCTAGAATACCGTGGATATGATTCAGCTGGTATTGCAGTACAAGCAACAAATGGTGTTGTTGTATTTAAAGAAAAAGGTCGTATTGCAAAGCTTCGCGAAATCGTGGATGAAAATGTTGCAGCAAACGTGGGAATCGGTCATACACGTTGGGCAACTCATGGTGTACCAAGTCAGGTTAACGCACATCCACATCAAAGTGCTTCAGAGCGCTTTACCCTTGTGCATAACGGTGTAATTGAAAACTATGAGCTATTAAAGAATGAATATCTTCAAGATGTGAACTTTGTAAGTGAAACAGATACAGAAATAATCGTTCAGCTTATGGAAAAACAAGTGAAAACAGGTTTGACGGTAGAAGAAGCATTCCGTAAAACGTTAACACTATTACATGGTTCATATGCATTGGCATTACTTGATGCAGAAAACCCAGACATGATTTATGTTGCTAAAAACAAAAGCCCGCTATTAGTGGGAACTGGAGATAACTTTAATGTTGTTGCAAGTGATGCAATGGCAATGCTACAAGTTACAGATCAATTTATCGAGTTAATGGATAAAGAAATGGTTCTTGTAACAAAAGAAAAGATTACAATTCAAAACTTACAAGGTGAAACGATTGATCGTGCACCATTTACAGCAGAATTAGATGCAAGTGACATTGAAAAAGGAACATATCCTCATTTCATGCTAAAAGAAATTGATGAACAGCCACTTGTAATTCGTAACATTATTCAAAAGTACCAAAATGAAGATGGCGAAATCGAACTAGATCAAGAGATTCGTGATGCGATTTTAGAAAGTGATCGTATCTATATCATCGCATGTGGAACAAGTTATCATGCAGGTCTTGTTGGAAAACAATTCATTGAGAGTTTTGCAAAAGTACCAGTAGAAGTACATGTAGCAAGTGAATTTTCTTACAACATGCCATTATTAACAGAAAAACCATTCTTTATTTACATTTCACAAAGTGGTGAGACTGCAGATAGCCGTGCAGTACTTGTGCAAACAAATGAAATGGGACATAAGGCATTAACAATTACAAACGTGCCAGGTTCTACACTGTCTCGTGAAGCTGATTACACATTACCATTACATGCTGGCCCAGAAATCGCAGTAGCTTCTACAAAAGCATATACAGCACAGCTTGCAGTACTAGCGATTTTAGCAGCTGATATTACAAAAGCAAAAGGCCTAGCAGTTGATTTTGATTTAATCCAAGAACTTGGTCTTGTTGCAAACGCAATGGAAGTACTTTGCAATCAAAAAGATGAAATGGATGCAATTGCAAAAGAATACTTAGCAACAACACGCAACTGTTTCTTCATTGGCCGCGGCGTTGACTTCTATGTTGGTTTAGAGGGCGCATTAAAGCTAAAAGAAATCTCTTACATCCAAGCAGAAGGCTTTGCTGGCGGAGAGTTAAAACATGGCACAATCGCGCTAATTGAAAAAGGTACACCAGTTATCGCACTTGCTACACAAGAGCACGTAAACTTAGGTATTCGTGGTAACGTAAAAGAAGTAGTAGCACGCGGAGCAAACCCTTGCATCATCACAATGAAAGGCTTAGAAATGGAAGGCGACCGCTTCATCGTACCAACTGTACACGAAGCACTAGCACCGCTTGTAGCAGTTATTCCATTACAGTTAATTGCATACTATGCAGCGCTTCACCGTGAGTGTGACGTTGATAAACCACGTAACTTAGCTAAGTCAGTTACTGTTGAGTAAGAGTTTGGTAATTTGATAGATATTTGTGGCTTTGAAATAAAGATTAACTGTTTTTAAAAAGTTGCACCGTTTCACCCCGCTGGATATGATTATCTAACGGGGTGTTTTTTTATGTCTAAAAGAACGAGAACATCTAAAGTTGATAAGTGGATTAAAGAAGGACGAGGAATAGAAATTGGTGCGCAGTGACAATAAAGTTGTTAAAAAAATAATAAAGTCGTTTAATACCATCTATCAAATCTATCGGTAGGTAATTGCTGCATCTTTAAGAGCAAAATTAAACAACCTTATTATATATACACACAATGAGGTTAGATTATAAACCGAGTGTCTAAGTATCCTGTCAAAGATACGGATGAGGTTGCAAATGGTGGAATTGATGTCATGGCGTATTGGCATGAAAAATTACATCGTTCAAAAATAATTTTCTATTTTAGGAGAGAGTGACATGGAAGTTTTTTTAAAATATTTAGCAGGTATCGATAACCCCGACCACCAGGGCCGAACAGAGGAAATTTTGGCGTGGGTTGCTAATAAATTCCCAAATTTGGAACCGCAAATCAAGTGGAATACGCCAATGTTTACCGATCATGGCACATTTATTATCGGCTTTTCCACAGCGAAGCATCATTTGAGCGTTTCACCCGAAGAAGTAGGCATTGCGCACTTTGCTGATGACATTGTACAAGCTGGGTACAGCGCTACCAAAGGCTTGTTTCGAATTCCGTGGAGTGAGCCGGTAAATTACGAATTGTTTGAGAAAATGATTGAATTTAATATTCAGGATAAAGCAGAATATACGAATTTTTGGCGAAAATAATACATCACGCCTTATCAAAAAACGCATGACACGAAAAAATGTCATGCGTTTTTGCAACTCAATTAAGGCGCCAACAGCTCAATAGTAGCCGTATGCGAACGCCCGTCAAAATACTACCCCAGTTCTTAGGAAAAGGAGACATCAAAAATGACAACTTCAAAGAGAAATTTAAGAACTTGCAGCAAAGGGCACAAATACTATAAAAGTAGCGATTGTCCCACCTGCCCGATTTGTGAGAAAGAACGGAAACCTGACAACGGATTTCTTTCATTACTATCAGCACCAGCCAGACGAGCATTAGAAAACAATGGAATATCTTCTTTACAACAGCTATCAAACTTTAGTGAAGACGAGATTTTGCAATTTCATGGTATGGGACCAAGCTCTTTACCTAAACTTAAGACTGCTTTGCAGACAAATGGGTTATCATTTAGACCAAAATAGAACGATTGCAGAACATTATTGATAGAAAATGATCAAACTTTTTTATAAAACCGAAACTTAAATCTGGGATAAACCCTTAATTACTACAATTAATTCTGTGCAAATTCAAGAAAAATGAAACTACCTGTCCACTAAAGAATATAGCGAACAGGTAATTTCAGTGTTTTGATGTTTGTCCATTTTCAGGGTTCACTTCAGTAACGAGGGATTGCTTACGAGTGTCCTTCATCGATGCTTGTATTTTGAATCCCGATTTTTCCTGCTTTAATCTTGCTTCGGAATAACACAAAATATACAAGAGCTCCCGTTGCAAATAGTGTTCCGCCTACAATTGCCACTCCATGAAACATATCAGGGATAGTCAATACTCCCATTTCGAACACGAGCCATATTAAAGCGCCATACGTGACAGGGGCTCTCCATTTCCCTAAATTGAACGTCTCCGCGTCAGGCAAATCTTTTCTACGCAAATAGTAAGCTAAAACTGTTATGAAGTATAAAGCGGTAAGAACAACAGATGTTGATCCGACTAGTAAAGTTAAAGAATCAGAGAATAGGATCGCTATAATATCAAGAACTAATACAAGCAAAATCGCATTTACCGGTACGGATGTTCCTGGGTTCACCTTTTTAAAATAACGTGAAGCAAAAAATACATCGTCCCGCGCCATTGCATAAATGACACGGGAAGCGGAAGCCATTCCGATTAATCCACATGCAAAAATGGAAATGATAACAAGAAGCATAAACAAAGTGCCGATGAATTGGCCGAGCTTTGTTTTAATAATAAGTGGAAGCGGGTTGGCAGAAGCTGTCACATCGGCTAAATCTGTGATGGAAATTGTAACAGTAAAAAGAAAAGCAAACCCAATGATACCACCAATCAGTAACGCGAAAAATACAGCACGTGGTACATTTTTACTTGCGTCAATTGTTTCTTCCGAAAGATTCGCCGCCGCTTCAAAGCCAACCATGGTCCACGATCCCATTAACATAGCAATCACAAAGCCGCCAAGGTACGTGCCGCTTTTCTGCGCGCCAATATTTGTTAGCATATCCCAATTTGGAGTTGTGAATAGCGCAACAACAGCAAGAATAACAAGAATGCCCACCATACCGATCACTTCGGTATATACTGCAATGTCATTGAGACGAGAAGCCAGTTTTACGCCAAAAATGTTGAGGGCAGCCTGTAGCAGTAGGGTTGCGAGTGCAATATACAAAAGGGTTTTCCCCACGATATTCCAGCCGAATACATCAGCAATGAGTGGAGCCAGGCCGAAATCGACGGCAGGAATGACAATGACAAAAAAGCAAAATCCGAGCCAGCCGGAAAACCACCCTAATCCTTGATTTGCTAGACGCGTCACCCATTGGTACGAGTAGCCGCTGAGCGGCATTCTTCCTGCCAATTCGGCAATAACAAGAGCGACAAGCAAGTGACCTGCTAATACAATTGGCCACGTCCAAATACCTGCGGGCCCCGCATTGTTTAAAACAAAACCAAAATTTGTGAAAATACCCGTTGTGATGGACATAAATGAAAATGCGACTGCAAAAGAGCTAAAAAACTTTAAAGACCTCTGTAATTCTTGCTTGTAGTGATATTGCTGCATGTTATTCGTTTCCTGCTTGATTTTTGTTTGCATAAAAAGCCCCCTTTCGATTTTCCTGTATCCTAGCTTGTTTCCCTCCTTTCTTTTGAATGCTGAAAATTCAGTCTTTTTTAAACAATTTCATTCACTCTCCTCTATTGCAAGTACCATACCAATTATACAATTCGCGTCATGCTTGAATTTTGTAAGCTCTTCATTGTTTAAAATGTTGTCCGAATATGAAATTTTGAATAGTTTATTCAAAATTTCATATTCGGTCGTTTTGTTAAATAATTAGATTTCTATTATTTTACTGCGTTACATATATAAAATAGGCCGTGAATATACTGTGGATATGTTGTATGACTTTAATTAGGATAGGAGTGAACAAACGATGCGCATCCTTATTTCCGGTGCGAGCATTGCTGGGCCGGCATTAGCTTACTGGCTTCACCGCTACGGCTTCGACGTGACTGTAGTAGAACGTGCGCCCGCATTGCGCCCAGGTGGATATGGTGTTGATATTCGTGGTGTAGCCATTACGGTGCTTAAGCGGATGGGGATACTCGATCAAGTTCGTGCAGCTGACACGCACATGACTGGTGTTTACTTCGTGAATAGCAAAGGCAAAACCGAAGGTAAAATAAGCGAAGCGAGTATGGGGAATCAGCAGGGGCTGGATATCGAAATCATGCGCGAGGACCTTAGTAGTATTTTGTACGACTTGACCAAGAATACGGTCGAATATATTTGGGACGATTCGATTACCGCTATACATGAGACTGAAGCAGGTGCAGAAGTCCAATTTATTCGTAGCAAGCCGCAAACATTCGATCTGGTCATCGGTGCGGACGGGCTCCATTCCAATGTGCGCACCTTAATTTTTGGTGACAAAGAACAATTTAAACGTACTCTTGGCTGTTATATCTCGATTTTTACCCTTGAGAATTACCTTAACCTCGACCACCACCAGTTGCTTTATACGATGCCAGGCAAAACTGTAGGTATGTATAGTGCCCGTGATAATACTGAAGCAAAGGGTATGTTCGTGTTCAAATCAGAGGCATTGAAGTACGATCGCTATGATGTGGAAGCCCAAAAGAAACTTGTAGACAATGCTTTCCAAGATCATACGGGTTGGGAAACTCCACATCTACTCAAAACTATGAAAGAGGCGACAGACTTTTACTTTGATGAGATTTGCCAGATTCATATGCCGACATGGTCAAAGGGGCGGATTACATTGGTAGGTGATGCGGCGTATGGTCCATCACCACTTTCGGGTCAAGGTTCTAGCCTCGCACTTGTCGGAGCTTATGTACTAGCTGGTGAATTGAAAGCTGCGCATGGCAATTACGATCGTGCCTTTGTTGCCTATGAAAAAGAGATGAGAAATTTTGTTGAGAAAAATCAAAAAATAGGGCTAACAGCAGCTGGAGGCATGATCGAAAGCTCAAAATCCAAAATCTTTCTTCGCAATTTAATGTTGCGTGTACCCATCCTTATGGGCGCAATGTTTAAGATGATTACGAAAATGATAGTGAAAGCTTCCAATGAGATTGAACTGAAAGATTATTAATATAGATATTTAAGAGGGAAGTTTCAGAGCACCTTTAATAATATTGTTGCTTTTCCGCAATCGAGCGTTTTAATGGGGGAAAGATTACAAAAAGGATCAAACTTTTTTATAAAAGAATGATCCAATAGAATATTTTAAGAACGTATTTTGAACAAACGTTATTTTAAAGTAACATTTGCATAAAGTCGCGACGTTTTAAAAAATGTTACGATGTTCTAAAGCTTGCTTAGATCCTGTTTTACAGGATCTTTTTTATTTAATTAAAGGGGTAGTTTAGCAGCAAAAGGGTTTCACTATAATTACATTGAATTTATTAGGTAAAGTACAGGACATTATTTTAAGGAGAGAAAATAATTGAACCTAGGTAATCCAATAGCTATATAGAATACAGCAAAGATATATCTTTGTGATAATAAAATTGTGAAAGTGTTTAAAAAACACTTTCCAAATACAGAATCTTTATACGCGGCAAAGAAACAAGAATACGCTTATTCACGTGGGCTTCACGTCCCAAAGGTATTAGAAATCACAGTCGGAGAAATTGTAAGTATGCCTTCTGGTAGAGTATTTAACTTTGCTGATAATGAAAACAATTATTTTGCAGTTATGGAAAAAAAGTAAATCACAAAATTCTAGGAGAAACAAACATCAAAATGAATTTTAGTCGTTTTAATGTTGAGTGATAATAAAGTCATTTAAAAACACACCAAAAGATATATCAATCATGATGACATCTCTTTTGGTGTGTTTTTTTATAAAGTGTACTAAGGGAAATTTCAGTTCCAAGTGTCCGATGAAAATAAAGTTGTAGACTGAAAAAAGGTTAAATTGAGCTGCAATTTAATTTACTAAGCTAACGGATAGATTAGGAAGAGGGGAATGAGGGGAATTTATGGACTCAAGGAAAGCATCTTTAAGCTTCGAGAAAGTCAATTGTGGTAGTTTTCATGTAGATAACATTTGTACAAGTATCGTAACTATGCTTCGCGCCGCTGGTTGTGTTTTTGCCGAAGATGAGGCCCGGTTGCTTATTTCCGCGGCCAAGACGCCGGACGATCTCGCCGCCATGGTGGACCGACGAGTGGCTGGCTTGCCTCTCGAGCACGTCATTGGTTGGGCGGAGTTCTGTGGTCTGCGAATAGAGGTAGACCCGGGAGTATTCGTGCCCCGGAACCGCACTGAGTTTCTCGTCCGCCAGGCTGCCGCCCTTACCAGACAAGGAGCGGTCGTGGTTGACCTGTGCTGCGGCTCGGGTGCGTTGGGGGCTGCTCTGGCCTCAGTACAGGCCGGGATTGAGTTACACGCTTCTGACATTGACCCAGCCGCGGTACGGTGCGCATTGCGTAACGTCACTACCGTTGGTGGTCATGTGTACGAAGGTGACCTCTACGAGCCACTACCCGCCACACTAAGGGGCCGCGTTGACGTCTTGGTTGTTAATGCACCTTACGTACCTACCGAGGCAATTGGGTTGTTACCCCCAGAGGCTCGCATACATGAAGCATATGTAGCGCTCGATGGGGGGGCGGACGGACTTGATGTTCAGCGACGAGTGGCGGCTGCGGCGCCAGATTGGCTGGCACCTAGCGGCCATTTGCTGGTCGAGACTAGTGAACGGCAGGCGAAGCAAACCGTCGAGATCTTCGCTCATAATGGGTTGATACCGCAGGTGGCCTGTTCTAATGAACTGGATGCCACTGTTGTCATAGGAACCAGACCCGCTTTAGCGTACAGCAAGACCTTCACTTCAAGATTTAAAGAAAAACAAAGAAGATAGGTGGGGGATGAAAAATCCCCCTCTGATGAAAGTTGCACTTTATTGCCAAAAAACGACGATACCAAATACCTACCGCTGTCTTACTTGCATACTAATTTAGTCAGCTGCTTATAAATCTTAACAATTTCTTCGAGCCTCATTCTTACTAATCCGCTTGAGGAGGGGGCGACAAAATCAATTGTTCCAGGTATGACTGATTCAGGCTGCTGTCCCCAGGGAGCTATCTTCCAGCCGCTATACTCTTGATAGACACCTTTTCCAACAAAACAGACTACTTCTGGCTTTAACTGTGTAATTTTCTGCTTTAGAATTTCTTTTCCCTCTTTATACTCTTCCTTGGTAATCTCATCTGCTGCTTTAGTTGGTCTTGCTACTATGTTTGTAAGGCCCATATCCAAATCCAATAATTTATAGTCTTCCGAAGCATCATATTTTCTCGGTGTTAGTCCCGCTTCATGGAGAATTCTCCAAAAACGATTATTAGGATTGGCGAAGTGATGCCCTGTTTCACTTGAGCGAATGCTGGGATTAAAGCCGACAAACAAAATTTTTAAACCTTTTTTAATATGATCATTAACTAGGTTCAAGAATACACTGCCTCCTTATATGGAATATAAACTGATAAAGTTTTTTTATTTTACCACAACCTTTTTAGTTTCTTCTCAGTGTGTTGGATTAAACGGCTTATAGAAAGATGTAAGGGGGAAGTTTAAGTGAATCAAAAACGGACAAAATTCATGATACTTCTGGCCGTTAAAAAAGTTATAGGCCGAAAAAGTGTTTTTATCATTCTTGTTTTTAAAGATAGATTTAAGCTGTTCTAAGGATGGATATATCATTAAATTTAAACAAAGGCATTGAAATATTTTCAAAAAAGCTGAGCATAAACCAGATTTTTTTCTGATTTATGTCCAGTCTCTTTTTGCACCTTTATGTTTATTCAGCTATGGCCTGTTCACCGTGTTCCATAGCTCTGATGGATTCAGCTACTTTAACCATCATGGAACATTCAACTCTCTTACGGAAGATGTCACAACTGAAATCGTAGATTCCATTGAGGGAACCGGTTGCGTGCAGCGCGTTGGCGGGGCAACCGCCGCTGCAGTAAAGTTTCGCCCAGCAGTCTTGGCATTCTGGCTTCGAGTAGCAGTTGCTCTCTTTAAATTGGCATTGCGTCTCTGGTTTTGTGATTCCATCCCAGATGTTTCCCATGCTGTATTCTTCATCTCCGACGAATTGGTGGCAAGGGAAGAGCTCGCCCCATGGTGTAACAGCGAGATATTCCGTTCCTGAACCGCAGCCGGAAATTCTTTTTTGAATGCAAGGACCTTCTGAGAGATCAAGCATGTAATGGTAGAAGGTAAAGCCATTACCTTTTTCCGCGCGCTCCAGCATTTCCTTGGCGAGAATTTCGTACTGGTTATAAATCACTGGGAGGTCTTTCTCAGTGAGTGCATATGGTTCTTTTGGATCACAGATGACCGGTTCCATCGAGAGTTTGTCGAAACCAAGGTTTGCGATATGAAAAATATCATTGGTGAAGTCCACATTGTTATGGGTGTAGGTTCCACGTATAGAGTATTCTTTGTTTCCACGCTTTTTGACGAATTCTTGGAATTTAGGAACGATATAATCATAGCTTCCTTTTCCAGTGACTGTTTTGCGAAGATGATCATGGACCTCTTTTCTTCCATCAAGGCTCAATACGACATTATACATTTCCTCATTCAAGAAATCGGTGATCTCATCGTTCAGCAACATACCATTTGTAGTGAAGGTGAAGCGAAAAGTCTTTTTGTACTCTTTTTCTTTGCTTCTGGCGTAAGCCACAACTTGCTTGACGATCTTCCAGGCCATAAGTGGTTCTCCACCGAAGAAGTCGACATCGAGATTTCGGTGATGACCGGAGTTTTCCAGTAAGTAATCGATGGCTCTTTGTCCAACCTCATAGCTCATGATTGCTCTGTTTCCGTTGTATTTTCCTTGACTGGCGAAGCAGTATTCGCATGATAGGTTACAGGTATGCGCGACGTTGAGGCAGAGAGCCTTTACATAAGTTTGACGATTTCTCAAATCAATTGAGAGGTCCTTAAATTCATCCTCAGTAAAGAGTTGCCCATCATTTTTTAGCTCTTCAATATCTGCGATTGTTTCTCGAATGTCCTTTTCGGGGATGTCGGAATCATGTGCGTACTTTTCTAGCATCATTGTTATGATTTCTTCCACAGGAGTAGTCTCATAAAGCGCGATAATTTCATAGGCGAGGTCGTCGACAACATGTACCGATCCGCTGTAGGTATCGAGCACGATGTTGTATCCGTTTAGTTTATATTGATGAATCATACTTGATAATCAAGCTCCTTTTGTCTATAAAGTGAAACTTTCATTAGAGAGGCTTTTACTGCCCGCGAATACCAGAATAAAAATTGCCGCCCATCTGGAAAGTAGTTGGGCGGTACATTTCTTATTTCCTATCTATTCATTGTGTTTTCACATTTCTGATTTGCAACTCCGCAAGACGTTTTGCAAGCGGATTGGCAAGATGTTTGGCATGCACCGCACCCACCATGTTTTATAGTATCCGTCAGTTTACGAGTGCTCAGTGTTACGATTCTTTTCATAACGCACAACTCCTTTTTTAAATGTTTTTTGAAGAAATAAGGGTTAAATATTGTGAATTCCTTCACATTAAGGGGTGATATTTGTGAATAGTTTCACATTAAAGGTCAAATATTGTGAATTCCTTCACATTAATTCCAACAATAATTTTAACAACACTGTAGATTTACGTCAATCATTCCTAATGTCTTAATACTGCGGAAAGTTCGCTATATATAATTCAATGGGCATTTAATCGTTAATTTTTACTTTTTGAACAGATAATTATGCTTTAGGTTCCCAAGTCATAATAGTAAATCCGTTCTTTCTTGAGATAGTACCTTCAACTATCTCAAGAAAGGACGGATTTTTTTATCCAGCATTAAAGGGCGGTAAGATCCCCTGATGGAAGTTTCACTTTATGTGTCTATTTTTTAATTTTGTAACAGTCTCTAGTTATTACGGAACTTGTGTGTCGTACTTCCGCTGTAATCCCTGCAATTCCTTCACCAAATTCTCTCCAATCGTAGGAGCAAGTTTGTCGTATATAGGTGATAGTGCCTTTTCCCATTCTTTTCGTTGTTCGTCGTTTAATTCATGAATTTGTATTGATGAGTTCTGTTTAATGAGTTCAAGTTGTTCTTTGTTCATTTGAATGGATTGTTGATTATTCCAAGCAGTTGTTTCTTCCATTGCTTCCCTTAATATTTTCTTTGTTTTTTCCGTTTGTTTGTCCCAGGTTTTTTGATCCATCATGACAACATATCCTAAATATCCATGGTTAGTAATTGTCAAATAGTTTTGAACGTTATAGAATTTTTTAGAGTAGATATTTGAAATGGTATTTTCTTCACCATCAACTTTTCTTGATTCAATTAATTGATATGTAGAATTAAATGAATCTTGATATGTGGTAGCTTTTAATAGATCAAATTCGGATTTGATTACATCACTTTGCATGATACGAAAAGATTGTCCCTTTATATCTTCGGGCGTATAAATGGGTCCTTTATTTGAAGTGATTTGTTTAAAGCCGTTGGACCAGTGAGCAAGCCCTTTTATTCCATCTTTTTGTAAGGATTGAAGTAATTGTTCCCCAATTTTTCCGTTTAAGCCTTCTTGTAAGGCTTCATAACTTGAAAAAGCAAATGGTAAATCAAGTACGCCCCATTCAGGGGAGAACGCTCCAAGTTTTGATGTAGAGGGAGCAATAAATTGTACTTGTCCAGATTTTAAAGCATGAAATTCTTCTATATCAGAATATAAGCTTCCGTTAGGAAAGACCTCTATTTTTATTTTACCATTTGATTTTTCATTAACGAGTTCAGCAAATTTGTTGGCAGCAAGTCCTTTCGGTGTGTTTTCTGCTACAACGTGGCTAAATTTAAATACGATTTGGTCTTGTAATCCTTCTTGGTCATCATCATATGAGAGTTTATTTTGAGAAAAATAACCCTGATATTTAATAAATAAAGCGCTTGCAATTAAGACGATGAAAAGGAGTATAAAAGTAGCTGCTTTTTTCATCTTAGTTCTCCTTTTGAGGTTGTTATTGTAAGCATACCGAGAAGACTTCTATTCGTAAAGATGCATCTAGAGGAAGGGGGGCAAAAAGTGAGAAAACTACCGATTCGTTGGAAAATAACGATTCTTTCTTATGCAGTAGTTATATTTTCACTCATGATTGGCGGAGGAATTATAATCGCAAATATTCAACAAAAAGAAGAAAAAGAATTAAGAATTAGATCTATGAATACAGCGCGAACGGTAGCAGAAATGTCAGATGTAAAGAGGGCTCTTCAAGAAGCAAATGGATGGATTACATTAAATTCTGTTATTGAAAAGATCAGAGTAATTAATGAAACAGATTATATTGTAGTTATGAATATGGAACGAATTCGATATTCGCATCCCGTGAAAGAAATGATCGGGAAACCTTCAAAAGGAGCGGATGAAGAACCAGCATTTGCAGAGCATATTTATTTTTCAAAAGCAACGGGAGAAATAGGTACTGTTATTCGGGCGTTTATGCCTATTAAAGATCAAAGCTTAAACCAAATTGGTGTTGTCGTTGTGGGAAATAAAATACCAAGCTTTTGGGGAATTATGATTGAATTACGAGGAGAAATTCTTTTTATAGTCATATTAACTTTAATATTTGGATTGATAGGTTCATTAATGCTAGCCAACCATATAAAAAAGCAAATGTTTCAGTTAGAGCCATATGAAATTAAAAGAATACTTGAAGAAAGGACAGCGACCTTTCATTCAATGAATGAGGGTGTAATCGCAATTGATAATAAAGAAATTATTACCGTTTTCAATGAGAAAGCAAAGCAAGTTTTTCATGTAAATGGAGATGTTGTAGGACAGCCTATTCGTAAAATATTACAGGATACAAGGCTTCCAGAAATCGTGGAGAAAAATCAGGCTGTATACAATGAAGAGATAAAAGTAAGCGGGAAGGTTATTCTAAGTAATCGTATCCCTATTAAGAAGGGGAATGAATTAATTGGAGCTGTAGCAATTTTCCAAGATCGTACTGAAGTAACAAAGCTTGCGGAAGAATTAACTGGAGTGAAGAATTTTGTAGAGGCATTGCGTGTGCAAAGTCATGAACATATGAATAAGCTTCATACAATAGCAGGTTTAATTCAGCTTGGTAAAGCTGACAAGGCATTACAACTTGCATATAACACTTCGGAAGAACAAGAAAATGTAACAAATTTTTTAAATGAGACAATTAAAAATGATGCCGTTGCAGGTCTTCTTTTAAGTAAAGTTAGTAGAGGAAAAGAGCTCGGAATTCAAGTCGTTATCGATCAAAATAGTTATTTGGAGGCTTTTCCATACCAATTAGATCAACACGATTTCGTTGTATTATTAGGAAATTTAATAGAAAATGCATTCGGATCATTTGAACAGATTGAGGTTGAGAATAGAAGAATTGATATTAGTATTGAGCAGTCAGAGGACGTGTGTGCGATATTAATTGAAGATAATGGCTGTGGAATAAAAGAAGAGCATTTACCTAGGGTATATGAGAAAGAGTTTACTGTGAATAAGCGTAGCGGAACAGGTTATGGCCTTTTTCTAGTAAAACAAATTGTTGAAAAGGGAAGAGGAGAAATTAGGATTTCATCTTTTCAAGATGAAGGAACTTCTTTTATCATTACTTTTCCAATGGAGATGGAGGCGGAATCGTATGGCATGTAAAGAGGAATTTAAAGTAGTGTTAATAGAAGATGATCCAATGGTTCAGGAAGTAAATAAAGAGTTTATAAGAAGTGTAAAAGGATTTCAAGTAATCGCTATCGCGAGTAATGGTGAGGAGGGGATTGGCTTTGTGAAAAAAATGAATCCAGATCTTGTTATTTTAGATATCTTTATGCCTAAAAAGGATGGAATTAAGGTATTGCAGGAATTTCGACAACACCAATTAGAAACGGATGTCATTGTTGTTTCTGCTGCTAAAGATAGGGAAACAATCAAACTCATGCTGCAAAATGGAGCGATAGATTACATTATTAAACCTTTTAAGTTACATCGTATTCAGCAAGCATTAGAGAAGTATCGCCAATATAGAATAAGTTTGAGAGATTCTGGGTCTATTTCACAGGAACAGTTGGATTTATTATTATATTCTGGGCGTTCTGAGAGAACGATGAGCAATTTACCAAAAGGTTTGAACGAATTTACATTAAATGAAATTGTAACGTATATAAAGCAGCAAGAAGAACCGCGTTCTGCTGAAGAAGTGGCACGTGCAATTGGGATAGCTAGAGTGACGGCTCGTCGTTACTTAGATTATTTGGAAAAAAGCGGTGTTATTCATTTGGCGGTTCAGTATGGCGGAGTTGGAAGACCGATTAACCGTTATATGTTTCATGAAACGAAAAAATAAGACCAAAATGAACAAAATATTCGTTATGACCATAAACTTCTCTCTTTTTAATGTAAACGCTATCATTATGTTAGAAACTAACAGATAGAAAATTTAGAAAAATTAGGGGAGGGAGAAGAAAGGTGAAACGACTTTTTAAAAACTTAACCTTTCAAGTGTTAACAGCTATTGTGCTTGGGGTGTTAGTTGGATTAATTTGGCCAAGTGTTGGTAAAGAAATGAAGCCGTTAGGTGACACATTTATCAATGCTGTAAAAATGGTAATTGCACCGATTATTTTTTTAACAATTGTACTCGGTATTGCTAAAATGGGAGATATGAAAAAGGTTGGTAAGGTCGGGGGAAAAGCTCTTATTTATTTTGAGGTTGTGACTACATTTGCACTTATTGTTGGTTTAATTGTTGTAAATGTTATGAAGCCAGGAGAAGGCCTTAACTTTAATGAACTTGCAAAAGGGGACGTATCAAAATATACACAACACGGGGGACATGGCATTAACTGGATTGATTTTGTAACCCATATTGTTCCTTCTAATATGGTTGATGCGTTTGCAAAAGGTGATATTTTACAAGTATTATTCTTCTCAATTTTATTTGGTATAGGGTTAGCGGCTCTTGGAGAAAAAGGAAAATCAGTGATTGATTTCTTAGATAAACTTTCACATGTATTCTTTAACATTATTGGTTATGTAATGAAAGCTGCACCAATCGGGGCATTTGGTGCTATGGCATATACAATCGGTTACTTTGGACTTGCTTCGCTTGTGCCACTTGGAAAATTAATGATGTCGGTATATATAACGATGTTCCTATTCGTTTTTGTTGTTTTAAATATTATTTGTAAGATATATGGATTTAGTTTATGGAATTATTTAAAGTTTATTCGCGATGAAATATTAATCGTATTAGGAACAAGTTCTTCTGAATCTGTACTGCCAAGAATGATGAATAAGATGGAGCAATATGGATGTTCAAAATCTGTTGTTGGTCTTGTTATTCCAACAGGTTATTCTTTCAATCTTGATGGTACGTCTATTTATTTATCAATGGCAGTTGTCTTTTTGGCACAAGTATTTGGTATTGATTTAACAATTGGACAGCAAATTACAATCATTTTAGTGCTTATGTTAACGTCTAAAGGGGCTGCAGGTGTGACAGGAAGTGGATTTATTGTATTAGCGTCTACGTTAGCAGCATTAAAGGTTATTCCTTTAGAAGGATTAGCATTACTTCTTGGAGTCGATCGCTTCATGAGTGAAGGAAGGGCCATTGTAAACTTAATTGGAAATGGGATTGCTACAATAATTGTTGCAAAGAGTGAAAACGAATTTGATGAAGAGAAATATGCAGAAGCAGTTTCTGGGATGAAAGTATTGAAAGAGACGAAGGAAGCGGTATAATGCATAAATAGTGAAAAAGCTTGCTTGTTTTAAAAGGAATGAAGAGCACAATGATAAAAGGTAAATAACTAAAGGATTAAGTAAAAAGAACTATCCACTATAACAGGTGGGTAGTTTTTTAGAAATTAGTTTAGAGCTTACTATTAAGAATGTTTAATACAATGGATCGTTATTTTGGGTAAAGTCATCCAATCCTCCTTTCCAGAATTACATATAGTAATTAGTAAAAAGAAAGGAGAGGTGCTAATGGAAGAAAATGCAACAAGTAGCCCTTATATAAATGCTGACGAAGGTGTCTACACTTCTACAAAATTACAACAAGCGATGGATCAAGCTTTTCGAATTCCTGTATTTTTAAGTACAGTAAATACCCTGAATCAATTGCAACAGCAATTTTTGGATCGGCTTATTTTAGAAATTGAGCAGGCTCTTCTGTTTCCTCGTACAATCCCTCGAAGTGATCTATATCCTGAAACACCATTAACAAGTATACGAAGAATGTTA
This sequence comes from Bacillus sp. CGMCC 1.60114, assembly GCF_042676365.1. Taxonomy (NCBI): domain Bacteria; kingdom Bacillati; phylum Bacillota; class Bacilli; order Caryophanales; family Bacillaceae; genus Bacillus; species Bacillus sp. CGMCC 1.60114. The sequence continues at coordinate 24,005 of NZ_JBHTHG010000073.1, forward strand.
TTATCTAGCTATGGATTGGTAGCGGTCAATTTTCAAAGATTTTTTGTTCAAGGATTAAAAACAAATGTAGGAGCGTTTGAACCTCAAACACCATTTTGGGAAGGCACTCCTTTTTCACAAATCGAACCATCGATGGGTTATCAATATGGGTTACCATTATTATTAATTCGAGAAATAGGTACGGATACTCAAAGAGGAATTTGGCAGTTAGGAAATGCTCCATTTTTAATATTAGACTGGAATTCTGAAACACAATCTGTAGACGCATTTTTTAATAGCGTTTCATGGAGAGAATTCTTTGCTAACTGGATAGTGCATGTGAGAAATGGTTATTATCTGCAAACAGAGCCGCAATTTAAGTATTGACTTACAATAGCAGAGAGTAAAGCCCCTTCAAAATTCTGAAGGGGCTTTACCTTGTTAAAAAGAAATAAATCAGTTTTTAAAATTTATTTGGGAATTGTTTTATAATGCCTTCTGTAAGTGTGTCGGCCATTCTTATAATATGGTCTTCACCTTTATCAAAAGCGATAATATCCGCATTCTAATCCCGTTTAATCCTTACTACTGCCTTATTTGTAACTTCTAAAAAAAGAATGTTTCAGTCTGTTATATGGTGGTAGGTGTATAGGTTTTTAGTATAAGTAGTGTAGATAAAGTGACAATATTGTGAAATAGAAATTGTCATAGATACAAAAGATAATGGAAACATGTAATTTTTTATTCATTATCGATATAATATATAGAAGAAATACAGCGGATAAAAGGAGTAGTTTGAAATGAAACAAAAAGCTTGGGGTGCGATTCTGCTTAGTAGTGCATTACTATTAACAGGATGTACTAGTAATAAAGAAGCAAAAAAAGAAACGAAAGAAAAAGTAGAACAAGTAAATCATAAAGAAGACAATCCGGAAGATGTGAAAGTGTATAATTCCGTACATAGTCAATATGAGGAAAAAATTAATGACGAAGTAAATCAGGCTATGAAGATTTGGAAAGAAGCTAAAGAAGGATCTCAAGGGACATTAAAATCTCCGAAGTTTAAAGAAGACGTACAAAAGGTAACAGAAAGTACCTTAGCAGATATTGAGAATGTGCGTAAAGAAATTCGGGTTCCAAAATCAAAAGAAAGAGAAAACGAGGAGTATGTAGGTTTTTTAAATGAAACAGAACAGGCGATGAAAAAATTATCGCAATTAGCGAAAGAAGAAAATTCTGCGTTAATTCGTGATGTTGAATTACATTTTTCTACAGCAGTTAATTATTATGATCGTTATAAAAAAGAAGAGCAGGGAGCGAAATAACTTTGTTTACAAGCAAAGCTATTTTGCCTTGCATGTAACGGCAGTAAAACCCTTACCTTGAGATTTGAGGAAATCAAGGTAAGGGTTTTTGCGTTCTTTTGTAAAAAAATTGATATGGGATAATAGAATATTTGACATTCTTTGCATATATTATTATCATTATTGATAATAATAATATTTTTAAAGGAGTTGAATAAAATGATTGTTGTAACAACGGAAAGTGTGCCAGGTTATGAAGTAAAAAAGACGTTAGGAACTGTGTTTGGGTTAACAGTACGGGCAAGAGGTTTAGGAAAAGATATTATGGCTGGAATCAAGGGTTTATTTGGCGGAGAGATTTCACAGTATACAGAAATGCTTGAGGATGCAAGGAAATATGCGTTAGATCGTATGATTGAAAATGCTGCAGCAATGGGGGCAAATGCAATTATTATGGTTCGTTTTGATTCTGGAAGTCTTAGTCATAATATGAGTGAAATTGTAGCATATGGTACAGCTGTTATTGTAGAAAAGGTTGAATAGTATGTGGAAAGGCATTTTCATATACTTTTCTGTACAGATAATTATTTTTTTAATTATTTTAATGGTTGCTAAAAGAAAAGATAAAAGATTACAAGATAATCATGGCACAGAAGTACCAAATGGGTATTTGTTTACAGGTGAAATATATTTTGATCCAATTACGAGAGAGAAATATGAAGTATACTATAACGAAATGAATGGAAAAAGGTTTCATAAAAAATGTTAGTTTATTGCTATAAGAAATTAATAGAAATAACTGTGAATGCATAAAAACAGCTCTTTTAGACGAAAGCTAAAAGAGCTGTTTTTGTTTACATATTTAATCCAGTTTTTAATGCCCAATATTTCTCTCCGGTTATTGTAAGAGAGAATTCGATCCATCCGTTTGGATCTTCTCGATAAACAAATACAGGTGTACCTGCTGTTAATGTACCTTGATAGTTTTCTGTAACAGACTGACTTCTAATTACTCCATCAAATGGATATGGTACAACGTAATAGAAAGCAGGTAGTTTGACAGTTGCTGTTGTTCCTTGTGGGTATGCTTTATATGGAATATCACTAGATAATGCGTCCACGTTTAAGGTACTTGGGTTTTTCGGTAATTTTTTTGCATATAAATAATCTTGCTTTTTGAAAGGTTTAATACGTTCCATAATTTGTGCGATTTTAGTAGACCATTCTGGGTCTGTTGCATACATTACATTCATACCTTGTAATGTTGGACCATTGAAGTACGGTCCGCTTGCTTCTAAATATTTTTCTCTTACATAATTGGCATTATAAGAAATGCTATCACCGAAAGTTGGTAAATATTTCGCATATTTAAATGGATCAGAATCATAAGCACGTAACCCAAATAGATTATGCTTGCGATATGCAATTTCAGATTGACCATATCCTGATTCTAAGATAGCGTGTGCAGCTAAATAAAGAGCATTAACACCATGCTTAGCTTGAGCTGCAACAAAGTCATCTCCATGACCGATTAATGGACTGTCTGGATGATATTTTTTAATATCTGCATCAATTTCTGCTCCAGTAACATTTGAAGCGTATGTTAAATCAAGATTTATGTATGATGTAGCAGAAATATCATTTTCAGGAATCCAAGCACCGCTGTTGTCAAAATAGTACGTCGTTCCGTTGATTGTAGCAAATCCAGTTTGCATCATGCCATTTGTCTGTAAGTAGTACCATGTATTACCTTCTTGTAGCCATCCAGTCTTCATTGCGCCGTTGCTTTGTAGGTAATACCAGCTTCCATTTATGAATGACCACCCAGTTTGCATCGCTCCACTAGAATTTAAATAATACCAAGCGCTACCGTCCGAAAGCCAACCGGTTTGCATAACACCATCATTCTGTAAATAGTACCAGGTGTTCTCTAGTTGCAACCAACCTGTTTTCATCGTTCCGTTAGAATTGAGGTAGTACCACTTATTATTATCAAGAAGCCAACCCGTTTTCATTGATCCGTCATTTTGGAAGTAATATCGGTTATTACCTTCTTGTAACCAACCCGTTTTCATTACGCCATTATTATCGAAATAATAAGTTTTTCCGTTTACTGTTACAAGTCCAGTTTGAAGGGCACCTGAATTGTCAAAATGATACCATTTATTATCTATTTGAAGCCAACCAATCTTCAGTACACCGCTTTGGTCAAGATAATACTTCTTATCTCCGTCTAATAACCATCCGGTTTTCATTGATCCGTTAGAATTTAGATAGTACCATTTACTATTATCAAGAAGCCACCCGGTTTTCATTACTCCATTAGGGTTTAAGAAATACCAGATGCCTTTATCAAGAAGCCACCCGGTTTGCATAGCACCACTAGAATTTAAATAATACCAAGCGCTACCATCAAATAACCATCCAGTTTGCATTACCCCGCTTGAATTCAGGTAATACCAGGTATTATTATTCTGTAACCAACCTTTTTTTAAAGTACCATCTGGGTTGAAGTAATACCATTTTCCATCTTGTTGAACCCAACCCGTTTGTGTTTTAGAAATCGTATTTTCATTTGTTGTAGTTGCCTTATTGTAAGTTGTTACTGTTTCAGCTAAGCCTGTTATAGGAATGGAAATTATACTAGATGCTAGAATAATTGCTGTAACTTTTTTAAACATGTTTTACTAATACTCCTTTAGTAGTTTTTTAGTTTCATATCAACCTAACTACTATTGTAACAAGGAAGGAGGAAAAAACAAATGCAATATTGTAGATATTTAATAGAATAATATTAAAATAATCTTATATTTGAATTATAATAAAATACCTATCTAGGAAAATGTAAATATAAAAATGAAGTAGTTAAGTGAGGAATATGAAAAATAAAAAGCTGACTTGGAGCGTCAGCTTTTTATCCTGTAAATACCCGATTAGTGAGAGCTTTCCATCAGTGGGGGATGAAGAACATTCCCACTGATGGAAGTTTCACTTTATTTTGGCATTTTATATTCTTTTTTCGTTCCATCTGTAAAAACAACTTTTAAGTCGAATTTTTGATAATCTTTATCGAGTTGGAATACATCTACTACTTGATTAACGACATCTTGGTCTTTTGTGTCCTTATCAAATTTAAGCTGTTGTAAGAGTGGAGCCAATTTATTCATTGCTTCATCTCCAGCCAACCTTTCATTTGTTTTACTATCGTCTACTTTTGCTTCTGGTTTGTCAGTTGCTTTTTTCTGTTTAAATTCTGTTTCGTAGTCTTTCTTTGTATCTTGATAAGTTGCCTTTAAATTGAATTCATTAAAACTTAATTTTAAATCTTGATTTACTGCATCTTTTGTTCCTTCTGTCGTTTTCTTATTAGTAGTTGTATCCTGTTTTGTTGTTGTACATCCTGTCATTGCAGGTACTAGCATGAATGCTAAAAGAATTGAAAATAAGATTTTCATTTTGTATGCCTCCTTAGTAGTTTTCAATAAAAGGTTTTCCAATTTTTATCTTTTTATGTAAGAAAAAGTAATGTTTTTTTACAATAAGGAAATGAAGCATAAAGAAAAAGGTATCCTTTCGGGGGATACCTTTTTTATATTACTGCATCTTTTGTACTTTCTTTTGTTAAATCTTCATTTTCAGTTTTTTAAGATAGGCATTAAAAATTAAAATTATCCGGATCTGGCCCAATACGATGATTTTCGTTTAGAGATTGAATTGCTTTCATATCTTCAGTAGTTAATTCAAAATCAAAGATGCCTGCATTTTCAATAATGCGATTCTCTTTTACGGATTTTGGGATTGTCACAACTTCATTTTGCAGATCCCAACGCAGAATTACTTGAGCGGTAGATTTATTATATTTTGTTGCAATTTCTTGTAAAGTTGGATGATCAAGAAGTTGACCTTGCATTAATGGTGACCAAGCTTCTAATTGAATCCCATGTTCCTTACAAAAAGTATGCAATTCTTCTTGTGTTAAGCGTGGGTGATATTCTACTTGGTTGATCATCGGTTTAATTTCTGCATCTTCTAATACGTCTTGTAAATGGTGAACTTGGAAGTTACTTACACCAATAGCACGAACAAGACCGTCTTTATAAAGCTTTTCTAATGCTCCCCAGGTCTCTTTATATTTACCTTTTACAGGCCAATGTACTAAGTATAAATCTAAGTACTCTAAGCCAAGCTTTTGTAGACTTGTTTCGAATGCTTGTAGTGTAGATTCGTAACCTTGGTCGCTATTCCATACTTTTGAAGTAATAAATAGTTCTTCACGAGGTACGTTGCTTTCACGAATGGCTTGCCCAACACCGTCTTCGTTTTTGTATACAGCAGCTGTATCGATGCTGCGGTAGCCATTTTTAATTGCTGTTTTTACAGAATGAATAACTTCTGAGCCGTCTTCTACTTTAAAAACACCTAAACCAAACCATGGCATTTTTACACCATTATGTAAAGTTGTGCAATCTTGTAGGCTCGCTAATTTCATTTTAATTCCCCCTAGCTTTTTTATTTGTTGCTTCAATTGCTTGGTGAATGATCTTTGAGAAATTATGCTCATATAAAACTTTTAAACCTTCTGCAGTTGAGCCACCTGGCGTTGTCACTTGTTCACGCAGCATAGCTGGATTTTGTTCTTGCTCGAGCATAGAAGCAGAACCAGCAATCATTTGAATGACAAGATGTTTTGCTGTTGCTTCATTAATTCCATAACTTTTTGTTGCTTCAATTAGACCTTCAGCAAAGTGGTAAAGGAAGGCTGGTGCACTGCCAGTAATAGCAGTTAGTTGATGAATTTCTTCTTCTGTGCAAAGTTGTGATGTACCAATGCCTTTTAAAAGCAGTTGCAGTGTTTCTTGTTGTTCTTCATTTACGGAATGTCCCATCGTATATAAGGAGATAGACTGTCCAATCGTCGCAGCTGTATTGGGCATAATCCAGGCAACTGGTGTACCTTGAGGAAGTTTTTCTTCTAAGTAAGATGGGCCAATTCCAGCAGCAACAGTCACTACAAACTGATGAGTTAGAAGAGGAGATAATTCCGCTAATAACTGTTCATGTGCAGCTGGTGGCATTGCTAAAACGATGGTATCCACAACCTTGATGTACTGTTTCCAATCATTTGTAGTTGATACGCCATATCGTTGCTCTAATTGCTTGAGTTTTTCTGTATCGCTTCGATTGGATACAATAATTTCTTCGATATATTCTTTACTCGTCTTAAGTAGACTAGTAAATATTGCTTCTGCCATACGTCCGGCACCAATAAATAAAATTCGTTGTTTCTTTTGCATACCCTTTAATCCTTCCTATAGGAAATGTAGTAACAAAACGATAACATTGATGAAAGATAATTGTAAAAAGAAAAGACTTGCGCATAAAAAAAATCCTAGTCTCAGAAAGTATCATTTCCGAAACTAGGATATATAATTAAGATTTTGTCATACCAAGAAGAACTGCACCGCCAATAATTAATGCACTACCAAGTGCGATAAATACCATTTGGCGTTTTGTTTTCTTTTCACCTAAGAAGAGGATCGCACCAAATGTTGAGATCACAATACCTGTTTGAGATAATGAGAAGCTTGTTGCAACACCAACTTTTGGTTGAGAAAGGAATAAGAATAAGTTACCTGTACCCCATAATAAACCAGATAAGATATTACGAATTGCATATTTATTGAAAGGTTTATGTTTAGCTGTTAGTATAACAGCCCCAACGAACATACCAACCGCTTGAGGTAAAATAGCAGACCAACCATCAACGTTGTACCAACGAATAATGACTACATACACAAGGTAACCAAAAGTAGAAATAATTAGAGTAACTATTCCCTTTTTTAGTTGTCCAGGTGGCTGTGCATTTTCTTTATCATCTAAAGAAGTAAAAACAACACCAATTACAATTAAAAGGATTGCAATCGTTCCCAGAATAATTGTAGTAGTTGTTGCCCATTCATGAAATGCAATAACTCCAAAGATAGTAGTAGCTACAAGTTGCATACCTGTTGAAATTGTAACAGTTGTTGAAACACCCATTCTTTCTACTGTTTTTAATTGATTAACTTGTCCTAAAGCCCAGAATAACCCTGAAATAAAGCCAACAATTAATATAGTTAAAGATAATGCAGGTGTTGTAAATGCATATATGATTGTAGCGAAGAATAGAGCTCCAATAGTCATACCTACTGTTTGGCTATATGCGCCGCCGCCCATTTTTACACTTACAATTAAAATATTTCCCCATGCTAATGCAGGAAGAAGTGCTAATAAAATGTCCATTACAAGACTCCTTTCTTGTTATATCAATGAAATATGCTCTGTTCTAACAATCGGTAATTTCCTACTTAAGAAGTAGAGGATTACCGATTGTTAAAACGTGATTCCACATTTATGAAGTAGCACTGTTAAGTAAGAATAGCACTATCAGTATATAAATGCGTTTTCAATATAATTTATGCGTTTTCATTTATTCCTTTTTTCACACCTCCATATAATAACAGGAAAGTATCTTGTTTAGAAAGTAAATTCAAATAGAATGTATATTTTTATGAATGCGAAAATTGTAATACTTTACGAAGATAAGGACAGGTATAATAATTGTAATAAATTGGTTTTTGTGGTTTGTAATATTAAGTCTGGTATAGTTAGAAACATAGAAGAGGTGTAAGCTTTGAACGCTCGTGCAATTCAAGAGGAAAGAATGAATAAGATTCAAGTTATACGAGCAGATGAAAGTCATGTTGAAGGGATTGCAAAGGCCTTGCAGCGGTGCTTTCTGTCGATTGAGCATTAATATTTCATCATCTTTTCTTATAAAACAAAGTGTTTGATTAAACATGAAATCTCTCCTTTTCTTCTATAATTCTACAAGGAAATCGCCTTTTCATCTCATTTCGCGGGAAATAATCAAAAAAAAGAGCAGCTTTGTCGAAAGCTGCTGTTAGTAAGATGTTATTCTTTTGTTTATAAGCTGAATGAGCAATAAAAAGATAAGTGACATACCAACAGTTGTGAGAACAAGTGCCCATGCAAGTGACATATTGCTTCCGTCAATTGCCATATAAATAGCCGTTGGAATTGTTTGTGTTTTACCGGGAATGTTTCCGGCAAACATAAGTGTTGCACCAAATTCTCCTAGAGCGCGTATAAAACTTAAAATCATTCCGCTAAGTAGAGAAGGGAAAGCAAGTGGTAATGTTACATGCAAGAACACTTGTATTTCATTTGCCCCGAGGTCTCTGGCTCCATCTTCAATTTGTTCATTAGCAATGATAAACCCTGTTTTTGCCGATTGGTACATAAGTGGAAATGCAACCACAGCTGAAGCGATAACAGCAGCCCAAGATGTAAACATGATAGACTGTTGAAACAAAGCTTCTGTCCACTGGCCAATTGGACTGTTTTTTCCAAAGATAATAATAAGAAAAAATCCAATTACAGTAGGCGGGAGTACCATTGGCAATAGGAAAAATGTTTCTAATAAAACTTTATAGCGTTTTGACGAACGAGCTAGAACACGTCCAATAATTGTTCCGAACACCATCACGATTATAGTAGCAAACGCAGCGACTTTTAGTGAAAGAATGATAGGTGACCAAAATGCATCAAATACCATAATGACTACTGCAGCACTGTAAAACCATATTTTTTAAAAATCTCTATAGCATCTTTAGACTGTAAATATTCATAAAAAGCAGTTGCCTCTTTTTTATGTTTCGTTGCTTTTATAATGCCTAGTGGATAGTGGATGGGTTCGTGTGAATTTGTTGGTGCCGTGTTAGCGATGTTTACTTTCTTAGAAATAAGGGCATCCGTTTTATAAACAATTCCTGCATCAACACTTCCTGTTTCTACGTATGTTAATACTTGGCGTACATCTTTTGTGTATACTATTTTATTTTGGAGATTGTTCCAAAGGTTTAAATGGGTAAGAGCATCTTTTGCGTATTTACCTGCCGGAACAGATTCAGGTGTACCTAATGCAATTTTCTTCACTTGATCTTCTTTTAAAGCTTGAAAATCTTTTATGTTACTATCTTTTGGAACAATTAATACTAACTCATTGCCGAGCAGATTTTTTCCTTCTTTTTGATCAATGATTTCTTTGCTTACAAGAGTTTGGAATTTATCTTCTGCGGCAGAGAAGAATAAATCAGCAGGAGCTCCTTGTTCTATTTGTTGTTGAAGAGCACCGGAACTTCCAAAGTTAAATGAAAGCTTTACATTTGGTTCCTTTTTTTCATATTGTGTTTGAATGTCTTTTAGTGCGTCTTGTAAACTAGCTGCAGCAGAAATGGTAAGTTCAATGTTTTCTTCTTTAGGAGTAGTTTTTTCTTGTTTATTTGTGCTTGTACATCCGGCACTTATTACGAGAAGTAGTACGGATAAAATACTGCAAATAAAACGAAATATGTGCTTGTTCATCTTTATTTCTCCCTTCTTTTATCCCCTTCTAATTATAACTAATTATATTTAATTATAAATAGTTATAATTAGATATGTTGTGATTTTTCTCACGATAGTAAAAATAAATAGAAGAAAAACTGTTATTTTTGTTACAATGAAGGCAGAAAGAGAGGAATCGGTTTATGGATCATCATTCCTACACAACAGAAGAGGTAGCGAAACGATTAAAAGTATCGAAATTAACAGTGTATGATTTAATAAAAAAAGGTGATTTGCCCTCTTATCGAGTTGGTCGGCAAATGCGTATTGATGCAAGTGATTTAGAGCGATATATTACAGAAATGAAAACAGGGAAGATACAAGCTGATTCATCATCTATACAGGGAATAAATCAAACAAACAAATCCCATTCTTGTATTATTAGCGGGCAAGATTTATCTCTAGATATGTTAACCAAACATCTAGAAAATCATTTGAAAGCTCCTAATATACTAAGGGCATATCAAGGGAGCTTAGCAAGTTTAATTCAAATGTATCAAGGAAAAGGAGATATTGTGAGTCTCCATTTGTTCGATGGGGATACAGGAGAATACAACATTCCGTATGTGAAACGAATTTTAGTTGGACAACCTTGTATTGTTATGAATTTATTATCAAGAACATCCGGTTTTTATGTGCAAAAAGGAAATCCGAAATGTATAAAGACATTGCATGATTTATGTGATGCATCCATTCAATTTGTAAATAGGGAAAGAGGATCTGGTATTCGTGTTCTTGTTGATGAACAACTGCGCATAAATGGAATATCTAAAAAGAGTATTGTCGGGTATGACTGGGAAGAGTCAAACCATATTGGCGTTGCTTCTCAAGTAGCGAATGGAAAAGCGGATGTAGGGATAGGGGCAGAAAAGGTAGCGCGAATTGTAAATGTAGATTTTGTTCCACTTATACAAGAACGTTATGATTTAGTGATTTTAAAAACAGAAGAAAATAATGCGTTGATTGAAACAGTAAAAGAAGTATTACAGTCTTCCGAACTTCAAAATGAACTGCGTGCTATTGGTGGTTATGATATAAGTAAAACAGGTGAAATTATGTATGAAACAAATTAAAAAGAGCTGCTTGTCATCCTACAAGCAGCTCTTTTTATATGTATATTAAGGGATATTTTTTTGTTCTAGCATAAGAATCGGGGGATAAGATTTCGTTGTTCGTAAGGAATTATGGATAACATTTTAAAATTTGTCACTTATTTTTATTACTAACTATTAATACTTAGTGTTATAATTAAAAGTAAATACAGTTATAAAAAAATTGAATTGTAGAAAGGAACAGATCGAATGTATACATTCATTACAAGGTCGTTGAAATATATATTTAAAACTTTCGGAAAAGTAGAAGTATATGGAAAAGAAAAATTACCGCAAGATGGAGCGTATGTTGTAGCTTGTACACATACAAGCTGGATGGATGTTGTAATGTTAGCAACGGGAATCTTACCAACGAAAATTCATTACATGGCGAAAAAAGAATTGTTTCAAAGTAAATTTGGGAATTGGTTTTTTAAGAATGTAAATGCTTTCCCGGTTGATCGTGAAAATCCAGGACCAAGTACACTGAAAATTCCATCTAGATTATTAAAAGAAGGAAAAGTTGTTGGGATCTTTCCGAGCGGAACGAGATCTGCAGAAGCGACCTCACTGAAAGCTGGCGCTGTTACGATTGCCCTTCGCTCTAATGTTCCGTTAGTTCCAGCTGCATACATTGGGCCTAATAATTTAAAAGACTTGTTTCGTGGAAAAAGGGCGCAGTTAATTTTTGGTGATCCGATTAAAGTGGAGCAAGCATCGCAGATGGATCGTAAAGAAGTGATGCAACTAATGACAGAAAAATTAAATGAGACGTTTACACAGTTAAAAGAAGCGTTGCAAGAGGGTAAAATAGCATAAGGGAAATGGGAAAAGACGACCTGGCATAGTAGGTCGTCTTTTCGCTTTTATCTATATAAGGGGAAAGGGGAACACAAAATTATACAAGACTCATTGCGGTAGTATAAATTAATGCTGTAAGAAGAGCCGCACTGTTAGCGAGTCCATTAGAATCTCTCCTTACTTGTTTAATATGGTAAAAACAGTTTTTAGATGCCCTGTTTCTGACTTAATTGTACGAAATAGGAGGAGTTATAACTATCGAATTAGCTTACAGCAGCATTACATTTTTGTAAGGTACGTGTAATGTAATTCGATGGTTGTACTTGGTAGTATTACTTACAATAAAGACAGAAAGAATGAAATATGTCTTTCTGTCTGAAGCAATGATGTGATGAAAAGGATTAACAACCAACTAACTGTAAGCCTCATCTCAAGAGAGATGGGGCTATTTTTTTTAAACCTTACAAAAATGTAAGGTTAACGTAAGTAAATTCGATGGCTCTTTTGTCATATTTCGCTCATAATGAAATACAGAAGTTAGGGAGATTATAGAAGGGAGATAAGAGGGATGCAAAAAGAAGAAGTAGTTAAGTTTCCGTTTGTAGATTGTTTTAGCTACTTTGGTGTTGCGATTGTATGTATTGGGATTTTTGATGTGATTACCAATTTCATTGTTTAATAGATAGACGAACAAGAAGGACAGCCTTCTTGTTTTTTTATTATATATATCTTTTAGAACTCTAGAAAATTATATTAAAATACAAGAAAGAGGTGATAGAAATGAGATGGATTGATAGTCATATACACTTGGATCAATATAAAAAAGAAGAGCAATTTCAGTTAATTGAAGATATACAAAGGGCAAAGGAAATAGCAGCAATGATTGCTGTGTCGATGAATTATCATTCTTGTCAACAAACGTTGGAGTTAGCGAAGAACTATTCGTTTATATATCCAGCTATTGGGTATCATCCTGAGCAAGACATTGATTTCAAACAATGTGAAAAAATTTATCGACTAATTGAAAAAGAAGCACATAACATTGTAGCGGTTGGAGAAGTTGGTTTACCTTACTATTTACGACAAGAAAATCCCAACTTGTTATTGAAACCGTATATTGAAATACTAGAAAGGTTCATATATTTGGCTCGGAAATATGATTTGCCAATTGTATTACACGCTGTGTATTCCGACGCAGAGGTTGTTTGTGATTTACTTGAATCTTATCAAATACGCCGAGCTCACTTTCATTGGTTTAAGGGGAGTCAACAAACGATGGAGAGAATGATAGAGAATGGGTATTCTATCTCTATTACACCTGACATTGTATATAAAGAAAAAATTAAAGATATTGTTGCTTTTTATCCGTTATCGCATCTTATGGTAGAAACGGATGGGCCGTGGAAGTTTAATGACGAAATGACGCATCCTCATATGATTTTGCAAGTGTTAAAGAGTGTAAGTGAAGTAAAAGGATTAGCACTTGAAGATGCAGCGGAAACTATTTATAAAAATACAGTTCAATTTTATAAAATATAATAGAAATATTACTTTTTTATGTATGTTTCGTATCTTCTGCATCGCAAAATCAGACTGAAGAAGGATGGCGGTGTTGAATATTCTTGGTATGATAGAAATGAAGTAATTGTATATGTATAAGGCTGAAAGGGGATAAATTTCAGCGAAAGAAGAGGTAAGATACGTGAAGAAGTTCTTTATAGGGTTCTTAATTGTTGTGGGAGTGTATATGTTTTTTCGGGGCGAATCAAAAGGAATAGAAAGAGCTATAAATCAACCAAGTTATGTTGATTCAGAAGAAGCAAAACAGATGAAACAAATTATTAGCGAAGAGGCTAAGAATTATAATCTCCCAGAATGGATACCTCTTACAATTGCCGAGCATGAGAGTCGTCTAAATCCAAGAGCTGTTGGCGATCATGGAACATCATTTGGGCTATTTCAATTGCATCGCGGTGGTGGAATTGCTCCTGAGCATGTAACGGATGAACAATTAAAAGATCCGCGAACAAATGCTCAAATTGCCATGCCTCATTTGGCAAAAGGGTATAAAAGAGGTGTACAGAAAGGTTTAACAGAATTTGAGTTACTAAAATATATAGCGAACACATCCGGCTGGCCTGGTAATCTTGGAACAGAGTGGACGGATAAAAATATGAATTACAATATCGGGTTAGAGGACGTGTATTATAAAAATAAAGGTGTTATGAAAGAGTAGGTTGTATGATGACCTACTCTATTTTTCTATAAAATATCTCCTCAACTGTTCTTTTACTCCCTGTAATTGTGTAGAAACTTGAGGGATGTTGTAGCCAACGTATAACGGTGAAACGACAAATCGGGGAACAATTTTACATATAATTCTTCCATACAAGCTATAAAAGAATATGTTATAACTATTACACCGTTTATGAAAATCGTGTAATACGTAGCGTACGGTTTTTTGAATATAATCGGCCATCAGATCAATTTGATTCATATTTTCTATTATAATGTTAAACTCTGTAAAACCGATAATTGGATGAGTAGAAATATTTAGTTCAATTCCGTATTCCTTGCTTACAAGGATTCCTTCGAAATGTTCTGTTCTTACATTTTGTCGATAGTCGACTTGTTCCATACCAATAATTTGCATATGTGCATGGTGGATTGTTCCCCCTGATAAAGGTCCATGGTTTTTATATAAAATGGCAGATTGGAATCTTCCGCTTTCTTCTAATGATAACCAGCGCTTAACTGAAAATCGTATAAGCTTGCGCATATGCTTTTGTGTATAGGTTGCAATATGATCGTGACAATTATCAGTTTCGATAATGACTGTTTGTAATGTATTTTGTAATGTCGGATATTTATTTTTTAGCCAAATAATTGTTTCATCCGTTTCTAAAATATTGCTTAGTTGTGTTTGATCGCAAAATGGGCAAGCTGTTTCTTTATTTTGCATGCTGTTTGGCTTTTGTTGTCCAATCTGATTTAAAAAGAATAGCTGTTGTTGTGTCTCCATTTTTCTCCCCCTGTAACCGTATGTATATGAAAAATTATCCTATATTTGGCGTATCGTTAATAAATATTTGAAAAGGGTCTGCGTATTTTGTTGGTGTAAATTCAATAATTTCATAACGAGCAATGTTATGAATATAAAAAGGATCTTCTGCAATAATTGTTTCTACCTCTTGTTCAGATACAGCATTCATTAAAATGATTCCACCAACGCGAGGGTTACGGCGCCCTGAAAATATAAACTTGTTTAGATCGTAGTACTTATCTAAAAATTGAATATGCTCCTCCAGATAATGCTCCACAACCTCAAGTGGTTGGATATAATTTACCATTGTTAAAAACATATTTCTCCCCCTATTTGCCATATTCCAACTAGTACATATTCGTGAAAAGTCATTTTAAATCCTTTATAGTGGGATTAGGGGAGAATTGGAAAATGGAGCTATCATATGAAAGAAGAAAGAAATGTGTCGTTTCCAATAAAATAATGTTTGTCATCGCATATTGCTTATCGACAATACTACAAGCGGATCAAATTCTTGTAGTAGAGGATGGGCATATTACAGGTGAAGGTACGCATGAGGAACTGATGGAGTAGCACGCATATTATAAAAAAATTGTATAACAGCAATTTGCGGTAGAGCAAAACAAAGACGAGATACCCTGCCTAATTTAGGATATCTCGTCTTTACTTTTTTCGTCGTCTTTTCATGAATTGTTAATTTCATCAACAATTGGTTTTGCATCAACTAAAATTTGAATAACAGTTTTTACAATATCCATCATGTGCTAGACCTCCTTTTATTTCTGAACCACAGCTGTCTTTTATGTATGAATGTGTCTATTTACATTATTTTCAGAAAAATGACTATCCAAACGTATTTTAGGAGAGTATAATAAAATGGTAAGTATAAAATTCCGTACGAAAGAGGTGAAAGAGATGAATCGTTCTATAGTTGTACGCACGCAATTTTTAGATTTTATCTACATTTGTCGTGCAATTTGTCATCGTGTAGTTGCTAACGGGATACGTATGCCCTTTTTTAGCAATTTCATAACAACTATTGAACGATAGAGGTCTCTTCACCCATTTTATAGAAACGTGTGAAAAGGGAACTATGGTGGTTCCCTTTTCTATTTTGAAATAAAAGCCGTGGGTAAGGTTCTTTACTCATGGCTTTTTTACGTTGAAAGGAGTACGGAAAAGATGATGATTTGTAGTGTAAACAATATGGCGAAGACATTTGGTGGAAATATCATATTTGAAAATATATCGTTTGAGATAAAGGAAGGCGACCGAATTGGTTTAGTTGGTCGTAACGGCAGTGGTAAAACAACAATTTTTCAACTGTTAACGGGAATGGAACATGTGGATGGCGGTGCGATCCATATGAAGAAAGGTACGCGTATTGGTCATGTTGCTCAAATTCCGAAGTTTACTGAAGGAATGACTGTATATGATGTATTAAGTTCTGCATTTGAGAAAGAGCAAGTATTAGAAAGGAGAATGCGGGAGCTTGAGCAGAAAATGGCAGAAGAACATGAGGCGAGTGTTACGGAAAAAATGATGACGGAGTACGGAGAAATACAGGAGCAGTTTTCCTTTTTAGGTGGTTATGAGATCGAAGCGAATATCATGAAAGTCGCTAATGGACTGCAAATAACAGAATTATTTCCGCGAAGTTTTATAGAGCTAAGCGGTGGTGAACAGACGAAAGTGAGCTTGGCTTATATGCTCCTAAAGAAGCCAGACTTACTATTTCTCGATGAACCAACAAATCATTTAGATTTATTCGCGGTGGAATGGCTTGAGCAATTTTTAAAGGAATACAATGGGACAGTCGTTGTGATTTCACATGACCGTTATTTCTTAGATGAAGTCGTAACGAAGATTTTTGATTTAGAAGATGGGGAATTGCATGTATATCATACGAACTATTCACAGTTTGTAAAGGAGAAAGAAGAAAGATTACTGCAAGAGTTCCAAGCGTATCAAGAGCAGCAAAAGAAAATAAAGAAAATGAAAGAGGCAATCAAGAGACTTAGGGAGTGGGCTAATCAAGCGAATCCGCCTAATGAAGGATTGCATAAACGCGCCCGCAATATGGAACGTGCTTTAGAGCGTATGGAAAAATTGAAGAAGCCTGTCTTAGAGCATAAGCAAATGGGGCTTCAGTTTGAAGGACAAGAACGCAGCGGGAAAGATGTTGTTATCATGAAAGAAGTCGGAAAGAATTTTGGTGAACGCATCTTATTTCAAAATGTAGAATTACATGTTCGTTTTCAAGAGCGCGTTGCGATTGTTGGGCGTAATGGTACAGGAAAGACAACATTATTGAATTTATTACTACAAGAAATAAATCCAGATGTAGGTGAAATTCGTATTGGGAGTGGAGTAAAGCTAGGTTATTTGTCTCAACATATGATCGTTAACGGTAAACAAACGGTATTAGAAATGTTCAGAGAACAGGTAGCAGTAACAGAAGGAGAAGCCCGCCATATACTTGCTCGCTTTTTATTCTACGGACCAGCTGTATTTAAAAAGGTGAATCAATTAAGCGGGGGTGAGCGAATGCGTTTACGATTGGCACAGCTCATGCATCAAGATATTAATTTTCTTGTACTCGATGAACCGACAAACCATCTTGATATTGAATCGAGAGAAGTATTAGAAGAAGCGCTTGAGCATTATAATGGAACCATTCTGGCTGTATCCCATGACCGTTATTTCTTAAATAAATTGTTTGCGAAAACGTATTGGATTGATAATCAAACAGTGTATGGATTTGCTGGGAATTATGCTTGGGCACGTGAAAAGTGGCAAGAGAGCAGAGAAAAAGAACAACAAACTGTTGTACAAAAGGAAAAAATAGTAGCTGTGTCAAAACAAATACCTATAGATAAAGACATTATAAATTTGGAAGAACAGCTTATGAATGTGGAGCAAAGTATATACGAGTTAGAATGCAAAATGGTTGAAACTAAAAATGTTTTAGAATTGGAGAAACTATATAAAGAAAAAGAGCAAAAAGAATTATTAAGAACAAAGTTATATGAGGATTTAGAGAATAGTATGGATATGAAGAATTAAAAAGCTGGTGTATGCCAGCTTTTTTAGATCATGTATATTCATAGTCATTGTTACAATTTTCCTTTTTATATATTATGAAGAGGATTTGATGATTCAGATTTTTGTACATTTTGTTTGAATACGAGGTGAAACTGTATGCTAGGATATACCCGGCTAGTTATGTTTGTTCTCATTTGTATTGTGTATGCTCTGCAGGTTCCAAGTGGAGAGTTAGGGTTGCAAATATTTGTTTGTGCGGCCTGTTTTATTTATGTTGTAAATCATTTTTTACTTATGATGCTGCATAACGGAGAGCGGCGGATATTTTTTATACTATTATCTAATGGGATTGTAACAGCCATATTTGGATTCGTATTTCCGAAGATAGATTTGTATTTAATCTTATTTGGTGTGGATGCGGTAATTTTATTTATTAATGCTCAATCGAAAGTTATAGTCCGTTTTTTTATAGGTTTTTTCTTTATATGTTGGTTTGCTATTTTAATATATTCGTATCAATATTTTGGAGCGCTTGAAATTTGGGGGAATATTATTTCGTTTATGTTCGTTGTATTTAGTGCTCTTGTTGGAGGGTTAATAAAAAAACTAACATTAGCTCGCCAAACAGTAGATGAACAGTATGAAAAATTGAATTCATCACATGAAGCACTTCAAGAAGCACATGAGCAATTGCGGCTATATGCAAAAGAAGTAGAAGAATTAACTGCAGTTAAAGAACGAAATGATATTGCACGTGAAATTCATGATACAGTCGGTCATAATATGACGGCATTACTTGTTCAATTACAGCTTGCTGAGGAGTTGTTGAAACAGAAATCAGATCAAACTGGAGCAGTTTTGCAAACATGTCATGAGTTAGCAAGGAAATCGTTACAAGAAGTAAGAGCATCGGTTCGAACTTTGAAAGAAGAAGAGAATGCAGGGGATTTAGTTGGTAATATTAGGCGGATGTTAAGTGAATTTTCGAAGGTAACAAATGTGAGGACGACATTTAAATTGCAAGGTGATCCAATCATCATTCCATTGTCACTGCATCCAACAATATTGCGTATTATGCAGGAGTCATTAACAAATGCAAAGCGTCATGGTAAGGCAGCTACATGCGAAATCATGCTTTCTTGTTTGGATGGAAAGGTGCATTTATCTATTTCTGATGATGGAACAGGTGTAAATGAAGTGAATCCAGGTTTTGGACTTATCAATATGAAAGAACGTGTAGAAGAACGCGGTGGAATGATTCGGTTTGAAAGTGAAAAAGAGAAAGGGTTTCAATTAAAAGTGGAGTTCCCACTTCGAGAAAAGACGTGGGTAATAGGGGGAACGGTATGATTCGAATTATGATTGTTGACGATCAGTCGTTAGTTTGTGATGGATTAGCGATGTTATTAAATTTACGCCCAGAGCTTGAAGTGGTTGGAACTGCAAATAACGGGATGGAAGCTGTGCAAAAAGCTGAAGAATGTCAGCCTGAAATTATCTTAATGGATATTCGCATGCCTCATACAAATGGTGTAGAGGGAACACGTTTAATAAAGGAACAGTTTCCTAACATAAAAGTACTGATGTTGACCACCTTTAATGATAGTGAACTTATTTTTGAAGCACTTGAACAAGGAGCAAGCGGCTATTTATTAAAAGATATGGCGACAGATACAATTGTGCAGGCAATATTGACTGCACATGCAGGCGGAGTTGTACTTCCTCAAGATATAACCGCTCAAATTGTAAAAGAATTGAAGAGAACGAAAGTAGATCATATTGCTGAGCAGCGTGTTCCAGAACAAATAGGACAGCTAACAGAGAGAGAAATAGAAGTGTTGCGGGAACTAGGATACGGATTAAACAATAAAGAAATCGCGGAGAAATTATTTATTACAGAAGGAACAGTAAAAAATCATGTTTCCAATATTATTAGTAAATTGGAACTTCGCGACCGAACGCAAGCAGCTATTTTTGCTGTACGATACGGTGTGGCAACTTACATATGACTTTTGGCATAGAGAAGTATGAAAAAGCAGCAGATAATGCTGCTTTTTTATTATGTATTCTCTATCTAAAGAGAGATGGAAATGTGATGGAATTCTTTTACAATCAGAATGAGATTACATTAAAGGGGTTGAATCGACATGTTAGTCGTAGATCATATTACAAAATCCTTTGGGAAAAAAGAGGTTGTGAAAGGTGTATCATTTTCGATTGAGAAAGGGGAAACTTTTGGATTACTTGGTCCAAATGGTGCAGGAAAATCAACAACAATCTCCATGATTTGCGGGCTCTTTCCATATGATAGCGGGGATATACGCGTTGGGGGGAAATCGGTGAAGGAACATCCGATGGAAGCGAAACAAAAAATTGGTATTGTTCCACAAGATATTGCTTTATATCCTACACTTTCAGCTAAAGAGAATTTAATTTTCTGGGGGAAAATGTATGGACTGAGCGGTGCAGAGGCAAAGAAACGTGCAGATGAGGTACTAACATATGTTGGTCTAGAAGACCGGGCTAAAGATAAAATCGAAACATTTTCAGGCGGTATGAAACGCCGTGTAAATATTGGTGCAGCACTTATGCATGAACCTGAACTATTAATTATGGATGAACCGACAGTTGGAATTGACCCGCAATCACGGAATCATATTTTGGAAACAGTGAAAAAGTTAAATGAAAAGGGAATGACAGTTATTTATACGAGTCATTACATGGAGGAAGTTGAATATTTATGTGAACGCATTGCAATTGTAGACCATGGCAAGGTAATTGCACTTGGAACGAAAAGTGAACTATGCAATCGTCTTACAGATGGCTTTATGGTGAAGCTGCAGGTTAATCGTTACAATCAAGAATTATTGCAGAAACTACAAGCACTTCCTGTTGTAGAACGTATCGTAGTCGATGAGGATTCTAATACCATTGATATTGCTCTCATTAATGGTGATGCAGTTGGTATGGTCGTTTCAGAGGTTGTCGGAAATCGTGTGCAAATTGCAAAGCTTGAAGTACAAGAGCCAAATTTAGAGGCACTCTTTTTACAACTAACTGGTCGTTCACTTCGTGATTAAGGAGGAGAGGATATGAAAAGTTTTATTATCGCATGGAAAGATTTTAAGATACGTTTTACGGATCGGCGTGGCTTCATGATGATGTTACTTATGCCGCTTTTATTAACAGCTATTTTAGGGTCAGCTTTAAGTGCGGTCCTAGATGAAGGCGGATTACCGAAAACAGTAATTGGATACTATCAAGAAGATGAAGATACGTTTGCTACTATGTTTCGAACAGATGTATTAGAAGCAAAAGAAATAAAAGATGATGTGAAAGTCGAGAAGGTTTCTTCGCGAGACGACTTAGAAGATATGTTGAAGAAGAAGAAGGTTGACGTTGGAATTATGATTCCGAAACAGTGGAGTGAACATATACAAGAAGGAAAGTTAAAAGAAGTTGAACTGCTTACGGATCCTGCGAAAGACATACAAGCTAAAATTGCAGATTCATTCATTCAATCTTTTGTTGAACGAGCACAAACGGTAGCCTTTGCTACAAAAAGTGTGGTAACGGATTTGGCGCAATCTCAGCAAGGAAATGTGCAAGAAGTAGCAAAAAATATGGGAACGGACCTACAAACTATTGCAACTTCAAATGAAAATGGAATTAAAAAAGGCACAATTGGTAAGAAAACAGTTGTGGCTATGCAGTACTATGCTGCAGCGATGTTAGTTATGTTTCTCCTATATAACGTAACAGTTGGTGCAAAATCAATTGTAGGAGAACAAAGAACAGAAACGTTAGCAAGGTTGTTAACGACACCGACAAGTTCTTATTCTGTTTTGTTAGGTAAATTTTTCGGAACATTATTATTCGCATGTATTCAATTTGGCGTATTTGTCATTGCAACCCATTATGCATTCGGTGTGAATTGGGGGGATAACATTGTACAGCTTATTGCAGTGGGAGTTTCCTATGCAATTTGTGTGTCGGGCTTATCGATGTTGATTGCTGCATTTATTCGAGATGAAAAAACAGCAGATGTTATGGGCGGGATTGGTATTCAACTGTTAGCGGTATTAGGCGGTTCTATGTTACCAATTTATGCATTCCCAGATACATTGCAAAAGCTTGCTAATATTGCACCAAATAAATGGGCGCTTACGAGTTTTCTAGATATTATGTCAGGAACGTCTTGGAATACATTATTACCAATTATTTTAAGTTTATCTAGTGCTGGCATCCTTTCCGTCATCATTGGAACATTACGGTTGCGTACTAGATAGGAGGAGAGAGCAGTGAAAAAAATTTGGGCGCTTTGTTCACTAGAGTTAAAGCAAATATTAATGAAGCCGCAAAGTTATTTTCTTATGTTAGGTATGCCAATTCTTTTTACATTAATTTTTGGTGGGCTTCTAGGTGGAGGTGGTAATGATAAGGTGAAAATTATTTTGGTTGATGAAGATCAATCAAAATTGTCAGCTTCTTATTATGAATCATTAACGCATAGCAATCTTGTGAGTGTGGAAAAAGGATCATATGAAGAGGCAAAGAAGAAAATTGAAAACAAAAAAGCCTCTGGTATTGTAACAATCGGGAAAGACTTTCAAAAGCAAATGTTAGACGGAAAAAGTGATAAAGTTCTATTTCAATCTAGTGCTGATTTTACAGGGGGAGCTTCTGTAGAACAAGCGTTGGAGAACACGTTGAAAAAAATGGAAGTGGAAGTAAAAGGTGCGAATGCATGGAGTCAAAATAGCGGAAAGTCTTGGGAGACAATGTATGACAACATTCATACAAAAGCGGAACCTGTTCATATTCAAAAAGAATCTATTGTAACGGGCCAGAAAGCGATCAACTTTGTATCAGCTAGAGCAGCAGGATTTTCAATTTTATTTGTAATGATTGTTATGCTTAGTGCAACAGGAACGATTTTAAAAGTGAAGCAGATGGGTGTGTGGCATCGATTGTTGGAAACACCTGTTACGAGAGCCCAAGTACTAGCCGGATATATTCTTTCATTCTTTCTAATTGGTTGGTTTCAATTTGGAGCGCTTATGATATTAACGAATCTGTTATTTGATGTGCAGTGGGGAGATATGTTAGGGCTTATCGTTCTTGTCTCGGTGCTGCTGCTTGCCGTAATCGGTTTAGCTTTATTGTTAGCAAGTGTTGTGAAAACGACAGAGCAACAATCGGCGTTAGGAAATATCGTCATTATTTCAACTTGTATGATTAGTGGACTGTATTGGCCAATTGAAATAGAACCTGAGTTTATGCAAAAGATTGCTAACTTTGTCCCACAAACATGGGCAATGCGTGGTTTTACAGAACTAATTGCTAGAGGAGGAACACTGGCAGATATAACAGGATATATTGGCGTGTTACTTCTGTTTGCTGGTATCTTCTTTGTCATCGGTTTAACAAGAATACGTTATGATTGAACAAAAAGAAAGCAGAATTTACAGCCTTGCGCGCTGAATTCTGCTTTCTTTTTGTTTTTCTTCTGATGGCCCAAGTGAAATGATAATAGCAATCCCGAACATGAAGAGAAACACTAAAAAGAGGACGAGTGTCGGGAAGAAAGGAAATAAGAGTAATGCTCCTAATATAACGAGCATTAAACAAATATAGTTCAAAACATCTAGGAATAACTTGTCCATGTTTTCTCTCCTTTATTACGAATCTGTTATTATCGTATGCTCGCTCTATCAATAATAGAATAATTTTTTAAGTGGGATTTTTTATATGTTGTTAAAAAACATACATTTTGGAAGACATATACTAGGGCCATTGTTTATCAGTAAAGTGGGAGTTTATTATTTTTAAAGGTAATATTTTAAGCTAGCAAATCTACCTGTAGGTTGTTGTTTTCATACAAATATAGTCTATCTGTGAAATGAAAAGATAAAGTGTTTTTTGAATTTTGCTATAAATCCGATGAATGTTGTATTTTTTTGTCACCTTGTTACAATAAATATTGTAACTATTAGATTATATTTCTATGAAAAGGGAGTAAGGTGAAAAGTATATGTTAAAAAAAGCCATGGCTGTGGCTTTGACGTTAAGTTATGTTATAAGTCCAATACATAGTTTAGCAGAAACACAGCAAGCACAACCGTCAGCTGGACAACAAGTGGTAGAGAATAAGACAGCATCAGGAAATGTGACTACAAATGAGACGTCAATAAGTCAAACGCAGAGTAGTTTACTGCAAACACCACAGCAAAATGTTGGCTGGGTAAAAAAAGACGGTAACTGGTACTATGTCAACAAAGATGGTAAGTTTTACACTGGCTGGTTACAAGATGGTGGTGCATGGTACTATCTGCAAAGTAATGGCGTAATGAAAACAGGCTGGTTGCAATTAGGAAGTACATGGTACTACCTACAGGATAGCGGTGCGATGAAAACAGGCTGGTTGCAACTAGGAACTGCATGGTACTACCTACAGGATAGCGGTGCGATGAAAACAGGTTGGTTGCAATTAGGAGATACATGGTACTATCTACAAGGTAGTGGTGCGATGAAAACAGGTTGGTTGCAATTAGGAGATACATGGTACTATCTACAGAGTAGCGGTGCGATGAAAACAGGCTGGTTACAAGAAGGTAATAACCGATATTACTTGCAGAGTAATGGAGCAATGAAAATAGGCTGGCTTGTAGATGGCGATAAAAAGTATTATCTACAAACTAATGGTGTAATGAAAACAGGGTGGCTAACTGAAGGAGACAAAAAATATTATTTCCAAGCAGATGGCACAATGAAAACAGGTTTGATTGTAGATGGAGATAAGAAATATTATCTTAATCCAGATGGAACGTTAAAAACAGGCTGGGTAGTAGATGGCGATAAAAAGTACTATTTACAAGCGAACGGTGTAGCGCAAACAGGTTGGTTCCAACAAGATAATAAATGGTATTACTTTGATTCAAATGGTGTGATGCAAACAGGCTTTGTAAAAGTTAACGGTGTAACATACTATTTGGACAATACAGGTGTTAGGCAGACAGGTTGGATTGTAGATGGTAATAAGAAGTACTATTTCCAAGCAGACGGCACAATGAAAACAGGTTGGTTGCAACTAGGGGATACATGGTATTATCTACAAGCAGACGGCACAATGAAAACAGGTTGGCTGCAACTAGGCAATACATGGTACTATCTACAAGCAGATGGCGCAATGAAAACAGGTTGGTTACAACTAGGGGATACATGGTACTATTTACAAGGTAACGGTGCCATGAAAACAGGTTGGCTTCAATCAGGAAATACATGGTACTATCTGCAAAGTAACGGAGCCATGAAAACGGGTTGGTTACAATACGGAAGTGCGTGGTATTATTTCCAAAATGATGGCACAATGAAAACAGGTTGGATTGAAGTAGATGGAAAGTGGTATTACTTTGATACAACTGGTGCTTGGATTGAAAATCCAATTTTATTCGGAAAAACAATTGTTGTAGACGCTGGACATGGCGGATATGACTCTGGAACATTATATGGAAGTACATATGAAAAGAATATTGCATTGTCAGTAAGCTTAAAGTTACAGAAAGTATTAGCAAATAGCGGTGTAAATGTGGTTATGACACGTGCAACGGATATTTTTATTCCATTAGCAGATCGCGTTCGTATTTCAAATGATAATAAAGCTGATATTTTTGTAAGTATTCATGTGAACTCTGCAGACGCTACAACTGCAAAAGGAATTGAAACGTTATATAATCCTAACCATCCAAAAAATACTCAAGCTTATGCATTAGCAAGTGCTGTGCAGAAATCTTTAATTGCAAACACAAATGCTACTGATAGAAAAGTGGTAGAGCGTCCAGAACTTCGCGTATTACAATCGGATAATCAAGCACCACCTATTTTAGTAGAAACAGGATTCCTATCTAATACAGAAGAGAGATTAAATTTAGTTTCTGATAACTATCAAAATAAGCTTGCGCAATCTATTTTTGAAGGAATTCAAAATTATTTTTCTAAATAACATATTTTATGAGAAAAGGAGAAACCAGTTTAATGGTTTCTCCTTTTCTATTATCTTTATTTTGTTTTTTGTAAAATGTGTTGTTCGATTGCATAAGCTACGCCATTTTCATCGTTTGTAGCTGTTACAATGTCACATAGTTGTTTGACATTGTGTTCTGCATTTCCCATCGCTATTGATAAACCTGCCACCTCTAACATTGGGACATCATTAAAGTTATCTCCAATGGCAACAGTATCTTGTAAAGGAATATGAAAATGTTTTGCCATTTCTTGCAATCCATTGCCTTTATGGCCATGTTTATCCATAATCTCTAAGTTTGTTGGGGCGGAAGCTGTCAC
Organism: Bacillus sp. CGMCC 1.60114; assembly: GCF_042676365.1. Taxonomy (NCBI): domain Bacteria; kingdom Bacillati; phylum Bacillota; class Bacilli; order Caryophanales; family Bacillaceae; genus Bacillus; species Bacillus sp. CGMCC 1.60114. Next base: position 50,059 of record NZ_JBHTHG010000073.1, read on the forward strand.
CATAATTGCCGCATCTTTCTCTAAAGATTGTAGCAATTGTATACGCTCCCCTTTATTGAATGTAAGGATAAAAAATTTTGAAATTTCAATGGTTGAGTCAGATATTACATCTTCAATACTTTGAAAAGTTGTAATTAAATTAGCCTTTAGTTGTTTCTCGGTAATTCGCTCAATCTCTTCAATTGTAACATCAAGGAAATCTTTGTTTAGCTGAAAAGCTTTTGCTACTTGTTCTTTCCAATTATACGGTGCATATACCCCTTTGTTTGTATAGAGTTTATACGGAAATCCCTCAAATTCGAGTTTTTTTGCAATTTCATATACTTTTTCTTTTTGCAAATTGCGCGAATGAATTACTTTTCCATCGGCATATACCACTGCCCCATTACTAGCTCCTAGAGGAAGAGATAAACGGTATTGCTCAAGCAGTTTTAAAATATCTTCTTTTGCTCTGCCGGAACAAATCATAACGATATGTCCTGCTTCTTCAGCATTGCGTATTGCTTCTAAATTTTCCTGGGAGATTTCTAGATTGGATGATAAGAGCGTACCATCCATATCAAGTGCGATTAATTTCAAGTTGATCACCTCTTTGTTTCAATCATACTAAATTAAATGTTATATCGAAACTGTTACATTGTTGTTACATAAATATAATTCATTTGTTTTGACCACTTAATATGTTTGAGAAGGTCAAAATACGAGGGATATCGTTTATCTACGCCTTATATTTATTGAAAAAAACATAATAATTTTTATAGCAACTATTGCTTAAATAAAAAAGTTATGTTACATTAATGTTACAAACATTACATTATATGATTCAATATGACATTAAGTTAAAAACTATAAATAAATTATTTCTTGGGAATTTAATATAAAGATTAATAAAAAGGAGAATGGGAGTAATGGAAAATAGAGAAGTATTACAACTAACAAAAATGGATTTACTAGGATCAGCAGGAGTAGCAACAGCATTAACAGCGCTTATCGTATTTCTTTCAAGTGCTTTAGTATAAATCATAGTAATTTTTGTACATAGTAGAGCGGAAAACTATTACAAAGTGCAAGCCATATAGAAATCTATAAAAAGGAGAATGAGAGTAATGGAAAATAGAGAAGTATTACAACTAACAAAAATGGATTTACTAGGATCAGCAGGAGTAGCAACGGCATTAACAGCGCTTATCGTATTTCTTTCAAGCGTTTTAGCATAATTCATAGTAATTTTTGTACATAGTAGAGCGGAAAACTATTACAAAGTGCAAGTTATATATAAATCTATTAAAAGGAGAATGAGAATAATGGAAAATAAAGAAGTGTTAGGATTAACAAAAATGGATTTATTAGGATCAGCAGGAGTAGCAGCAGCATTAACAGCACTTATCATGTTTCTTTCAAATGCTTTAGTATAATTTAAATCCTTTGTAAATTTGAACGTGAATGGAAAGAGGGACTTCGAAACAACGAAGTCCCTCTTTGCGTTTTTCTTGAGTTATCAGTAAAGAGCGACTGATGGAGGTTTCACTTTATCCCGCTCTAACAAGCGGTATGTGGGGGATATTTCATGAAGAAAAACCGCCTGTAAGAGCCCGATTGGTTCAACTAACCATCGTAAAGAGTAACTGATGGGAGTTTTATTTTATATGATATAGGGAGAAAAGCAGAAAAAAGTCGAATTTTCTATGTAAGAAAAAGGGAGGTATTTGGCGGAAAAAATAGAAAATTTAAAATTGACAAAAATAATTGCGGGTGCAATTTATTTTTTACTTATGTTTGGAAGCGTTTTCGGTTTTGGGAGAAATAATTGGAAAATTATATTACAGGGGGATGAGGAATTTATGGAACAAAAATCTATGGATACTTTAGCGGCACAAATGGAGGATTTTTTCCCAGTACGTGATGTTGATCATTTAGAATTTTATGTTGGTAATGCAAAACAAACAAGTTATTACCTTGCGAGAGCATTTGGTTTCCGTATAGCTGCATATTCCGGTTTAGAAACAGGAAACCGTGATAAAGTATCTTACGTACTTATACAAAAAAATATGCGTTTTGTTGTGTCAGGTGCTTTAAACACGAATAGCCGTATTGCTGAGTTCGTGAAACAGCACGGCGATGGTGTAAAAGATGTAGCGCTTCTTGTAGAAGATGTAGAGAAAGCATATGCAGAAGCTGTAAAGCGCGGTGCAGTTGCGATTGCTCCACCAGAAGTGCTATCTGATGAACATGGAACAATTAAAAAGGCAGTCATTGGCACATATGGTGATACAATTCATACGCTTGTAGAACGTAAAAATTATAAAGGTGCGTTTATGCCAGGATATGAACCATTAGAATCCACTATTCCTTTTGAAGAAACAGGATTAATTGCTGTTGACCATGTTGTGGGTAATGTTGAAAAAATGGAAGAATGGGTAAGTTATTATGAAAATGTAATGGGCTTTAAACAAATGATTCATTTTGACGATGATGATATTAGTACGGAATATTCTGCTTTAATGTCGAAAGTAATGACAAATGGAAGTCGTATTAAGTTTCCAATCAATGAACCAGCAGAAGGGAAAAGAAAGTCACAAATCCAAGAGTATTTAGAGTTCTATAACGGAGCGGGTGTACAGCATCTTGCGTTATTAACAAATGATATTGTAAAAACTGTTTCTGCACTTCGTGCAAACGGTGTGGAATTTTTAGATACGCCAGATACGTATTATGAAGAATTAACAGCACGTGTTGGTCAAATTGATGAGGAAATTGAAAAATTAAAAGAGCTGAAAGTCCTTGTAGATCGTGATGAGGAAGGTTACTTATTACAAATTTTCACAAAGCCAATTGTGGATCGTCCAACTTTATTTATTGAGATTATTCAACGTAAAGGATCAAGGGGATTTGGTGAAGGAAACTTTAAAGCATTATTTGAATCGATTGAAAGAGAACAGGCGCGCCGAGGAAATCTATAAGGTGAAACTTAGTGATTCCAAGTTGATGGCTAGTTGAATCAAGCGGACTCGTATTGAGATCTATCTTCTTTGACTTGTCAGGAAATAGATAGGCATTATGCTGTCCGTTAGAGCGGGATAACGGTTAGGAGAGATACTCCTTCCGCCCGTGGTTTTACTTTCAAAGCGAGGAGAGAAAACGATGAAGTTTATTACATTTCGTCTTCCTTCACAAGAAATGAGAGCCGGTTGGCTTGAAGGTGACAAGGTTATTGATATGCATATAGCAAGTGGAGGGATACTTCCCTCTACAATGATTTCTTTTTTAGAGAAATCAGATGAATATATGGAAATAATTCGTAAGATGGGTACACCAACGAGCGGTGCTTATCATATTACGGATGTACAGCTTTGTGCGCCTTTACCAAATCCAGGGAGTATTCGTGATTTTTATGCTTTTGAACAACATGTAAAAACAGCGCGTGGCCGCCGCGGTTTAGATGTTGTTCCAGAATGGTATGATATCCCGGTTTTTTATTTTACAAATCATCGTGCTGTTATTGGGCCGGAAGAAGCTATTTTGTGCCCGAGCGCAACAAGGAAACTTGACTATGAGCTAGAGATTGCTTGTGTCATTGGTAAAGAAGGTAAAAATATCTCGCGTGAACACGCTCATGAATATATTTTTGGCTACTGCATTATGAATGATTGGAGCGCTAGAGATTTACAGGCGCATGAAATGAAGGTTGGGCTTGGACCAGCAAAAGGAAAAGACTTTGCTACCTCACTTGGACCGTATATTGTGACGAAAGATGAGTTAGATGTATATCAAAGCGATGATCGTTACAATTTAGAAATGACAGCTCATATTAATGGAGAACAATGGTCAAAAGGTAATTTTCAAGATATCTATTATACATTTGCTGAAATGATTGAACGAGCATCCAAAGATGTTACGTTGTATCCAGGGGATATACTTGGTTCTGGTACAGTTGGAAGTGGCTGTATTTTAGAGCTGGGAACAGAGAAATGGCTTAAAGCTGGTGATGTGGTAGAGTTAAAAATTACTAGCTTAGGAACATTGCGTAATACGGTGAAAGCAGAAAAGAAAGCGGGGGATGAGCATGTATTATCGTCGCATGGGGGAACTTCCTCGTAAACGACATGTACAATTTCGTAAACAAGACGGGTCGCTCTATCGTGAGCAAGTAATGGGGACGAAAGGTTTTTCTGGTACACAATCTATTTTGTATCATCATTACATGCCAACTGAAGTCGGTCATGCTTCTTTAGCTCAATCTTGTCATATGCAGTATGAAGAAGATGCGGCGTTAGCGCATCGTCATTTTCGTACGAAAGAATATAGAAAAACAGGAGATGCCGTGAACGGAAGGAATTTTCTATTAGGAAATGAAGATCTAATAATCGGGGTCGTAAATCCGACGGAGAAAATGGATTATTTTTATCGCAATGGCGATGGAGATGAAATGCTATTTGTTCATTATGGATCGGGGAAAATTGAGACAATGTTCGGTACGATTCATTATCGAAAAGGAGATTATATTATCATTCCAATCGGGACGATTTACCGTGTAATCCCTGAAGCTGGAGAATCGAAATTCCTCGTTGTTGAAGCAAATAGCCAAATTACTACACCGCGTAATTATCGCAATGAGTATGGACAATTATTAGAACATAGTCCATTTTGTGAGCGTGATATTCGTGGCCCAGAAACGTTAGAAACGTATGATGAAAAAGGTGACTTTGTTGTGATGACAAAGTCTAGAGGCTATATGCACAAGCATGTTTTGCAGCATCATCCGTTAGATGTTGTTGGGTGGGATGGTCATTTATATCCATGGGTATTTAATATTGAGGATTTTGAACCTATTACAGGGCGTATTCATCAGCCGCCGCCAGTACACCAAACATTTGAGGGACATAACTTTGTCGTTTGTTCATTCGTTCCGCGTCTATATGACTATCATCCAGAAGCGATTCCGGCACCGTATTATCATAGTAATGTAAATAGTGATGAAGTTCTCTATTATGTAGAAGGTAATTTTATGAGCAGAAAAGGTGTGGAGGAAGGTTCTATTACGCTTCATCCAAGTGGTATTCCACATGGGCCGCATCCTGGGAAAACAGAAGCTAGTCTTGGTAAAAAACAAACTATTGAACTAGCTGTTATGATTGATACATTCCGTCCACTACGCATTATAAAACATGCACATGAGATGGAAGATGAACAATATATGTATAGCTGGCTAGAACGAGGCTCATATACTGTATAAGGTGAATGCCTATTATGTACGAAAAACAAAACAAGCACACTCATAAATGAGTGTGCTTGTTTTAATAAAAGAATCGACATTATATAAAATATCAAAAATACTCATAAAATGATATAAAAATATAACTATAGGATTTGCTTACTTCTATTTTACTATAACGATTAGTATGGTAACTTACCGCAACATGTTTCGTACAAAATCTCTATTTATTACAAAATATGATTTTTTTATTAAATTCGACAGAAGTTATTGACGAAAAAAGATGTAATAAGTACAATAAAAATAAATATTAAAATTTTCAGAAAATTATAAAATGTCGAGGTGCAGAGTATGAAGCAAATCTTTCAAAAAAAGCCACTGACACAACTGTTACAAGAAGGAAGTCAGAAAAAATTAGATCGAACATTAGGGGCATTAGACTTAACCATGCTAGGAGTAGGAGCGATTGTCGGAACAGGGATCTTCGTGCTGACAGGGGTCGTTGCTGCGAAACATTCTGGGCCTGCCGTTATTTTATCGTTTGCATTAGCTGCACTAGTTTGTGCCTTTGCTGCCTTTTGTTATGCTGAATTTGCTTCCAGCGTACCGGTATCTGGTAGTGTGTATACGTATACATATGCAACGATGGGAGAGGTATTTGCCTTCTTAATTGGATGGGATTTAATGCTTGAATACTTATTAGCGACATCAGCTGTTGCTAATGGATGGTCAGCTTATTTTCAGTCTTTATTAAATGGATTTGGAATTCATATTCCCACGATTTTAGCTTCTGCTCCAGGGGCAGGAAAAGGTGGAATAATTGATTTACCAGCTGTTCTTATTATTTTAGTTATGACTATTCTTTTATCACGAGGTGTTCGTGAAAGTGCCCGCGTAAATAACATTATGGTATTCATTAAATTAGCCGTTGTACTATTATTCATCTTCGCTGGATTTAAATACGTAAAACCAGACAACTGGACACCGTTTATGCCGTTTGGCTTTAATGGTGTAATGGTAGGTGCAGCGACAGTATTCTTTGCTTTTATTGGTTTTGATGCTGTTTCAACGGCAGCGGAGGAAGTAAAACGTCCGCAGCGTGATTTACCGATTGGTATTATTGCATCACTATTAATTTGTACAGTCCTATATATTGCGGTTTCACTTGTTTTGACAGGTATTGTACCGTTTGGTCAATTGGATAGATCAGATCCAGTAGCATTTGCGCTTCAATTTATTGGACAAGATGGTTTGGCGGGTGTTATTTCGGTAGGTGCTATTACAGGCATTACAACCGTTATGTTAGTTATGATGTATGGTCAAGTACGTGTATCGTATGCAATGAGCCGTGATGGTCTATTACCGAAACGTTTTTCCAGAGTACATCCGAAGTTTAAAACGCCATTTTTAAATACGTGGATAACAGGTATTGTAGCAGCTCTTATTTCAGGGCTTGTTGATCTAAGTGTATTGGCTCACCTTGTGAATATCGGAACTCTATCTGCATTCGTACTTGTTGCAATAGCAGTTATTGTAATGCGAAAAACACATCCGGATTTACCGCGTGCATTTAAAGCGCCGCTTGTACCATTTTTGCCATCGTTAACAGTAATTTTCTGTCTATACTTAATGCTTCAATTACCAGCGATTACATGGGAAAGTTTTGGTATTTGGTTGGCAATTGGAGTTATAGTGTATTTCTTATATAGCAAAAAGCATAGTGCATTAAATAAAGAAAAAAATGATCAAAAAACTGTGAATTTATAAGTAAAACGCCGTTCTTACCCAAAAGAACGGCTTTTTATTTTTGAAAATTTACATTTTTCTAAAATTGACATAAAATGAGAGGTGGTCGATAAAAGGGGTGGAAATATGAAGAAGACATGGCAAGAGTTAAAGGGAATGGATCGCAATGTTTGGATTCGATTTATTGGAGAAACATTAAACGGAATCGCAATGATGATGTTAATGCCATTTTTTGCATTATATTTAAAAGATAAAGTGGATTCACTACTAGAAGTGGGAATTATTATGGCGCTGTCTCCTATTGCAGCAAGTTTTGGTTCCCTTATAGGGGGACGAATTGCAGATATTTATGGACGAAAGCCAATTATGATATTTTCAATGGCTAGCAATGCGGTTTTAATGCTTGGTTTCTTATTTATAGATGGTTTTATACCGTATGCCATCCTATCTATTTGTTTAGGGCTCAGTAATTCACTGTTCCATCCAGCAGCATCCGCTATGGTAGCGGATGTAACAGAACCTGAAAAGCGAACAGAAGCATATGGTTTGCTGCGGATGGGGCATAATATTGGAGCGGCAATTGGGCCAATTCTAGGTGCTTCGGTTGCACTCCTTTCTAAAACTGTTATTTTTATTATCGCATCGTCCTCTATGTTATTCTATGCGCTGCTAGTTTTACTGCTTATTAAAGAAACAATGCCAAAAGGTGCAGTAAAACAAATGAGTGAAGGAGAGGGAGCGAGACAATCTGTATGGAAAGTTGTGTTTCAAGATAAAATTTTACTGATCTACTTATTAGCCGGAATTGTTATTTCGATGGGGTTTTCACAAACAGAAGGTATGCTTCCGCTTCATTTTGATAATGAAATGAAGGGGATATTTGGAGTGAATAATCCATTTCCTTATTTGATGGCAGTAAATGGACTTTTGGTTGTTTTGTTTCAATTTCAAATTTCGAAATGGGCGACAGATAAACCGGTAGGGAAAACAATGCTGTATGGTGCTTGGTTGTTTGGAATAGGTCTTCTTGCCATTGGTTGGCTTCCGAAGTGGTTTGGAGGAGCTGGGACGAATGCCACTGTAGTTCTTGTTACATTACTAATTGTATATGCAATTTATACATTAGGAGAAATGGTTATGTCCCCTGTGCAAATGACGTTTGTAGCAAATTTAGCGCCAGAACATTTACGAGGCACGTATATGGGCGCAGCTAGCTTACAATGGATTACAGGCAATGCGTTTGGCCCTTTACTGGGTGGTATTTTACTCGATCGTTTGTTGGGGCACGTTTTATTTACGATTTTAGGGATTGGATGTGTGATAGCAGGACTTGTTTACATATCATTAGATCGACTTGTAGAACAAAGACAAAAGGATAATGTGGTGAAACAAACGTCATAGGGTTTTCATCATACACGAATAGGTTCCTTTTTTCATATTATTAGGTATATAACTAGAAAAAATGTTTCGTCAGCCTGGTTATTTTAAATAGGAACTACCTATTTTCGTAAAAAGTGCTACAATAGAAAAATGAAAACAGACGATTAGGGTGATTTCATTATGAAAATTAAATTAGGTTTATTATATGGTGGAAAATCAGCAGAGCATCAAGTTTCTTTACAAACGGCTCTTGCTGTTAGCAAAGCGTTAGATCAAGAAAAATTTGAGGTTCATCCAATTTATATTACTGAACAAGGACAATGGGTGCGCGGTGAGCGTATTGAAGGTGAAGTAAAAAGCGTTCAAGAATTGCAATTGAATGGAGAAGAAAATGCAATTTCTCCTTTATCATTAAGTTCAGAGATTATCCCGATGGCAGCTTCTGATAAAGAGAATGCAATCGATGTCATCTTCCCGTTATTACATGGACCGAATGGTGAAGATGGAACAGTACAAGGCTTGTTAGAACTTATGAATATTCCATATGTAGGAAACGGTGTGTTAGCATCGGCTGCAGGTATGGATAAAGTTATTATGAAAAATGTTTTCGCAGAAGCGGGATTGCCACAAGCAAAATATGTTTCGTTTATTCGCAGTGTGTGGGAAAAAAAACGCACAACAGCGTATGAAAAAGTTGAAGGAACATTAGGCTATCCATGTTTTGTAAAACCAGCAAATCTTGGCTCAAGCGTTGGAATTAATAAATGCAAAAGTCGTGATGAGTTAGAGAATGCATTTGAAGAAGCGTTCCAATTCGATCGTAAAATTATCGTAGAAGAGAATATTATCGGTCGTGAAGTGGAAATTGGTGTATTAGGAAACGATGAACCGAAATGTTCTGTTGTAGGCGAAATTGTGGCGAAAAAAGAATTCTATGACTATAAATCAAAATACATTGATGGCGATACAGCAATGGTTATTCCTGCCGAAATTACAGAGGCGGAATATGAGAAGATTAAAGAGTATGCGATTCGTGCATTTCAATCTTTAGATAGTGCGGGATTAACGCGTGCAGATTTCTTCTTAACGAAAGATGGCGATGTATTTATTAATGAAGTAAATACAATGCCAGGATTCACACCTTTTAGTATGTTCCCTCTTTTATGGGAAAATACGGGATTGCCGTATCCAGAGCTTATTCAAGAGCTAGTACGTCTAGCGATTGAGCGTCACGATGAAAAACAAAAAATTAAATATACAATCTAACAAGAAAGGAGAAGCACTATTCAAATGAATAGTGTTTCTTCCATGTAAGGAGTGTTTTTGTATGATACAAAGAATAATGAAGCAAATTGAGCAAATGGTATGTGGAACTGGCTTAGCAGAGCAGTGGAATGATGTAGCTATAAAAGGTGTTTCCATTGATACAAGAAAGGTTGAAAAAGGAAACTTATATATCCCAATTCAAGGAGAACGTTTCGATGGTCATGCTTTTGTGGAGAAAGCAATAGAAGGTGGTGCAGTTGCAACACTTTGGAAGAAAGGTGTACCAAACCCGCCAGCAAATTTACCGGTTATTTTTGTAGAAGATACATTACAAGCGCTGCAAACATTGGCGAAGAGCTATCGCGACCAGTTAAACGTGAAAGTGGTTGGTGTAACAGGTAGTAACGGGAAAACGTCAACGAAGGATATTGTGACAAGCTTACTTGGAGCGAAATTTAAAGTGCAAAAAACAGAAGGGAATTTTAATAACCATATTGGACTTCCTTTGACGATTTTAAATTTAGAAGAAGATACAGAAATGGCTGTATTAGAGATGGGTATGTCAAGCCGCGGGGAAATTGAATTTTTGTCAAAGCTTGCTCGTCCTGATGCAGCAATTATTACAAATATTGGAGAAGCGCATTTAATGGATTTGGGTTCTCGTGATGCAATTTCAGAAGCGAAGCTAGAAATTGTCACAGGCTTACAAGATACTGGTGTATTTGTTTATAATGGAGACGAACCATTATTAACTACACGCGTACCAAGCATGAACTTACAAGCAAAGACAATCACGTTTGGTGATGCAAGAGCGAACGATTATCACCCGGTATCCGTAAAAGTAGAAGCGACAGGTACACAATTTACGATGAATCAAGCGCAAAATGTAGTATTTTATTTACCCGTTCTTGGGAAGCATAATGTATATAATGCATTAGCATCAATGGCGGTTGCTGAATTTTTCGGTGTAACATGGGAAGAAATGAAACAAGGTTTAATGAATTTGAAAATGACAGGCATGCGTATGGAAGTTTTAAAAACAGATGCAGGATTAACGATTATTAATGATGCATATAACGCAAGTCCGACAGCGATGGAAGCGGCGTTCCATTTAATGAATGAACTAAATGGATTTTCTAAAAAAATTCTTGTACTTGGCGATATGCTAGAACTTGGTGACCAAGAAGTACAATTTCATTATGAAGTTGGAAAATTAATTGATCCAGCTCGTATTGCATATGTATTTACTTACGGTACGCTTGGGGCACAAATGGCAGAAGGTGCAAGAATTAATTTTCCTAGTGAACGCGTGAAAGCTTATGACAATAAAGAAGAACTTGTTAAAGATTTAAAAGCAGTCGTTGATGTGAAAGATGTTGTATTAGTAAAAGCATCTCGTGGAATGAAATTAGAAGAAGTTATTGGGATGATAAAGTAAAGCTTTTATTAGTAGGTAGCTTATTGCCCGCTAATATGGGATAAAATAAAGAAGCGCTTACAACAAGAGGATGGAAAGCCTATATGTAAAATAGGAGAGAGTTGGGTTTGCTTTTTACACATACAAAACTTATAATTGATATGGTGTAATAACGTTGTAGAGTATTTTGGTGATAAAGGTAGGCCCGTTTATATACGTGAACATAAGGGAAAGGGCATTTTCCGGAAACACGGAAAATGTCTTTTTTGAATGGATAGTTAGGATAAATACTCCTGCCACTTGAAAGTTATAATTGTTTGAAGTGGGGGTTTCTAGCGTGACAGGCATTTTTGCTCGGCGCTTGGCGTTAGTGGAGTTGGGAGTGATTTCCGCCTAACCCCTCTATCCCGTCGATAAATTTTTTGGGACTACTTTTGTCTAGCTTTACGTTTGAATGTCTTATATGGCGCATATTTTTGTTGCGGCTTTCTACATTCAGTTTTCAAAAGCTAGTTTTATTATAATTGTCAGGCAATCTTGCGATGATGATGCATTTTGTCTGAAGAAGACTTAGTCCAACCTTACTTGTATATCCTGTGAATATTAGAAGAAGGAATAATCTGGGCTATTTTAGATAGAAAAGGAGAAGTAACATTGACAACATTTCGAGAATTAGGATTAAGCAGTTCTTTGCTAAAGTCTGTTGAAAGCATGGGATTTGAAGAGGCAACACCAATTCAGGCAGAAACAATTCCAGTAGCCTTACAAGGTGACGACATCATTGGTCAAGCTCAAACAGGTACAGGGAAAACAGCTGCATTTGGATTACCATTATTAGAAAAAGTAAATACAAATCAAGATACGGTTCAAGGTATCGTTATCGCGCCAACTCGTGAGTTAGCAATTCAAGTGGGTGAAGAGCTATACAAAATTGGTCAGCATAAGCGCGTTCGCATTTTACCAATCTATGGCGGTCAAGATATTAACCGTCAAATCCGTGCGTTGAAAAAAGGTCCACACATTATCGTGGGTACGCCAGGACGTATTTTAGATCATATTAAACGTAAAACACTTCGTCTGCAAAACGTAGAGACAGTTGTTCTTGACGAAGCAGATGAAATGTTAAACATGGGCTTCATTGAAGATATTGAAGCAATTTTAACGGATGTGCCTGAAACACATCAAACATTATTATTCTCAGCAACAATGCCAGACCCAATCCGTCGCATTGCTGAACGCTTCATGAGCGAGCCTAAACATATTAAGGTTAAAGCTAAAGAAGTAACAATGCCAAACATTCAGCAGTTCTATGTAGAAGTGCAAGAGAAAAAGAAATTTGACGTGTTAACACGCTTATTAGATATTCAATCTCCAGAGCTTGCAATCGTGTTCGGTCGTACAAAACGTCGCGTTGACGAATTATCAGAAGCATTAAACTTACGTGGTTATGCAGCAGAAGGCATTCATGGTGATTTAACTCAAGCGAAGCGTCTTTCTGTATTACGTAAATTTAAAGAAGGTTCAATCGAAGTTCTTGTTGCAACAGACGTAGCAGCGCGTGGTCTTGATATTTCAGGTGTAACGCATGTATATAACTTCGATATTCCACAAGATCCAGAATCATACGTACACCGCATCGGTCGTACGGGCCGTGCAGGTAAAACAGGTCTTGCGATGCTGTTTGTAACACCGCGTGAAACGGGTCAATTAAAAAATATTGAACGTACAACAAAACGTAAAATGGATCGTATGACTCCGCCAACGTTAGATGAAGCTTTAGAAGGACAACAACGTTTAATCGCTGAAAAACTTCAAAGCACGATTGAAAGTGAAAACTTATCATACTACAAACGTATTGCAGAAGAGCTGTTAGAAGAGCATGATTCTGTAGCGGTTGTAGCAGCTGCTTTAAAAATGATGACAAAAGAGCCGGATGCAACGCCAGTTTCTTTAACATCAGAACCACCTGTAGTTTCAAAAGATCGTTCTAGAAATAGAAACGGAAGTGGAAATGGAAGAGGTGGATACCGCGATGGTAACCGTAATCGTGAAGGCGGTCGTAATCGCGATGGTAACCGCAATCGTGGAGGTCGTAAAGGAGAAGGCCAAGGTCGTGAAGGTCGCTCTGGAGCTCCTAGAGGACGCGGTGGCGAAAGAAAGCACACAAGCCGTAAGCCACAAGCTTAATTAAATTCATAGAAAAGAGACAGTCTTTTTCATAAAGGCTGTCTTTTTTTGTTTTTTTAGTTGGGTATACTACATAGAAACTTGTCTTGGAAAAGAGGAAATGAAATGCTTGTAAAGCTTGGGTATGTTGCAATGAGTGTCCATTTAAAGAATGCTTCTCCTTCGCAAACAATGACATACACGCAGTTTCAGCGAATACAGGACCGGGAAGCGGCAATTAGAAAATTAGAAAGGATTTCTAATTCTAATTTAGAGAATTGTCTTCGTTTGTTAAAACATAATTATGGACATGGTGTCTCATTTTTTCGTTTAAGTTCGAAATTAATTCCTTTAGCGAATCATGAGGCGTTGTTAGAATGGGATTATATAAAGCCGTTAAGAGAAAACTTAAAACAACTTGGAGAATATGCAAAGCGTCAAGGAATGCGAATTGATTTTCATCCCGACCATTTTGTCGTGTTAAATTCATTACATCCTCCGATTTTAAAGCAGTCCGTGAAAACATTGCAGATGCATGGGAAGTTGCTAAAGGGAATGAGGATTGATAGAACGCATCGCTGTGTTTTACATGTTGGAGGTGCGTATGAGGATAAGGAGAAAGCACTAGAACAATTTATTGAAAATTGGTCTCTTGTTCCAGTGGGAATTCAAAGGATGATTATGTTAGAAAATGATGATACAACATTTTCTTTAAAAGAGGTGCTGTATTTAGGTGAAAAACTTGGAATCCCAGTGGCTTTTGATTTGCATCATCATATGGTGAATCATGACTTTGGAGAGTGGGAGACTGATTGGGAACGTGTTGTGCGAACGTGGGAGCAATCTCCTTTGCCAATTAAAATGCATATTTCTAGTCCGCGGGAAGGAAATGATCCAAGAGCGCATGCGGATTTTATTGATTCCAATCAATTTTCTTCTTTTTTGCAACATATAAAAGGTAGTGTCTCAGAAATACATTGTATGATAGAGGCAAAACAAAAAGACGAGGCACTCTTTCAGTTGATGAGAGATATGAAAGATAAGGCTGGGGTAGAGATAGTAGATGGTGCAAGCTTTTTTGTAAAGTAAGCTGTGCACCATCTATTTTTTTATGAGTAATGGACCTAAGCAAGCGCCCGTGAGCAATCCGAAGAGATGGCTGATCGAGTTTGTTGTTTTATCGGCAAATGTAAACGCTAGGAGAATGGATAAAATAACAAAAAAAAGGAGAGTTTCTTTTTTTCTATTTGGACGGTATTGCATATAGAATATGTAAAGCTGCAGACCTAATAATCCAAAAATAGCACCTGAAGCTCCTGTATGAGCATACTGGATTGGCAGTATAAAGTAAGAAATGATATTTCCAGTGACTCCAGATATAAGAAACGTAAGTGAAAATCGAATGCTCTGCAGTTGTTTTTCTAATGAAAAACCGAGTGCTAAGCAGCAAATGCTATTGGATAGAAAATGAGAAAACGTTGTATGGATAAATAATGAAGAAATAATTCGCCACCATTCCCCTTCAGCGATACAATCATTACAGGCGATTCCAATAGGTATTACCTTATTTCCTAATAATAATAAAACAAATTGTATGACAAGTAATGTAGTAGTAATCGGAGGGAAAGAAGTAAATGGGTATTTTAATGGCGTATTCATATCCCCACTCCTTTCGCTGTTAACGGATTGTCTGTTATTCTTACAATATGAAAATGAGAAAGAAAATAGAAGGAAGGAACGTAAGGATATGATTGTAGGAATTGGAATCGATATTATTGAAATTGAAAGAATTGAAAAGATGATAGAGGGGCAGCCGAAATTTATAGAGCGTATTTTAACAGAAAAAGAGCGTCAAGCAGCAAGTTTGTTAAAAGGAAAGAGGCGTAGTGAATTTGTTGCAGGACGCTTCGCTGCAAAAGAAGCGTACTCGAAAGCTCTTGGTACTGGAATTGGAAAAGAGGTTAGCTTTTTACATATTGAAATCACAAATGATGAAAGAGGAAAACCGGTTTTATTTGCAAATACAAATTATACCATTCATCTTTCGATTAGCCATAGCCGAGAGTTTGCCGTGGCACAAGTCATTTTAGAAAGCTCGTCAAGCTAGTCTGCATATTTCCTATATTTGTCTCATATATTTGAGTAGCGTCAAGGAAGAGGTTTTCTTCCACTTACTTATCGAGGCAAAGGGGCTGAACATATGAAAAGGCGGCTAGTTTTGTTTATTGTCGGTTTGTTAACCGTTTTTCTGTTAGCGGGCTGTATGGAGAAGAAGAAGGAAGATGTTGTGCAAGATTTAAATGAAAGAGTAAAAGATATGAAAAGCTATCAAGCAGAAGCGAAGCTATCGATTAAAACAGGAAATGAACCGCAAGTATATGATGTTGAAGTTTGGTTTAATAAACCCTCGTATTATCGCGTGAATTTGAAAAATGCAAAAAAAGATCAAAGCCAGATTATTTTACGAAATGATGAAGGTGTATTTGTTCTTACTCCGTCTTTAAATAAGAGTTTCCGCTTTCAAAGTGATTGGCCGCAAAATAGCAGCCAAGCATATTTATATGAATCACTTGTAAAGGATATTTTGAGCGATAAGGATCGTTCGTTTAAGAAAACAGACAAATATTATGTGTTTGAAACGAAAACTAACTATCATCATCAAAATATGTTGCCAAGGCAAGAAATTACATTTAATAAAAAAGATTTAGCGCCTGTTTCAGTGAAATTAATGGACAATGACAAAAATATTCTTGTGCAAGTAGATTTTTCTAAAGTGAAGTTTGATACAAAATTTGATAAAGGTGCGTTTGATACGAAGCAAAATATGTCTAGAGCGCAAGTGGATGTACAAACGACAGCCCAAGGAGAGAAGCCGTTTGCTGTATTATACCCAAGTGATACGCCACAAGGTATGACTTTAAAAGAGGAGAAAGAATTTAAGACAGACAGTGGTAAACGTAGTATTCTTACGTACACTGGCAATAAAACGAGTTTTACATTAATACAAGAAAAAGCGAAGGTAGCACCAACTATCGCATTGCAAAATATGAGTGGGGAGCCTGTTGATTTAGGTTTCGCAATTGGTGCATTAACAAAAGATTCTGTTACATGGTCACATAATGGAGTCGAGTATATGCTTGTATCAAAAGGTTTGAAACAAGATGAATTGTTAATGATAGCTCGCTCTGTGACTCAAAAACAAGTGAAGTAAACGATTAAAACGTGGTGGCTATAGTGTACACCACGTTTTTTATCCCGCTGCTTTTGGGCGGCAGGCCCCTACTGATGGAAGTTTCACTTTATCCTGATTTAAAGGATTGTATTTTGGTGTGTAAAATCTGTTGATGAAAGTGGCGCTTAATTATGATGGAATAAAGGTAAGAAAAAATGTGAATATAAAAGAATAAGCTTTGCATATCGTATAAAGGAAGTGTTTTTTTCTAGATGGAAAAATCGCCATTTTATCGTGATACGTGGGTAGAGGTAAACTTAGATGCGATTTATGACAATTTGACTCGTATTAAATCCATCATTCCGAAAAATGTGGAGGTTTTTGCTGTCGTGAAGGCAAATGCATATGGTCATGGATCGGTGCAAGTTGCAAATACAGCATTAGCGGCAGGGGCTACAAGACTAGCTGTTGCATTATTGGATGAAGCTCTTGTCTTAAGAAGAGCTGGAATCAAATCGCCTATTTTAGTATTAGGTCCTTCACGCCCGGAAGACGTTAATGTGGCAGCGGAGAATGACGTTACATTAACTGTGTTTCAAAAAGAATGGATAGAAATAGCGAAAAAGTCTTGGAATTCTTCTTGTTTATTTCATTTTCACCTTAACTTCGATAGCGGAATGGGGAGAATTGGAATTCGTGAAAAAGGGGAGTTGAAAGAGTTTTTAAAGAGTTTACAAGATACCCCTTTTTTTAATCTGGAAGGAGTTTATACTCATTTTTCAACAGCCGATGAGGTAGAGAAAGCTTATTTTGATAAACAGTATAATATGTTTTTGGAACAACTAAGTTGGCTAAAAGAATTTGGATTGACCCCAAAATTTATTCATACAGCTAATAGTGCGGCAACTTTACGTTTTCAAAGTGTTATTTTTAACGCTGTTAGAATAGGGATTGCGATGTATGGATTAATCCCGTCTATACAAATGCTCCCTTCTTTATCGATTGAGCTTACCCCTGCATTATCTTGGCATACAACTGTTATGCATATGAAACAGGTAACAAAAGGTACTGGAATTAGTTATAACGCTACTTATCGAACGAAAACAGAAGAATGGATTGCCACATTGCCTGTTGGATATGCCGACGGTTGGTTACGCAGGTTACAGGATTTCGAAGTGCTTGTAAATGGTATAAGAGCGCCGATTGTAGGTAGGGTTACAATGGATATGCTGATGATTCGTGTGCCATATGAAGTGCCGCTTGGAACCAAAGTGACTTTGATTGGAAGACAAGATGATAAATATATTAGTGCTACTGAGATTGCGGAGTATTCAGAGACAATTAACTATGAAGTTATTGCAACAATCAGTTTACGTGTTCCGCGTGTATATGTAAAAAATGGAAAAGTTGTAGAGATTGTAAATTATTTAAATAAAATATAAGATGAGACTTCCATAGTTCAAGTATACACTTATAAAAAGGTGAGTATGTCCTTTTTTGACAAGTTGAGAAACTCAATTTGAAAGAAGAACATAGAAAAGTACAAGGAAATGAATGTTTTATTTCCAAATTGGAAAACATAAAACAAGAAATCAGGAAGTCTTTGCAACAGGCTTCATACAATGGTATTATTAAAATAGGTGTCATATATATATGTGTGTGTGTAGTTGACGGTGGAGGTGTATTTTTGTGTCCGAATCAAGTGTAACTACTGAAATCGTTGTTCGGTTGCCAAAACAAGTGGTGACAGAATTAGACGGAATTGGAAAACAAGAGAATAAGAATCGCCATGAACTTATTTGCCAGGCAACACAATTGCTATTGCGCCAACATAAAACAAAGAAGCGCTACCAGCATGAATCAATGCGACGTGGGTACATTGAAATGGGAAAAATTAATCTTGGTATTGCATCTGAAGCTTTCTTAGCGGAGTATGAAGCAGCTCATACAGTAGAACGCTTAGTTAGCGGGGGGTAATCTCTTGATTGTAAAACGCGGCGACGTGTATTTTGCAGACCTTTCTCCAGTTGTTGGTTCTGAGCAAGGAGGCGTTCGTCCGGTTCTGGTCATTCAAAATGACATTGGGAATCGTTTTAGTCCTACTGTGATTGTGGCGGCCATTACTGCGCAAATCCAGAAAGCGAAATTGCCCACTCATGTGGAGATTGATGCGAAAAAGTATGGGTTTGAAAGAGATTCTGTTATCTTGCTCGAACAGATTCGAACAATCGATAAGCAGCGCTTAACGGACAAAATCACTCAGTTAGACGATCTGATGATGAATCGTGTAGATGAAGCTCTGCAAATTAGTTTGGGACTGATAGATTTTTAGTTCAACATTGAAGTTGCTCTCTTTTAAGAGCAGCTTTTTTTATTATTAAGGAGGTTTTGTTGCAAATGGAAATGGTAAATGACCGCCAAGAATTAATGAAAATGTTAGCGAAAGAACTGAATTTTTCAGAGAAGCAAGTGCGTCATGTTATCGAGCTGACAGAGGAGGGTAATACAGTTCCATTTATTGCTCGTTATCGAAAAGAATGGACAAACTCATTAGATGAAGTGCAAATTCGTTCGATTTTAGAAAGATGGCAGTATATCACTCAACTTGAAAATCGTAAAGAAGAAGTGTTGCGTTTAATTCATGAAAAGGGAAAGCTTACAGAAGAGTTGCGTCGTAACATTATCTCTGCAACAAAACTACAAGAAGTGGAAGATTTATATCGTCCATATAAAGAAAAACGAAGAACAAAAGCAACAATTGCAAAAGAGAAAGGGTTAGAACCTTTAGCAGATTGGTTATTAACGTTCGCGAAGGACAATGCGTTGGAAAAAGCAAAAGTATTCGTAAATGAAGAGAAGGAAGTTCATTCACCAGAAGAAGCGTTACAAGGAGCAAAAGATATTGTCGCAGAATACGTGTCTGACGAAGCATCTTATCGCAGTTGGATTCGAAATACTACTTTTAGAAAAGGAACCATTTCAGCAGTTGTAAAAGATGAAGAGAAAGATGAAAAGAATGTATACGAAATGTATTACAGCTATGAAGAGCCAGTACAAAAAGTTGTACCTCATCGTGTATTAGCCATGAATCGCGGTGAAAAAGAAGAAATCTTAAAAGTAGCAATCGTTCCTCCGGGTGAAGAAATTCTTCAGTTTTTACATAAAAAAGTAATTCATAAATCATACGCACCAAGTGCTTCTTATGTGCAAGAGGCGATTGAAGATGGTTACAAGCGTTTGATTCAACCGTCTATTGAAAGAGAAATTCGTAAAGAGTTAACAGAGATAGCGGAAGAACAAGCGATTCATATTTTCTCAGAGAACTTAAGGAATTTATTGCTACAACCGCCGATGAAAGGGAAGATTGTATTAGCTGTAGATCCAGCATATCGTACGGGATGTAAACTTGCTGTTGTAGATGATACAGGAAAAGTGCTTCATATCGACGTTATCTATCCGCATCCGCCTGCTCAGAAATATGAAGAAGCGAAAAAGAAATGTATTTCAATTTTAGAAAAGTATAAAGTAGAAGTAGTTGCAATTGGAAATGGTACAGCTTCTCGTGAAACGGAAGAGTTTGTAGTAGATGTATTACAAGCAGTTACACGTGATGTATTTTACATTATTGTCAATGAAGCTGGTGCGAGTGTGTATTCAGCATCAGACTTGGCAAGGGAAGAGTTTCCTGATTTGCAAGTTGAAGAAAGAAGTGCAGTTTCTATTGGAAGACGTTTGCAAGATCCGCTTGCAGAATTAGTAAAGATTGATCCAAAGTCTGTTGGGGTAGGACAATATCAACATGATGTATCACAAAAACAGTTAAATGGATCGTTAACATTTGTTGTTGAAACGGCTGTAAACCAAGTTGGAGTGAACGTAAATACCGCTTCTGTTTCTTTATTACAATATGTTTCTGGATTATCAAAAACAGTTGCGAAAAATATTGTAAAAAAACGTGAAGAGAGCGGGAAATTTACAAAACGTGCTGAGTTAAAAGATATACCACGATTAGGTGCGAAGACATATGAACAGTGTATCGGTTTTTTACGTGTTCTAGAAGGTGAGAATCCGCTTGATCGAACAAGTATTCATCCAGAACAATATAAGAATGTAGAACTGTTATTGAAAATCCTAGGATTATCTATTACAGATGTTGGACAACCTCATTTGCAGAAGCGTTTAGAAGAAGTGGAAATTCCTTCGTTATCAGAGCAAACAAACATTGGTGAACCGACATTGCGAGATATTATTGATGCTCTTATTCGTCCAGAACGGGATTTGCGTGATGAATTACCGAAGCCGCTTCTAAAAAAAGGTATTTTAAAACTAGAAGATTTAAAACGAGGCATGGAATTGGAAGGTACGGTTCGTAATGTTGTTGATTTTGGTGCTTTTGTTGATGTTGGTGTGAAGCAAGATGGATTAGTTCATATTTCAAAAATGAGTAAGCAGTTTGTAAAACATCCATTAGATATCGTGTCTGTAGGACAAATTGTAAAAGTGTGGGTCGATGAGGTTGATATGAAAAAAGGACGCGTCGCTTTATCTATGTTACCAATAGAGTGATGAAGTAAAATGAACCATTGTGGCTTTTTTTAATCTGCACTGAGAATTAATTTGTGAATAGAGGCTGCTATCTATTAAGTCTGTGATACATGAAAAGGGAGTGGAGGACGTTCCGCTCCCTTTATTTGCTAAGAATATTGCTTTTTTTATAAAAAAACCAGCATTCGTTAAGTAATTTGATTTGATAGCGGTTTTTTTCATAATAAGCACGCCGCATTTGTTTACGAAGCCATGCTGGCATATGAATCCCTCCTTTTATAGAAGTGAGGATGGGTATATGTACTATTTAATGTATGCATGAGACAAAAAAGACGTGTAGATTTATTTTTATTAGTAGGAGAGATACGGATGCAGGGGATAGATATTCAGAGATTGGTGGAGAAAATATCAGTAGAATATTTTGCGAGGCCTTTTTTGCATAAAGCGACATTTAACAAACGTTTACGTACGACAGGTGGGCGGTACATATTAAGGACACACAATATAGAATTAAATTATCGTTATTACCAAACCTATGGGGAAAAGGAATTAATTGCAGTAATTAAGCATGAGCTTTGTCATTATCATTTACATATTATGGGTAAGGGGTACCGACATAGAGACAGGGATTTTCGTGAGTTATTGAATAAGGTAGATGCGCCGCGTTTTTGCAAGAGGATTCCTGATGAGATGAAAGAGAAAAAACAATACATATATGTTTGTTTATCGTGTGGCTCCCAATACATAAGAAGGAGAAGAGTAAATACAAATCGCTACGTTTGCGGGAAGTGTAAAGGACGTTTGAAGCAGGTAAAAAAACACCTTGACAGTTAAAAATCAATCCAGTATATTATAAACATGTCAGCTCACTACAAGATATTGTAAGAAGTGCTTGACTTGTAAAATGATTTTTTATAAGATAAAAAATGTCTTTCTTATTCCGCAGTAGCTCAGTGGTAGAGCTATCGGCTGTTAACCGATCGGTCGTAGGTTCGAGTCCTACCTGCGGAGCCATATAATATAGAGAAGTACCCAAGTGGCTCAAGGGGCTCCCCTGCTAAGGGAGTAGATCGCTTACGCGGTGCGAGGGTTCGAATCCCTTCTTCTCTGCCATAATTTTGGCCCGTTGGTCAAGTGGTTAAGACACCGCCCTTTCACGGCGGTAACACGGGTTCGAATCCCGTACGGGTCACCACTTCGGAGGATTAGCTCAGCTGGGAGAGCACCTGCCTTACAAGCAGGGGGTCGGCGGTTCGATCCCGTCATCCTCCACCATATGATCAAAAAATAAAGGTCCCGTGGTGTAGTGGTTAACATGCCTGCCTGTCACGCAGGAGATCGCCGGTTCGACCCCGGTCGGGACCGCCATTTAAACTTCTAGTAGATGGAAGTTGTTTTTTTGTTAGAGGGTATGATAAAATGTTTTTCTTCACTAAAAAATCTTGTGAAGTGAATTCAAGTAATATCCTCAAAGATGTTAATTTATTCGATTAAATCGATGGGCTATAGCCAAGCGGTAAGGCAACGGACTTTGACTCCGTCATGCGCTGGTTCGAATCCAGCTAGCCCAGCCATTTAAGAGCCATTAGCTCAGTTGGTAGAGCATCTGACTTTTAATCAGAGGGTCGAAGGTTCGAGTCCTTCATGGCTCACCATTTTAAAGGTGTTGTAACGCGGTCGTGGCGGAATGGCAGACGCGCTAGGTTGAGGGCCTAGTGGGGGCGACCCCGTGGAGGTTCAAGTCCTCTCGGCCGCACCAAAAAAAGAAATAAAAAAATGCTTGCATTAATTTTACCACCATGGTATATTAATAAAGTCGCAAAAAACAAACAACATACATTAAGCGCCCGTAGCTCAATTGGATAGAGCGTTTGACTACGGATCAAAAGGTTAGGGGTTCGAGTCCTCTCGGGCGCGCCATTTACGGGAAGTGGCTCAGCTTGGTAGAGCACCTGGTTTGGGACCAGGGGGTCGCAGGTTCGAATCCTGTCTTCCCGACCATGCGGGTGTAGTTTAGTGGTAAAACAAGAGCCTTCCAAGCTCTGGTCGAGAGTTCGATTCTCTTCACCCGCTCTTGAGTTCTTTGAAAACTGAACGAAACAAACAACGTGAAACGTCAATTTTTATTTATGATGCTAGACAAACACTTTATTGGAGAGTTTGATCCTGGCTCAGGATGAA
>NZ_JBHTHG010000074.1:0-8953 GCF_042676365.1 Bacillus sp. CGMCC 1.60114
TATGCTGGGATTCAAAACGTATGAAACTGCTACTTCAATAGTACGTGGCATTGAAGCCATGCATATGATGAAAAAAGGGCAAGTTCACCAAGGGGTGAAGTCTGTCCAAAATCGAAAAGAATTCATTGATAAACTGTTTGGCATTGCAGCATAATCTGTAAGTTAATAGGAAATTCATGTCCTATGTTTTTTTGAAATCATCTTTGCACCAGAACCGGTTTATTTCCTATCAAATGATTTTTGCGCCAGAACCTCCTATATCATATCTATATGAGTTATTTTCCAATGCTCATTTTTAATAAGTCGCTCTAAATTCTCTCTGTCTCTCTTTTTTAAGTAATTGATAATTTGTTTATGATCTTCATTCATTTGCTCTAATACAGCGAAAAGTTTTTCTTCATCTTTACTTAAATAAATTTGTCTAACAAAACTGTTTTGTAAAGAAGCAAGGAGTTCAATTAACGTATTGTTATTACATTTATCAATATATACTTTATGGAATTGGTTTTGGTATTTTTGATAGTCTGAATAGTGTTTTTGTGAAATTGAAAGGTCAATTTGCTTAGCCAACTTTTCCATTAGTTCAATATCATCCTCTGTGATATGTTCTACAGATAATGAGGCGGCTAGGGCATCCAATACACCAACAATTTGAAAAACATCAAGCTTCTTCTTGGTATCAAGCTCTTTAACGATAAATCCCTTTCGGGGAAGGTATTCAAGTAAATTTTCTGAAGCTAGTTGTATTAAAGCTTCCCTTACAGGAGTTCTGCTTACTTCTAATTTCTCACATAGTGCTGCTTCATTTATCTTATGGTTAGGAAGCAATGTTCCATTCTGAATTCTTTTTGCTATATAATCATATACATGATCTTTTAGTGAGTGGTATCTGTTTTTGATAGTTCTTCCCCCCTAAGTTAAAAGATAATATTATATATTATACAATATATAATATAAAAGCAGAAGTTCTTACATTTTTACATTAGCACCAGCTTATAAACTCTTCAATATCTCCACTATATTGCAATATATTAACTCACTATTACATCCATCCCTATAGTCTCTAATTCTAATATATAGCGAATCGACGCGTAGAGCTCCATATTTTAAATGGATTGAAGAAATGAGGAAGAGGCGGAGCGTTGTTGGTTCTTGTTTTAAGACGTCCAAATATATAGAGCATGTTTGATATTATTAAAAACTAAACACTTTCAATCTGAAAATATTTTTAAAATTAGAGTAATCACACATTGAAAAAGCGATAAGGCCATTGTATAATTCGTAGTACAAATAATTTTTCTGATTATTCTGAACAATATACAATATACAAAATAAAATATATTGTATATCTAGTATAATTAACTCATGCTGATTTACTATTTATTCTTATCAATTAACTTAAGACTAGAAAAATTAAGAAAGAGTAAATTTAAGCAAATAAAAGGAGAAGTGGTAACAAATATAAGACAAAGGGGGGAGTTTTTAATAAAAAATATACAATATATAATATATTATATATCTGGTTGAACTTGGATAATAAAAGGATATAGTTAGCAAAGTTATAAAAATTTAGAGGTGAGAGATATATGAGTGAGCAAAAATTTAAAGCTGTAAAAGACGGTACAAAAGCTGTATGGGCGGGAGAAAAAGAATCACTTGCTTACAATGCAACTCAAGTTCCAGTGGTGCTTAGTGTAGCCTACAATTACGATGACGTAGATGAGTGGCATGAGGTTGCTATGGGAAATAGACCTGGATATATTTACAACCGTATGATGAACCCAACTATTCAAGCTTTAGAAGAAAAAGTAAGAATCCTTGAAGGAGCTGAGGCAGCTATTGGTTTCTCATCCGGAATGGCTGCCATTAGCAGCACACTGCATACATTTTTAAGACCAGGGGACCGGGTTATATCAGTTAAAGATACATATGGGGGAACCAATAAAATCTTTACTGAATTCTTGCCGAATCTCGATATAGAGGTGACGTTATGCAACACAGGAAATCATGAAGAAATTGAAGCTGAAGTGACCAAAGGGTGTAAGGTTTTATATTTGGAGTCTCCTACCAATCCTACCATGAAAATTACTGATATTGAGAGAATGGCGAGAGCTGGAAAATCTGTGGGTGCATTGGTTATTGTAGACAGTACCTTTGCTACTCCTATTAATCAGAATCCGCTTCAATTAGGAGTTGACATTGTAATTCATAGCGCCACTAAGTTCTTAAGCGGACATGCCGATGCGTTAGGTGGTGTAGTGTGCGGATCCAAAGAGCTGATGCAAAAAGTCTATCATTATCGCGAAATCAATGGAGCGACGATGGATCCGTGGTCAGCCTATCTTATTTTAAGAGGGATGAAAACGTTAAAACTTCGTGTGCGGCAGCAAGAAAAGAGTGCAATGGAAATCGCAAAGTATTTGCAAAAGCAAAAGCTTGTAGAAGCGGTTTATTATCCTGGATTAGAAACACATCCACATCACGATATTGCAAAGAAACAAATGAGGGGGTTCGGCGGAGTATTAAGTTTTGTATTAAAAGATGAAATGGAAGCCATAAAAATTTTATTGCCAAAACTACAATATGCAAACAAAGCTGGAAACCTTGGGGCTGTTGAAACTATATACGGACCTGCAAGAACGACTAGTCATGTCGAATGTACCCTCGAAGAACGTAAAGCTCTTGGTATTCCGGAGGGTTTGGTTCGTATCTCAGTAGGAATTGAAGATACGGAAGATCTTATTTCTGATTTAGAACAAGCCTTTGCATATTTGGAGTCACAACTACCAGTTACCAGGAGCTCCAAATAAAAAATATTAATAAGGGGAGAGGCATTAAGGTATGACACATAAAATTGCGTTGCTTGGATTTGGTGTAGTTGGTCAAGGGTTGGCAGAAATTTTAGAAGAAAAAGGTGAATTATTACGTAGCGGACTTGGCCTTGATGCTAAAATTGTTGCTATTTCCGATGTCATGAAGGGTTCTCTTTATCATCCTGAAGGTTTGGATATTTCGATAGCTTTATAAGAATCGACCTGTATAGGTCGATCTTCACGGATAATAGTCTGATTATTCCGTAAAAATGCCCGATTGTTATATGTTATTATCTACTCCAAGAAGCATATAGCAATGAGTGAGTTACTTAATATAATCGCAGGTAACTAAGTGTAAATCTTAGGAGACAGTAGATGTCATATCGAATTGAAAAAGATTTCCTATATACCAGTCAACTCGGTTATGGCGGAGATGATTAACCAGGTAGCGTTCCAGGTCATCGGTACTGACCAGATGATGGATCCCTTATAAAGAGTAAATAGAAAAGATTTTACTAGGAGCCGTATTACTTATACAAAAAGGAGGAGACTGGATGCTAGACGCAAATAATACCGATCAAAATCAGTTAAAGCGTTCCATGAAAAGCAGACATTTGTTCATGATTTCGCTAGGTGGGGTAATTGGAACGGGTCTTTTTCTAAGCACAGGCTATACGATTAATCAAGCTGGACCGGGGGGGACGATTCTCGCTTATTTGGTTGGCGCACTGATTATGTATCTTGTCATGCTATGCCTTGGTGAATTAACTGTAGCTATGCCGATAACCGGTTCATTTCAAACATATGCTACAAAGTATATCGGTCCTGCTACCGGATTCACCATTGGTGTGATGTACTGGCTTACCTGGGTGGTTACGGTAGGTTCGGAATTTACCGCATCCGGTCTATTGATGAAGAGATGGTTCCCTGAAACTTCCGTTTGGATATGGAGTTTCATCTTTGCGATTACACTTTTTCTACTAAACGCCTTTTCAGTGAAATTTTTTGCTGAAACAGAATTTTGGTTTGCTGGCATTAAAGTAATCACCATTATTTTATTTATCGTATTGGGGGGATCTGCGATGTTTGGCTTCATTCCTATGAACGGTAATGCATCTGCCCCGATGCTTTCTAATTTTACCGGTGAAGGAGGTCTTTTTCCTAATGGGCTGCTTCCAGTTTTTATGGCTATGATTTCCGTGAACTTTGCCTTTTCAGGAACAGAACTCATTGGTATTACCGCTGGAGAAAGTGAAAATCCGGAAAAAGACATTCCGCGATCTATTAGAAACGTAATTTGGCGAACAGTTTTTTTCTTTATTGGTGCTATATTTGTATTATCTGGATTAATCTCGTGGAAAAAAGCGGGAGTCATTGAAAGTCCGTTCGTTATGGTTTTTGATAATATAGGGATTCCTTATGCTGCTGATATTATGAACTTTGTTATTCTTACAGCTTTACTGTCAGTAGCCAATTCCGGTCTCTATGCATCTACCCGTATGTTATGGTCTCTTTCAAACGAAAAAACAATAAGCCCTCTCTTAGGAAAGGTAACGTCAAAAGGAGTGCCGCTTAATGCTTTAATTGTAAGTATGGCAGTAGCCTGCTTGTCATTATTCTCTAGTGTAGTTGCACCTGATACAGTTTATGTAGTGCTTGTGGCTATATCAGGATTTGCAGTGGTTATAGTATGGATGGGAATTGCTTTATCGCAGTATATGTTTCGTAAGCGATTTCTTGAAGTGGGTGGGAATATTAGAAATTTGAAATTTCGTACACCACTTTATCCTTTCGTGCCCATCGCTGCTTTTGTTTTATGTTTCGCTTCTTGTGTAGGTCTTGCTTTCGATCCAAGCCAACGAATTGCCCTGTATAGCGGAGTACCATTCATTGCTTTATGCTATTTTTTCTACTATATGAAAAATCGTGGAAAGAAGCATCAAATAGATTCCCATGATGAACTCGATCAGTATATTGAGAATATGGTTCTGGTGCAAAAAACTCAAAACAATTGCAATTAATCTTTAAAGGGGTAGCGCCCCATCGCCATCAACCTAACCAAAATAAACTACCCCAAAATGATAAAATTGAGCAATTTGTGTAAAATCTTTGTTTTGGGGTAATTATGAATTCTTAGCTTGATGGGCATGGGGTCCCGCCAGCATTTTGGAAAAAAACACGCTAAGCAAAAGAATACAAAAAACCATCCATCAGGACGGTTTTGCTGTTAACATAATCAGTGTTATCAGAAGTTATTTCACTGTTTACGGCATAGAACTTACTGTTATTTCTATTAGCAATGACAACACAGCCAGAAGGATCGTCACAGATGTGCAAACAAAGATTACTTTTCTAGTTATGCTTAGAACTTTTTCTTTGGATTTACGATATAGCAAATACAGCAATATTCCTACAAGAATAGAACTACCCCAAATGATTAAGCCTGTTTGTGTCACGATCTTTTGCCAATCAACAATCCAAAAATAGAGAATACTCAGTTGCGTAATAAGTAGGACAGATGTAATAGCCGTTATTATATATCTCTGCATATGTATCGCTCCAATATGTCAGTACATTTTTAAATTAAAGCAAACCCCTCTCGTTCTCGAAAGTAGTTACTTACTCCGTTCAAGGATAATCTCAAAATAATTCGAATACCCTGCGATTGCTGGAGCAAAGATTTGAACAAGTTTCCAACCGTCTTCAGCATGTTCGGCAATAATACGCTGATAATCTTCTTTAGGTTGCCCTTTCCATTTATCAACTTTGACTTTCACGAATTTATAATCGTACATATTCTCCCCTCCTTTTCCTAATTGTACCATTTAAAAGAATCAATTTGTTTAGATCTTCGGATGTATATCGTATACATGTTCAGTTAACATAACGTATCATTATCAGTAGTAAAACAAAAGGTTCTGTTTTTATACGTGAGTGAGAGGGGGGAGAGGAAAGGATTATTCATCGAGTCCCTCTCATCCTAACTCTTATATTTTATGATGGAAACTTGGTTGATCTTGTATTTTTTCGCTTTCTTTGATGTACCGATACAAACCGTTTATGGTACCCTTCCTCAACTAAAGTGCCATATTCTTGAATAAGATCCCTAAACAAAATTGGATATTTATGTTAATGTCAGTATGGAATTGTGAAGAAATACTTAAACAATAATTCTTAAAATATGTCTTAATATGAAAGTTGTGTCTAATAACATTAATTCAAGACCTGGGAGGGGACAATGTTAGCTAACTTAAATGACTACTTAAAAGATTTAATGGTGTATATTCCTGAAGGAGAAATCCGGCTACGAGATTTTCGAAACGAACAAAAATGGATTAGTTCAAACTATAAATTTGGAATGCCGGGTATTAGAAAAAATTTAAAGGAAGTTATTTGGAATGTTGAGATTAAGCCATTCTATCTTGCCAAATATACGGTGACAGAAGAACTTTATGCGATTATTATGGGGAAGAAATTTTTAACAAAAACTGAGGCTCGAAAACCAGTTGTTAATGTTTCATGGATAGATGCAGTGAATTTTTGTAATTTACTATCTGATGCGCTGGGTTATGACAAGTTTTATGATTTTGATAATGAAAGTAAATCAGTTATTTGTAATTATAATACTAATGGTTTTCGTTTACCGACAGATGCTGAATGGCAATATGCATGTAAGGCAAAATCAAAAGGATATCGGTATGGTGAAATTGATGAAATCGCTTGGTATAAAGATAATTCTAACGAACGAGTACACGAAGTTGGTAAGAAAAAGCCTAATGATTGGGGCTTGCACGACATGATCGGTAATATTTGGGAGTGGTGCTGGGACTTATACGATGAAGAGACATTTGGTAATTACAGAATAATCCGCGGAGGAAGTTGGGCAGAAGAAGAACGCGGATGTGGAGCTACTTGTCGTCGAAAGAGTATGCCTGATTTTTATATAGATGATATCGGATTTAGAATTGCTAGATCAATCGTTTAATAATTTGAAATTCTAAATTGATATACGTTGTTGGAAATATAAGGGGGGACAGGGTTCATGGAACCCTATTTTAAGCATATAAGGGGTCACGTCACATCGCTATCAAGCTAATATTTTGAAGTGCTCCCAAAACGAAAATTTTATTGTTTTACAGTTATTTATGAGAATTCAGCTCATTTTTTTCATTTTAGAGAATACCTAATTTCTCAAGTTAATGGGCATGTATAGTGACCCCTAGTAGGTGATGAAACTGCTGCATGGTGGATCGCCAAAACATTATGCCTACTAATCTGATTACAAAATAAACATATAAACAAAAATATAACCTCTATTTGGACATATCTCTAAATAGAGGTTATATTTTATATAATAAACCAAAAAATTACATTTAATATTAAGATTTGAAATTATAAAACATAATTAAATCTATACAGGAGAAAAATATGAACAAAAAACCATGGTATTTACGGGAAAAATTTTTATATACTATATGTATAATCCTCCCCTTAATAGGATATATAATTGTCCTATCTAACAAAAAAAATTTCAAACATGAAGAATGGTTACCATTTTTATTGGTATCTACTATTACAACTTCACTTTGGGTATTAAAATTCCTTCCAGATTATATATTTCTTACAGGAACAGCCCTTACACTACTATTAATATATAAACTTATTAATAACTAAAATTAACCATTAGAGGTATCGTCAGCATTTTGGGTATTTTTGCCCATCCCCTCGAAAAGGGGGAATAACAAAAAAACATTGTTGAAACCCTTATAAACAAGGGACTTTAGTTATCTTTTAAAAATATCCATTTCAAAACTTATACAATTCCTTTGACGTACTTCGAATAGCAAATAGTTGTATTTTGAAACAAAAAAATCTAGATTTTTAGCTATGTCATAAAGTTTTATTTTTTGACAGGATGTATAAATTTCTAATGAATTAAGCTAATTCCCTCGTTTCGGAGATTTGGGCAAAAATACCCCAATTACACATATATTCATACTCATAATCGTACTATACGTATTCAAATTTCATTAATTTTTATATACAAAATGCTAAATGATAAATTTATACGATCTCATAGATCATTTATTATTAATAAAGAACACATAGTAGAATTAAAATTATTAAACAATTGTTGTTATGAAGTAATATATAATCAAAATAAAAAAGCTTTAATGAATAAAATAAAAAAGCTTTAATGAATAAAATAAAAGTACATCATTTAATATAAGAGGTGAATATCCCTCGTATCATTATAAATGGATTAATCATTTTTCAGTTAAACCATCAAAAATTTATGACAATGAAAATAATATAATAGGTACAATAAAAAAAGCATATAGTAACAAGATAATAAGAATAATAGATGTAATAATTTTTCAGGGAACCTACTTTTTAGAATACGAAGTACATGACAATAATGAAAACTTAAAATTAAAAGCAAAAAAAGATATAGACTTTAGAAAAAAAACGCAATTTAATCTTGATTATTATGATAAAAACGAAAAATACCAAATATCTTTAATAGATAAAAAAATATTTGATTTCGGAGAAATAACTACGTTTGAATTTGCAGGAGAAATGTACGAATTAAAACAAAGACCTTTTGAATGGGCAAAAATAACTAATTTAAATACAAATTTAGTTATTGCAGAATGGAAAGAATCTATTAAACCTCCATTTAACATAAGATTTAAATTAATAGAAGATTCTTATAAAGATAAAGTCTTATTATTAATAGGTATATTTCACTCATATTTACATGGAGCTGGACAGTAAAAAGTTAATAACTATATTGGTTCTGGTGCAAGAAATCTAGTAAACTTGGACATACTGATACTAGTACTCTAAAAAGGGGCGTGATCAGTATGGAAAAACAAAATTTATTCAAGTGGAAACATTATCAACCCGATATTATTCTTCTTACTGTCAGATGGTACCTACGGTACAACTTGAGCTTTCGTAACCTTGTGGAACCGATGGAGGAACGAGGATTATCGATGGCTCATACGACCATTATGCGTTGGGTTCATCAGCATAGTCCTGAATTAGACAAGCGACTTCGTCGTCATCTAAAACGTACAAATGATTCATGGAGAGTGGATGAAACGTATATCAAAGTAAAAGGTCAATGGATGTAT
>NZ_JBHTHG010000075.1:0-1812 GCF_042676365.1 Bacillus sp. CGMCC 1.60114
ACCCACTTCCCCTAGATTAATTGATACCATAAGTCTAGCAAAGCGACGAAATGGAGTCAATTAACGTAACCCTATACGTATTTTGACGCTAACGCATCAAAATCGATAGGGGTCTGCGACGCTTTTCGGCGTTGCCGAGCCATGCTTAGCATGGCAAAAACCTCGGACTTTGTCCGAACCTACAAGGGGAACTCTTCCCCTTGACCCCATCAATCGAACTCCCCAACCCCTCAATCCTTGAGGGGCTCCCTCGCCGGTTGGCAGGAACAAACTGTAGTTTGTTCAATGCCAAGAGGGTTTGGGTGTAGTCCAGTTGGTCAAGTCAAATACTCCCTTCGCTTCGCTAGGTCCGTTTTGATTGACCAACACATGCAACCACCTATTCCAAACCTTTGCTACTCTTAAGTTACATCATTCTACTTTGCGATTCTTACCAATTTTTATAAGCTGTAATAAAAATAAGATTATAGGAGTTGAAATCATGGAGTTTTATAAAAAACTAAAAGAAGAACGCTTAAAACACAACTTATCACAAGAAGAATTAGCACTTAAATTAAACATAAGCAGACAATCGATTTCTAAATGGGAGCTTGAAAAAGGTTATCCAAATATTGAAACACTTATTACATTAAGTGAGTTATTCAACATTAGCATTGATGAATTAATTAAAGGAGATGATTGCTTGAAAGATAAAATCATCAAAGAAGGGAAAATGGGGGAATTAAAAATGACAAATCCATTCAAATGGATATACGTATTGAGTTCAATTTTAGTAGTATTTTGGCTTTTTGTACTTCCCTGGTCCAATCCATCAGGTCTAACATTAAGCATAATTAATCTCATAGCTATTATTTACTTTGTAATTGTCGTTAACTACATCAAAAATAACAAGAAGAAATTTTTTAATTAAACTTAAAAATTAAAAACGACAGCGATCAGGTGGCTCAACATTATCTGATCTCTGTCGTCTTTATTAAATCCCTACTTAATCACAATTTTAGATACTCAAACCTTTTTCTTATTCTTGAATGTAAACTTTTAAATATTTGTTTACATTCATTCCCTTTATTTTATTGCACTTTACTCATTCCCAAAATCAATGACAAAAGTATACATTCAAATCATCGTAAATAAGAAGAACAGATGCTTGTAAACAAAAAAAAGAAAAAGCTAGATCCAAACTAGCTTTTTTACATAATTGGCGTTCTCCGTAGTAAAATTATTAATCCCATATATCTGGGCGTTCAATTTTCATTGTTCTCATATAAGTCGCGTAATAACAAGATGTGCTGAAACAGACTCTGTTCCTCCAGCCAGAGGAGTAATTGTTAGTGCTGTGGATTCGCTAGCAGGATTCCGTACAGTGAGTATTGAATTGATGACTGATGTTTGCACAAGAGCCATTCCTACTATCTGAGAAGTACCGGTTGCTCGACCAACTACCGTATAAGTTAATTCAACAGCTCCCGCTCCCGAATCAAGAGTTAAAACTAATTGACCCGCTTCGTTCACACTCACCTGAAATAAGACCTGATAAATACCGATTGCAGACAAATTAAATGTATCAGCACCAGTACGGGCAATCCCCCCCCCACTAAAAGGCCCATCTCTTGGAAAATCTACATCTCCACCAATTGCAACAGTTGTAGCATTATCAGGAGGCATCAACGCATAAAAATCCGCAAAATCTAATACTGCCCCGGGTGGACCTGTCGAACCTGTTGCTCCCGTTGGACCGGGTGGACCACCTGATGGTCCCGTTGCTCCTGTCGAACCTGTTGCCCCCGTTGGACCAGGTGGACCACCTGATGG
>NZ_JBHTHG010000076.1:0-6459 GCF_042676365.1 Bacillus sp. CGMCC 1.60114
ACAGTATGAAGAAAGAATCAAAAATTAGAGAGGTGAAAATTCAATGGATTGTGTTGCTCCCCCATGCCTATCAAACACGTCACAGAATTACATACTATCGTATCCATTTTTAATCAGAAATACAAAAAGAACTTGTAGAAATCACTACAAGTTCTTTTTAGGGTAGGGTAAATCATAGAGCTACATAAACAATCTCATCAGACATACTAACTTAAGGAGAACTGTCTTAATAATTTTATTATATAACAAATATTAACATTTAAAGATTGTAATTTTGAAATTTATGTGAATTATGAAAACAAATTGTACCTTTGAAATAAAATCGTACTGTTTATAAAAGGAGGTACCGTTTTAGAGAAAGTTATACCGTTTACAAAAAAATTGCATCGGTTTATTCCTTTTCGATTAAAGAACTCTATGTGAGTTTTAATCTTTTCATTTTAGAAGGTATTTTGTTTTGTTAGCTTGATGGAGATGTAGCCATACTCCTAAACTATGTTTTAACGAAAACCCAAAAAATTACATTTTCTCAATACCTATTTGTTTCTATTCGTTATATATTTTAGTTAGGTTCCAGTAGTAACCTAGCTAAAATATATTAAACAGGGAGACTGTAATATGGAAACAAATGCACCACAATTAGTAGCAAAGATATTATTTGGACTACACACTTTCTTAAATGGAGACGAAAACCGCTCAAGTGGGAACTTTAGTACTGAGAGCCTTCCTTCAGGTACACAATATTTAAAGTGGGAAGTTGACACTGAGGGTATGGGAGATCCAAATATTGTTCTCTTTAATGTTATGAACCATGTATCTGATGGTACAGATCCCGTTGTTTTTCACGATGTATTAAGTGGTAAGAGAACAAGTATAGTATCAGCAAGATCATTGTATATTGCGAATCCTAAAAATGTAGTTGGAGCATTTACTGTAAATGTATACGCCATTTTTTAATGCAAAAAGAAAGGGATTCTTTATCAGTCATTTTCCTTTTTATTTATCGCAAGTTAGTTGTTTTTAACTAAAAAATCCCTGATAGGGGTTACCATATATGTACATTTCCGGAAAAGAAGGAATAAGAAAAAAGCGACCTTTCTAAACAATCTAAGAAAGGTTTCTTTTTTCTTAGATTGTTTAGAAAGAATAACGTTTTTTTGTACTTAGGGGCAGTGAAAATTCTTAAGTTGATGGATGTGTGGCGATACCCCATTAATAACACCATTTTGGACAAATTGTACATTTAAATACAATTATATTTTCTTTCAATTCTGATGCATCAGTATGGTCCTGAATTAGACAAAAGAGTCCGTCGTCATCTCAAACAAACCAATGACTCCTGGAGAGTCGATGAAACATATATCAAAGTAAACAGCCAATGGATGTACCTGTATCGTGCTGTCGATTCGAAAGGAAGTACCATGGATTTTTACCTAAGCAAAGCAAGAAACCAAAAGACTGCAAAGCGCTTTTTCAAGAAGGCCTTGCAGTCTTTTCATGTTTCAAAACCTCGTGTTATAACAGTCGATAAAAATCCAGCTTATCCTATAGCAATTGAACAGTTGAAAAAAGAAAAAAGCATACCTGGTGGTATGCGACTTAGACAACAAAGGTACTTGAATAACGTAGTAGAACAAGATCATCGTTTTATCAAGAAACGTGTTCGTTCTATATTAGGATTGAAATCATTTTGTACTGCCACTTACATACTGAGTGGTATAGAGGCGATGCATATGATGAAAAAAGGACAAACTCTCCAAGGGGAGAAGTCTGTCCGAAATCAAGTGGACCTCATTCATCAACTATTCGGCCTTCCAGCATAAAATAGATTCTACTAGGAAACTTTTCGCCTCTCTATATCTCTTCTGAAGTATTTGCACCAGAACCATAAAAAAAGGGCAACTTCACCAAAGGGTGAACTATGCCCAAAATGAGGTTGAAGTCATTTATAAGTTATTTAAGTTAGCTGCTTAACCTCAAGGTTAATAGGATATTACTATTCTATGGTTCTAGCGAATTATTTTTACACCAAAACCGAAAAAAGAAACAACCTCTACTATAATTGACGTTGTATGAGCTTAGCTTGATGGCGATGTGTTGCTACCCCATCTAAGAAGTTATAATCAAAATAATAACATTCATACTCTGATTGATTTTTACAAAAGTAACATTTCACTATCTTATCAGTCTTACATACGTGTGGCGTGTTTAAACTTTCAATTCCATTTAAAATATGTTTTTTGCATGTAAACAATACATAATCACCTCTGTCTGATTAAAAATAAAGAATTTTAGTAATATATATAATTACCTAAAATAAAAAAATGGTAATTATATGTAATATTTCCTTTAAAAAAACCATAGGGGTATAATATATTAAAAGAATTTGCAAAGTACTGAAGAAAGTGAAGTAAACAAAAAATAACCCTAAAATCGCCCTTTATTTAATAGATATTCTGGAGTTACTTGACGATTACTTTAAAAAATAAACATTCAAAAGTTTATCTTGATAAAAATTCCAAAACAATTAAAAATAGGTTTTAAAAATGATATGAATAAAGATTTGTTTTTTACATTATGTATAAAAATCAAATCTTTCATTTTCGAAAAATATATTATGCTTATATTTTATCGATAAACCTTTTTCTAAAACTAAACTCACTTTGAGTTTATATTAATCAAAAATAAATTTTAGTGTATATAATCATACATATTTTTTGCTAAAAGTAGGACAGTTACTACAATGAATAGTACACGAATATATCCATGTCCCTTCTTAATCGCAAATCTTGAACCACAAATTGCACCGGCAATTTGTGAAAAACCCATTAGTAGTCCATAAATATAATTGACTTGTCCTAAATACATGAACAATAACAAACTAGCAATATTGCTACCAAAGTTTAAAAATTTTGCGCTCCCTGCTGCCTTTAAGAAATCAAATCCAATCATTAAAAAAGCAAACATTAAAAATGAACCTGTTCCAGGACCTAAAAATCCATCGTAGAAACCAATAAAAAAAATCAAGATAGTAAAAATAATGAAATGGTAAGTAGATAATTTTTTATAGGTAGAAGTATTGCCCCATTCTTTTTTTAAAATCGTATAAATTGCAACAACTGCCAGCATGGTTAACATCAATGGTTTAAGCACCTCAGGATTCGTCAAATGAACAGTCCAGGACCCCAGCATTGAACCGACAAATACAAGTGGAAATAATTTATACACTGATGTTAAATCAATTTTACCAGAACGGTAAAACATAACGGTGCTCGTTAACGAGCCAATTGAGCTAGCTAACTTATTTGTGGCAACGGCTGCTGCCGGATTTAGCCCTAGAAATAACAACGTAGGTAATGTAATCAAACCTCCTCCTCCTACAACAGAATCTATAAATGCAGCTACAAAGCCAGTGACAATTAAAATAATTACCAAGGACGTTTCAAAGTCAAAATGCATTCAATCAACCTTTCTTATACTCAAAACTTAGATAATAAGTACTTGTTAAAGTATCTTTGATTTTCCAATATGGGATTAGGTACACTTAATACTAAAGTTCCAATATAAAGAGCCCGTCCTTTAGCATACAATAGATTTTTTAAAATTTTTCTTAGTTTACGAGATTCGCATTTTTATCGGTGTCTTCGGTGCCCATTAACCTAAAAAACCAACTATCATTTGATATTTTTGATAAAACTGATTAACGATTTTATTTGCTTGTATTGTTTTTTTGTTCTATCATAACCTTTTGCTCCAAATTTAATTTTTCTGCATTCGTCATACGTACCATGCTAGTTCTCTCCTTTTATTTAAAATAAATATTTGCAAATTCTGATTTATCATTTCAATAAAAGAGCTCTCCTTAATTGATAAGGGCCATCATATCATTTCAGAGATTTTATGCATTTCGACATATTTGTTCAGGAAATCTTATGTTTATGGACAAAGGGTAAAAACCCAATAATATCAATGTTTTCTAGCAACAATCGTGTTCATGAAAAAGGGTAAGATTTGGAGTACACTTCAAATTTAAAGTTGAGACTCTTTTTGTACACTTTTAACAGGAATATTTAATTTCATTTTACGATTAGTTATATAGACCCCCATTAATATAAAGGTTAATCCAATGATTAATTTCCAACTTATATTTTCATTTAAAAGAATATATCCCCAGAAAATAGCTGATACTGGCACTAAGTATGTAGATATGGAAGCGAAGTTTGGGCTCCCTTTTTGAATTAAGTAAAAGTAAAGTAAATAGGCTATACCTGATCCAAATGTACCTATTCCAATTAATGCGCCTATATGATGCCATGATATTTTAGTTAAAATTTGAATTGGTTCTTCTAAAAATAGAACTATGACACCACTACATATGCTACCGACTAATAATGTACCTAAAGAAATTTGGAACATGGATATTTCTTTAAGATAACGCTTTGTTATATGGGTTGCTAAACCATAGCAAAAAGTTGCTGTCAACATAGCGAAGAAATTTAAAGAATTTACTGAAAAAACATTAGACAGATGTAAGTCCGAGAGAATTAAAATACCTATGAATCCAATAAATAAACCTATAAGTTGATTGCGATTAGAACGTATACCAAAAAATAAAATTCCTAAAATCATTGTCCATAAAGGTTGGGTTGCATTTAAAACAGAAGCTAAATTACTAGTCATTTTTTGTTCGCTAAAACAAATAAGTGTCCATGGAATTACAGTATTTAGTATTCCTACAGAAATTAAAGGTATAAATGGAATTTTCCCTTTAAAAGATTTGCGGAAAAGTGGTATAAGTACAATAAGTGTTATAGCTCCAAAAGTTGATCGTAAAAATGCTACTACCAAAGGATTAAAATCTGCAACTAAAATCTTGAAAAAATAGAAAGATCCTCCCCAAATAAGACTTAACATAATGAGTGCAAAGTATAATTTACGTGACATTTTTTCCCCTCTTTACTTTTTGATATATATAGCTTTTTTTCTATATATTATATGGATTTATTTTACATAAAATAGAAGGTACAGCCAAGCAAAAGAACCGCCATTAGTATATTGCGGTTCTTTTTAATCGTCATGATTTTATATTACAACTATTTTTTTATTTATTTAAAGGGTTCCAAGATGTACTAATAACATCTCTAATTGCTATCTTAGTCATATCAGTTGGAGTAATTGGGGTAACATCATGTAAACAATGAGCATCATCCCATAATACAGTATCACCAGAATTAAGTAGAGGATTTTGCCAAAAAATCACCTTATCCATGTCAGCAAATATTGAATCTGCACCACTTACATTCTCGCGATTTACTAATAAAATTGAAGCAAAAGAATGTCCATCAGTATGTACGCCTTCAGGTGCGCCATGTCCTTCTTCTTCTGCACTTCCTATAATACGAATTGGATGTACTTCGACCTCCCAAAAACGAGATTTTAAACGTTCATGGGTTGGTATCATATTAAAAAGATTCTTTATGAATGTTTTTAAATAAAGATTATCAATCATTTCCTGTTCAAGAGGTTCAAAAACACGTTGAATATCACCTGCATAATTATTAATCTTAGAACTTTGAAAAAATGGTCTATGTGGAAGAAGCTCAGGTTCATTGCATGTATTATGTGAATCTAATTTAAAGGTTCCAAAACGACGATATCTAAAGGTTGCTCCATTTTGTAAATATGGATCCATAGGTAAATTTTTAAATAGAGATGAAAGCTGTTTAAAACTTGATTGAAGCTCCTTATCCATGCTTGATAATTCACTTGGAAAATATGCAAGAGGATTAGTCTTAGTAAATGCTGGTTCATTACTAACTGACCATAATTGTTTAGTGTTAGTAAGTTGAATTGGTAATCCAGAATACTCTGTCACTGAATAAGAACTGTTACCTTGAATTGCTTGAGGACGGCTTTCAATTGTTTTCATTTCTACACCTCTTCGATAAATTTGTAGTACCAATAATTCAATTAACATTGTCAAATCAAAAAAAACTGATGTTACTCTGAATCAAATTAAATAAATTTATACTTCACCTCCACTTATTTAACTTATATTTCTAAAACTGGAAATATTAAGAGAATTATAGAATTTAATGGAAATAAAATCAATATTCATCTTTTTATAAATATAGTTCTGATAATTCCGAAAATATAAAAGTAATATTACTAACTGCTTGGGGTTCAGCCGAGATACGTGTAAAAATAGGGGTTCTGGTGCAAATACTTAGGAAAGATATAGAGAGGCAAAAAGTTTCCTAGTGGAATCTAGTCTTAAGCAGCAATTCCAAATAGTTGATGGATGAAATTCACTTGATTTTGGACAAACTTATCCAGTAAAACAAGTTGCCCTTTTTGGTTCTGGTGCAAAGATGATTTCAAAAAAACATAGGACATGAATTTCCTATTAACTTACGGATTATGCTGCAATGCCAAACAGTTTATCAATGAATTCTTTTC
>NZ_JBHTHG010000078.1:0-7988 GCF_042676365.1 Bacillus sp. CGMCC 1.60114
CGAAAGCTCAAGTTGTACCGTAGGTACCATCTGACAGTAAGAAGAATAATATCGGGTTGATAATGTTTCCACTTGAATAAATTTTGCTTTTCCATACTGATCACTCCCCTTTTTAGAGTACTAGTATCAGTATGTCCAATTTTACTAGATTTCTTGCACCAGAACCCTTTTTATTATCAAAGTCCTTTTATCCAACGCCCAGCCATTTCAATCCAATTAGCTACTTCTGGCTGGATGGTCCATTCGTTATTTTTTTCCTTAGTTTCCTCTGTTCCAAGAGACAAACCATGAATCCCATTAGGGTAAATGTGCATTTCCAAATGCACTTTATGTTTAAGAAGAGCATTAGCAAATAAAAAACTATTTTCAACAGGAACAGGCTCGTCCGTATAAGTGTGCCATAGGAAAGTTGGCGGGGTGTCGGTGGAAACGTGATTTTCCAATGATACCTCTTGTAAAGATTTATCATGGTTTTCTCCTAACAATGCAGTAAAAGAATCCTTATGTCGATATGGTCCAGATGTAATAACTGGGTAACTTAATAGAATTCCGTTGGGCTTTATCTCATCATTCGAAATCCCTAAACTTTCAGATAAAAAACTTCTATTCCAGAATACCCCCAAACTTGCTGCTAAGTGACCACCAGCTGAAAAACCAACAACAATGATCTTATTCTTGTCAACATGCCATTGTTCTGCATTCTGCCTAATAAGTGAAACTGCCATGGAAAGTTCTAACAGTGCTGTTGGAAAAGTAGCTGGATGAACGCTATATCGTAAAACACATGCATTAAAACCGATTGCCATCATTCTAATGGCAATCGGTTCTGCTTCTCTGTCAGAGGTAAATTCATATCCCCCCCCAGGACATATAATGACCGTTGGACGTTTTCGATTACTATCTATTTCTGGGGAATTATTTAAAAAATAAGTATATAACTTAGCTTCAGAATTCTCTGTTCGAATATCGATAATTTCATGTATCATTTTTTCTTCCTCATTTAATTTTTTCAGAAATAAGTTTCACTTTTATTTCTATTAAAAAGGAGTAGTAAAACAACAATTACTCCTACTTACTAAAACAATTTTGATTTTCAAAACAATAAAAAGTTTCTATGAGGTTTTACTTCACTCTTTACAATGCTCTATATACTTCACGCATTACTTATCTTTAAAACTTAATGCCCTTTTAAGTGCATTAATATATTCACTTTTAGCACGCTGGCTGATTTCTGCATTTGGAACAATATGTTCGAAAGCATGAAAACAACCCGGATATAGATGAAATTCTACTTCAACGCCGGCTTGTGCAAGACGTGTAACATAGTCAATCGTTTCATCACGGAAAGGGTCCAATTGACCTACACACGTATATGTCGG
Organism: Bacillus sp. CGMCC 1.60114; assembly: GCF_042676365.1. Classification (NCBI taxonomy): domain Bacteria; kingdom Bacillati; phylum Bacillota; class Bacilli; order Caryophanales; family Bacillaceae; genus Bacillus; species Bacillus sp. CGMCC 1.60114. Next base: position 1,380 of record NZ_JBHTHG010000078.1, read on the forward strand.
AGGAAGCCCTGACAGATCCTCCTCCCGCGTTGGTGCGGCATATGGAGAGATTTCACCATTTGCATGCTCGCCTAAATACATACCCCAAGCCGCCAAATTATTAGATGTGTACCATATTGCTTGCTTGTCCTTAATTTCGTTACTGGAGAACGTAATATTTCTATCATCAATCATTGGATATAACGGCATTTGAAAACAGATGGCAGGTCCTCCTTTATCACGAGCCATTAATGCCAATGCAGCAGTTAATCCTCCCCCTGCACTGCCCCCTCCAATCGCTACTCGACTCAAATCGATATTTAATTCTTCCGCTGAGTTAGTCATCCATACCAATGCAGAATAACAGTCTTCTATAGCTGCCGGATAAGGATGCTCAGGGGCGAGCCGATAATCTGGAGATATGACAATACAGTTGGCCGCTTCTACAAAATTTTCACACAGGCTGTCTTCTCCGTCTGGATGACCTAAGACATATCCACCTCCATGGCTCCATAGAACAGCTGGTAATTTTGTCTGATCTCTCTGAGCAGGTTCGTAAATCTTAATCAGCATTTCTTGTCCATCTCCACCGGAAATAAACCGTTCGGTAGTTCGAACAAGTTTTGAATTCTCTGTTGGGGGTATTAGCATTTGTCTTGCCATAACCAAGTCATCAGGGAGTTGAATTACTGGTGCTGTTGTTAAAACCTCCCTTAATTCAGGATTTATCCTACCTAAAAACTCCATCATTTGATCCTCCATCTTCTTTATTAACCTAAACCTATGTTGTACCGCCTTCAACTAGTTTTACATCAAGTGGTTGAGTAAAATCTATAAGATTATCATCATTGTTTATTCTACTATCTAATAATTTTACTGCTCTTTCTGCCATATCAGATATAGGCTGTTGTAATGTAGTAAGGTTCGGAAGGAAATTTTTTGCTATATCAGTACCATCATAACCAACAATTTTTAACTAATATGGATGATTGTTTTACAATCTTTTTTTATCAAATGTTCTGTTGCCAAATTACCTCCTAAGTAATTATCAGAAGATACAATGGGAGCAGAATCAGAAATATATTGGTCAATTGCGACAATTGGTAACCTTGTTAAAGCTTGATCAAATATCCCCATATCATGACTACCAACAATGATGCCGTCCACTTGATTCCGTAGAAGCATATCTAAATACTTTTTTTCTTTCTGTGCATGATTCAAGCTATTGCATAAAAATACTTTATAACCTAATATTTCTTTCAACCTCTTCAACTAATTGAAAATTGAGGAAGTCCCCTCTACTGGGATCACTATATGTCGGTTTTATGCACACTGTTCCTTCGAAGTGAGGACTATTGTCTTTGTTTTTATATATAAAATTAATTACCGCTCAATTTTCCCTATCAAGGCTAACCCAAGATATAGCCTTTTCAATATATTCGTTCCAAAAATCATTTGAATGGTCTCCCTTTGTTTCTCTATATGTGACATTTACTTTTTTCGAAACTAAAAATTCATGAAATTTCTGGTTTACATCTAACAGGAAGTCCTCCGTTCCACATGCCATATATATTTGGGGTATTTCCACTTTAGCCTTTATCAACTCAAGGACAAGTGCCTCCGGATCTCTATCACTGCCCATAAGCTGATTTAAGTCGCCAAAAACTCTTCTATAATATTTATAATCTGCTACTTCATCTTTATAGTCGCTAGATATTCCTGCTATCCGGTAAGTTATGATTGCGGAGGACAAGGCAATTATACGACTGAAATTATCAGAGTACTTTAATCCGTTGCGAATTGCTCCATATCCGCCCATTGATAATCCACCAATAAAGGTATCCTCTCTCTTTGTGGATAAAGGAAACATTTTTCGTGTAAACATTACCAATTCATTTCCAATGTATTCACCAAATAACTCTCCTTTATCAATATCATCCAAGTAAAAATGGTTTTCACCTGACGGCATAAACACAGCTATGTTATATTTATCAGATAGTTCCCGAATTCTTGAAAAGCTAAGCCAATCCAGATAACTACCGGAATATCCATGTAAAAGATAAAGAGCTTTTAATGGGCGCTCCTCAGCATTTACATGCCCAAACATCTCATTGCGATCTAGCGGTAATAGTGCATTAAAAGTAACATCCCTTTTTAAAGCCTTTGAGTAAAAATTAACTTGTGATATGGCCAATTGACTCACTCCTTGTGTCTATTAAATTTTATAAAAATGGAGGTTTATAAATAAAGAAACGGTTCTTTCGTATCAATAAAAGTGACAGGAATGTCCTTTACCAAGGGCTTCAACCATTCTGCCATGTATTTCATTCCCCATTCTTCACTCCGCTCATGACCAACAACAATCATTCCCTTGTTAAGTCCGAGCATGGTTGCATCATTGACATAAGCACAGAGTGTCCATTCTGTGATTTCACCACACACCATAACATCCAAGTTATGATTTCTCATTAGCTCCATTGGCATTTGTTCTCTGCCTAAACCTAAGCTTCCTCCACCAACTAACACTCCTACTCTCGAACATTTCATTTCGGGGTTGCCGACAATTTGAATAACATCCATTGATAGTTTCTGTTTGAAAAATCCGGCAAGTTCAGCTAAAGTGACTTCATTAATTTCGTATGTGAAAGGCGAGTTCTTCTCTAGCAAATTATTTTCCCATCCAATTTCTTGCAGAAGCCCATCATAAATTCTATCCGTTTTCGCCATATGCATATAATCATGGTACCGCCAAATTACTATATTGTTTTCTTCAATCAGCATTTTCTTTGCAAGATATAACGAGTCATCCTCAAGCCAATCCGTCTCATCCGACCCCGTATAGAAAGTGGGTTCATGTGTAATTATCATATTTGCGCCGACCGCAATAGTCTGCTTAATAACATCTATCGTTGCCATAAACGTAGTGACAATTCCTTGGACCTCAGTATTATGATTCCCGCATATTAACTGATCACCTGTTTTTTCAAGTCTCATATCGCCACATGAATCTGAGAGAACTGTCTCAATCACTTGTTGTACATTCATTTACTATTTCCTACTTTCATCTTTTAAATTAAAATAAAAAATAAATGGTGATACATTCCTTATTCCATTTATTTAAAGAAGGAATGTATCACTATATAAGTTCAATTTGTTACTTCGACATAAAAAATAAATCAAATAGCGTGTTGAAGTTGAGATATTCCATAGTCCTGAATCGTAAATTCCTTCTATACATCTCTTCTTCCAATAAAAAAACAAAATAAGGGTCAAGTTTTTGCGCTATTGCCTGTACATAGGCGTGAAATAAAGCTTCTTTACTTAATGTCGAAAGTATTTTAATTACCTCCCTTAAATCAACATATCTTTAGCAGTATGTTGAAAACTTAAGATGAATTTATATAGAAGGTGAACACTATTAATTTGAAATAATATTTTTCTTAGCTTTTTTAATAGAAAGTCAAGCTGATACATTATTTTTTTCAACTTGTTCTTCTAAACCAAGATTCTTAGGAAGAATGAAAGATGCTAACATGCCAACGACTAAAATCATTGCCATTACGTACATGGCGCCGGCTTGCGAACCTGTTATCGAAATAATAATACCTGCAAGATATGGACCAGCAAAACCACCGATTGCTGAAGTAACTCCTGTTATCCCTCTACCGGCACCTTCAACTTCCTTTGAGAAAATAAGAGATGGTATTGAGTGAAAACTAGGCATAAAGGCCTGTATAAAAAAGCCTACTATACACATTAAAACGATGTACAAAGCGGCATTTGTACTATTAGAAAAAAGACCTAAGGAAGCAAGAGTAATAGCAAACAACAGTAGCGGTATCCCAGTACTAAGGCGACGCTGCTTTATCTTCACTGTTAATTTAGACCATACTGCCAATCCTAAAATCGCAGATATAGATGGAAGTGCACTTAGTAGCCCGATATTACCAATCCCTGCATGTGTAACAGATTGAATAGCTGTGGGCATCCAAGTAAAAAATCCTATCTGACCGAACACCCCGCAAAAGCCAATGATACTCAAAGCCCAACTATACTTATTTCTTAAAAGATACCCTAAAATAGGTAGCAGCTTATCCCCACTTAGATTATTGTTCTCATCTTTTACAAAAGCACTCTGTTCCTTTTGAATGGTTGTAGTAATATAGTCTCTTTCTTCTTTGCTTAGCCATCTGGCTTCTTCAGGTCTGTCATACATTACAGCAAACCATATAACACCAATAATTAAACTGATAACTCCTAAGATGATAAACATCATTTTCCAGTTAAACATTGCTATTAGAAACCCAGCGATAGGGCCAGTAAGCGTTGCTGCGATGCCGGAGGCACTGAACACAACCGCTATGGCTCGACTCCTTTCACCATTCTTTTCAGGAAACCAGTATGTCAAAAGAGTCATGATGCCTGGTACACTAGCTCCCTCTGCAACACCAAGTAGAAATCTGAGTACAATGAGTTGCCAACCGTTTGTAACAAACGCTGTAAGAATGGTTATTACGCTCCAGCATATCGTTGTAATGCCTAAAAATTTTCTAAGTGTTCCTTTTTGGGCACTGTGTCCACCAGAAATTTGTAAAATCATACCTCCAATACCCGTTACTCCACTCGCAAGCCCAGCAACGCTTGCAGCAATTCCTAAATCTTTCATCATACCTCCAGGTAAGGCAATAGCTAAGAGTGACGAACTCAAAAATGTAAAAAAGCCCATTAAAAATAATACAGGTAAAAAGTAAAACCATCTCAATTTTGGTATTCTTCTCGATTCATTCATGATCAAATCCCCCTCCCTTTTTAATAATATTATCTTGCGTTTTAAAGCTATATACTCAGGTCGATAACCATGCACAACTGCAACGCACCTCCATAAATATAAAGCGCTTACAAAAGATCCGAATTATGAATGTATCTTTACATCCATACCATTAATTCTGATAAAGAGGTCAACATTTTATTGTAGTCCCCAACAAGATACAACTATAATTTTAGTTTTCATCTAATTTAAGGGTAAAAAAGGTGATTATTCATATTTCATTCCAATACCACATGTCAAATCAAACTAAAAACCAATTAAACTTTTTAAGTTACGTTAGGGATATTAATTCTCACTACAAACCAATACTATAAAGCGTTTACATGTAGTATAACAATTCTAAATCAACCGGTTGTTATTTATATGTTAATCGGTTAACATACATGTGTCAATCGTTTAACATAATTTTATGTGAAATTAGAATTTTAAAATTTTATTTAAAAACTGAAAAAACTACCGAGTGACACGCTCAGTAGTTTTTTAAAGAAATGGATTATGGTTAAAGAGATCGAGTTTGGCTTGTACTTGTAAAATAATAAGCACTTTCTATTATTTACTGAAAGTCTAAGTGGTACCCCTTTCAATGGTAGAGACCGGTATAATATTTTCAAGTGGTACCTCTTCCCCTTCGATTTGCCTTGTAATCAAATCGATTGTTAGCTTACTCAATTTTTCAATTGGTTGACTTATAGTTGTTAGACGCGGCCATATTAAAGATGCGATACCAATATCATCGTATCCTATGACTTTGATTTCTTCCGGGATTGTCTTTTTTAATTGAAGACAAGCTTGAATGACCTGGGCTGCAATTACATCACTGCTGGCAAATAAACCATCAACTTCCTGGTACTTTTGAAGGAACCGAGCAATCTTATCTACATTGTATTCTAGTTTTGAGTCAGTTCCATCTAGTTCCAAAGTGGTATATTCAATCCCAGTGTCTTTTATTTCTTCCATGAAGCCTTTGAACCTATCACTTGCGAGCAGTGCATTGTGATGTTGTGCTCCGATGCCACCATAAACAAAAGCAAGCTTTTTGCAATTTTTCTTGATTAATAATTGTGATGCAAGTCTTCCTCCCATAAAGTTATCTGAGGCAACATATGGGATATCTTCAGAGATAATGCGATCTAAAGATATAATAGGCAATTTTAGATTAATATATTCATCCACATCCAAACTGTGGCTACCCATAATAATACCATCGACTTGGTTTTTCCTTAATAATTCAAGATAGCTGCTTTCTTTAGATTTATTACGATTTGAATTACATAGTAGTAATTTATACCCCTTTTGATATGCATAATGCTCAAGAAAATAGGCTAGCTCACTAAAAAAAGGATGTGAAATTTTGGGTACAATTAATCCAATCATATTTGATTTTTTTTTAAACAAAGAACGAGCGAGTTCGTTAGGTAGGTAATTTAATTCCTCCATAGCCTGGTGTACCTTTTCTCTTGTAGAGTGACTGATATAGCCTCTATTATTCAGCACGCGGGAAACCGTTTGTACAGAAACACCAGCTTTTGCTGCCACATCTGTAATTGTTGCCATAAACTCACCACCAACATTTTAGTCTTATTATACCTTTTTAGTGCTTATTCATCATCTATATGGGGTCACGTCACATGCCCATCAAGCTAAGGTTGGATTTCCTATTAAGAATATCTATTCCTTTTCTAGCCAAGAAATGGGAATTTCTTTTTCGCCAGCTACTTCAAACTGAATTTCTCCATTTACTTCAAAAACCCGTTCGATAATGGGTATTGTAATCATTTTATTTTCCTTGCTCTTTCTCTTTC
>NZ_JBHTHG010000079.1:0-1365 GCF_042676365.1 Bacillus sp. CGMCC 1.60114
CAAAGCTTTCTTGAAGAAGTGGTATTATCCCTTTTGAGTAGACAGTGTAAAAAGACTGTTTTTGATAAGTAAGTGTTACACTCTATTTGGAGGGGATTTTCTTTGGCTAAAAAAGGACAAACATTTCAACCGTATACAGAAGAATTCAAACGTAAGGCAGTCATGCTGTATGTAAATGGAGAAAAGAGTTATCAGATTCTGGCAAATGAACTAGGGCTTAGAAGTCCTACTCAATTGAAAGATTGGGTAAAGAAGCATAAGCAGGGTGAGCCTTTGGCTGATCAACGAGGGGGAGAATCAAGAGAACTCAATCCCTTTCATCGCTTATCTAAAACAACATTTAAAAGTATCGAGGAAGAAAGAGATTATTTAAAAGCACAGGTTGAATACTTAAAAAAGTAGTATCCAAATCTACATGGGAAGGATGGGTTCCAAAAGTAAAACGTTTTGAAATCATTCACGAATTACACAAGAATTATCCTATTACCTGGCTCGTAACGATTGCGGGTGTTTCCCGATCTGGCTACTATAAATGGAGAGAAACGGAGAAAGTTCGAAGAAAAAGGTACCAATATGAACAACTCTTGAAGAAACATTTAATGGCTATCCATCATACACGTCCTTTTTATGGATGTCCCCGCTTGCAAATAGCACTGAAAAAAGAAGGGTTTCATGTGAATCATAAACGTGTGTATAGGTTAATGAAAGCGCTGAATATTCGGTCTGTAATTCGAAAGAAACGCCGTTTCTTTGGGCGGAAGGCCTCTATCATACAACCGAATCGACTCAATCGTGTATTTAAAACGAATAAACCGAACCGTCTTTATGTTACAGATATAACCTATCTAGATCTTGGAGATCGTTTCTATTACCTGTCTGCCATCCAAGATCTTTTTAATAATGAAATCGTCGCGTGGGAGCTATCCAAACGAAATGATTTGAAGCTGGTGAGTGATACTGTCAAAAAACTGGTTACAACAAGAGAAGTACAAGGAGCAATCCTTCATTCAGACCAGGGTTTCCAGTATACATCTAAAACATACAATAATCAAATTAAAACATTCGGGATAATAGGCAGTCATTCTCGCAAGGGAAACTGTCTAGATAATGCATGCATTGAATCCTTCTTTTCACATGTCAAAACAGAGAATATGTATTTTTCTGGATGTAAAACAGAAAACGATCTCTATCGAGCCATTGAGGATTATATTTGGTTCTATAATCATGAACGATTTCAGAAAAAACTGAATCAGTGTGCTCCAATCGAATATCGGAACACACTGATTGCATAGTCTTTTTTGAATCTGTCCACTTGACAGGGGTAAGACCAAAGCACTTTGCAGCCTTTTGGTCTCTTGTTTTGCT
>NZ_JBHTHG010000080.1:0-2565 GCF_042676365.1 Bacillus sp. CGMCC 1.60114
GGCTCCTGCTGCAATAACAATCATAACGATAGAGATGCTTAGGGAAACAACTTTATTGGGAATCAACCTAGCAGAGTTTGCCCAAAGTAAGGAAATGGTTGCCAGCCATGCTAGACCGATAATATAATTCCAACCTGTTTTTTTGGTCATAATTTGTTCACCTCTTTTTTTCCTAATTGTACCATTTGAGAAAACCAATTTGTTTAGATTTTTGAATGTATATCTTATACATTCTCGGTTAACATAACGTAACATTATAGGTAGCAAAGAAAAAGGCGTCCCCTTATTCTCACAAGGGATTCGCCTTTTTCTTTTTCTATGATTCTATGCATCTTTTTATACATTCCTATTCTGGTGCGCTTTTTGGCTTCCCGATGGTTCCCTATGTCTCCCTATTTTTTGTATAAAATTTTGCATGCTCTTAGCGTGGGGTTTTTCCGAGATGCTGGCGGTGTAAAGTGACAAAAAAGTTGTTTAATTTACAATAAAGTCGTTTGAAAAATAATAAAGTTGTTTAAAAAAATGCGAGTCATTCTATTCAACAATCGGGCCAGATTGTTGAAGAATCATGAACAGTAAACATACTGGTTAAAGATTGTTTGTGAAAAGTTACACTTAAGCTATCGAGGTAGGATAAAGATTTTCTCATGATTCAAAAAAATTTATTTTCCTTTGACTCTTACGTGACGTAACGGTTTATAGTGAAGATACCGGTAAAAATTCTCGCAAAATAAGGGGGTGGTTATTTTAGTTTCAGGTAAGAAGAAATGGAAGACAGGGGAACTTGCAAAGTTAACAGGTTTAACGATTCGGACCTTGCGGTATTATGACCAAATTGAATTGTTCTCACCATCAGACTATTCAGAATCAGGATATCGCCTATATAACGCCACAGATCTTTCGCGGTTACAGCAAATTCTTAGTCTAAAAGATTTAGGATTAACGCTAGAGGAAATTAAATCGATCCTGGCCGACGATACGTATAACCCTATTGAAGTGGTGACTCTTCAAATAGAACGTTTAAGAGAAAATATAAGAGTTCAACAGAAGCTGTTAAAAGATTTACAAAATGTATCTGAGATTTTGCAAACGAAAGAGACATTGACGGTTCAAGATTTTACAAATTCAATTGGAATGATGAAAAAAAGTCATGAAAATTATTTTTACGGGCGCCAAAAGAATATGGAGTGCCAATTTGATCGACTTGGCGAATTCCTTTCTAATCATCCGTCTCACCAAAAAAGGAGGAAGTGAGAATGAAAAGACACTTTGCAACACACGATACCTTTGTTATTGAAAAGGTGTATAATTTCACACCTGAAGTGGTATTCGCTGCATGGGCGGACCCAGAGCTTAAAGCAAAATGGTTCACTGAGGCGGAAGAGTTTGATTTTCGAGAGGGTGGACAAGAGATAAATCATGGCGGCCCTCCAGGAGGTCCTGTTTACACATTTAAGGCTCACTATCAGGAGATCATTCCTTACCACCGTATTGTCTATTCTTACACCATGGATCTCGATGAAACGCGAATTTCCGTTTCTGTAGCAACGGTCGAGTTTAAACAAATTGATGAAGGAACACACCTGATTTTTACCGAGCAAGGCGCATTCCTAGACGGCCATGATACAGCTGCAGTTCGTGAGCACGGGACAAGTATTTTGCTGGATCAGCTTGGTGAACAGTTGAAAAATAATCAAGAGTTAAGAGTATCCTCTGAGGTATCGAATATTATTAACTCTCCTGAACCAATCTCTGATCGTGAGATTGTCAACACACGTATCTTCAATGTGCCGCGTGAAATCATGTTCAAAGCATTCAGTGACCCGAATCATTTGGAAAAATGGTGGGGACCCGAGGGCTTTACTAATACGTTTCATGAGTTCGATATGCGACCAAACGGTATTTGGCGTTTCATTATGCATGGACCCAATGGTGTAGATTATGAGAATAAATCCATCTTTTCCGAAATAATTGAACCTGAAAAGATTGTTATCCACCATCTGGGGCCAATACATGAATTTTTACTAACCATTACATTTGCTGAGAAAGAAGGTAAAACCGAACTTATATGGCAAATGCTCCACAAATCAGTTAAAGAATGCGAAAAAGTGAGAAGTTTCTGTTACGAAGCCAACGAACAGAACTTTGATCGACTTGAGGCGGAACTGACTAAAATGGTTAACGGATTGCAACACTAATTTAATTTTATTAAAATAGGCGCTAACATAGAAATTTTACTTATTCAGCTAAAGGGCGCTTTTTTTGAATAAAACTTAGATTTTTAAACGACTTTATTGTTATATTTTTTGTTGTAGTGAAATATCTTACATCAAAAATTAAACAACTATATTTTTAACCCCGTCCTAAATTTAGAACGGGGTTATGCTTGTTTGAGCTTTTAAAATTAAATAGATTTATTGTAATTTTACAAGTGAATCACTCTTAAGTGCAAAATCCAATGAGCCCATGTGCCATAAGAGTTCTACCCATTTTTGAAAATTGGTATGAAACAAGACCGGTGGTTCACTGCAAAAGGGTAGAAATGTGATATGATGCTTCTGTAGA
>NZ_JBHTHG010000081.1:0-9867 GCF_042676365.1 Bacillus sp. CGMCC 1.60114
AATCATTGGAGAATTAGGTGTTGTTTATGGTGTTACTGGTGCTTCAGTTTTAGGAATCAAGTTATTGAAAAAGAAAGGTTTAAACCTTCCAGATTGGTTGCTACATGCGGGTCTTAAATGCCTGCTGATTGGTACGGTTTGGTACGTGCTAATAGATATACTAGATGTGTTTCTACGTTAGTATTACAACTGGTAGTTGAAAATAACTGTAGTAATGCGCCTTGATTTAGCCTTTTTTACCTTCCATACATGCTCAACTACCTAATAGGAGGCATGGAGGAGATGATGTCACTTTTATTAATCCCAGTAACCTTTATAACAGTAGCTTATTTTTATCAAAATAAAGGAATGAGTGATAAGAAAAAAATTGCAACTTTTTTTGAGATTACAAAGGTATGCGTTCAGCATAAAGGTGAACTACAATACCCCATTTTTATAAAAGAAGTTGAAGATGACATAAGTATTAAGTATGTCTACAAATTACCGTTAGGTGTACCTAGCCAACTTATTAAAAAGTTAGCTGAAGTATTAGAAGAAGGGTTATACAAACCTGTTAAAATTTCATTTCAACAAAGAGAACTATATATTCGAGTATTTAAGCAACAAATACCTGAGAGGTGGAATTGGTCTAGGGATCTTTTAAAAGAGCATACATGGAGCGTTATGATAGGGAAAGCATTAGATAAACACATATATCATGATTTCGAGAAAACACCACATATGTGCGTAAGTGGCATGACTCGTTTTGGAAAGACAGTATTTCTAAAAAATATAATGACGAGTTTGATTCTACAACAACCACAACATGTGAAGTTTTTTATTATCGATCTAAAAGAAGGATTAGAATTTAGCCCTTATAAGGAATTGTCTCAAGTAGAAGAAGTTGCTGAAAACCCAGAACAGGCGTTAAAAATGTTAGTTAGATTACGTGAAAAGATGGTAAAACAGATTGAGGAAATGAAAAAGTCCTATTTTACCAATATTATAGACACATCAATTAAAGAGCGTTGTTTCATTATAGTAGATGAAGGAGCAAATCTTTGTCCAACGCAAGGATTACCTAAAAAACAACGGGACCTATTGTTTATATGTCAGGAGATGCTATCTGAGATTGCAAGAATTGGAGGAGGTTTAGGATTTAGATTAATTTTTTGCACGCAATATCCAACTGCTGACACCCTACCAAGGCAAATCAAACAAAATAGCGACGCAAAATTAGGTTTTCGTTTACCGACAGCGGTCGCTTCACAAGTGGCTTTGGATGAATCAGGTCTTGAAGAACTCCCTTCTCTTCCTGGGAGAGCATTATTTAAAACGGATCGTACAGAGGAAATCCAAGTTCCGTATTTAAAGGATAAAGATATGTGGAATTTACTGAAGCAATACAAGGTGGTGAAGCAATATGAGGCATCAAACCCTCAAACAGAAAGCGAGGCAAATCGAGATTTTATCCACTTTGAGTAAATTAGACTTTGCAACCCGGAGGCAATTGCAAGCGATTCATTGTTTGGGAAGTATTCGAAATGCAAATCGAATACTAAAGGATTTACAACCATATTGCCATATTACTAAATTGGCTCGTGAGCATGTTTATTACCTTAATAAAAAAGGACGTGATTTATTAGGAGTGACAAAGGAAGTAAAGAAAAATAGTCAATTACAACACATATTAATGCGAAATGAAGGTTGGATGTGGCTTGGATTTCCTGAATGGAAAACGGAGAGACCCATAGAATTTTCAATTAATGGTCAGCAACATCAAATCATTCCAGATGCAATTTACTTTGAGGATAAAGTCCCCCATTTTGTTGAAATAGATCGTATGCAACATATGAAAGCAAATGAACATAAAATACAGTTATATGGCCATATAACAGATATTTATAAACGACAGAATAATATTGTTCCAGTAGTTATCTTCTTTACATTATCAAATTACCGCCAATCCAAATTAGAGCAATATGCTGTAAAACAAAATGTATTTCTAAGAACTTTTGTGATGAATGATATATTCTGAGAGTCTTCAAATATCTATATCCCAAAAATCATGATAGTCAATGTTTCCATCGAACTTTTTCAATGTTTTAATTATTTTAGTTGCTGATGTAAGTGTAGGAACACGATCCTTTTTATTTGCTAAATCGCTTATCAATGATTTACTTAATCCGGTCTTTTGTACTAACCATTGTTGTTTAATTCCTCGCCGATCTAAATAGTTGCCAAATGGAGTTCTCTTTTTACCTAGCCCAAACATGGATACCCCCTCCAAATGATTATTGTGATACCAACAGCTTGTACAAAATTCCATAAAATTAAACCTTTGTTCATAAATATGGAATTATTCTTTTTAAGAGAGCATAGAATAATATAAAATAAATAAAATAGTTGTAATAATTTTGAAGAATATAGCATTCATAGTAATAGCTACAAGTTGCTGATACACTATAGCCTAATGGCAACTTGTTGTAAAGGGTATGCCTAAAAAATAAAAAGCTGAAACTTCTTCTGTAAGAAGGGATTCAGCTTTTTGGTGTTTCATAGATTGGTAATTTACTTTTAGTTATTTTATATAAACTTATTCGTAATATGTCGAATACTATTCTTCCATGTTTATTTAAAGGTTTTAAAAAATTTCACGCACCATAATAAGATATAAAAAATGCAAACCTAGAATTAAGGTTCACATTTTTTAGAGTGCATAGTTTAGTAACATATTTCAAAAATGATGCCAATCTCCCATATAATTCTGATAAAACTCGTATGACCATTTGACAAGTCCTGAACAAATCTAGTTCAGATAAAGCCCAGCTTCCCGTATAACCTCCTGTGTCAAATCCTTTCTTTATATCCCACTACGTTCAGATAAAACCTAAAACTTGCTTAACATCGCTTATATGCTGAACTTCCTTTATATCCCACTACGTTCAAATAAAACTGGGAAAGTTCGGTTTCCCATGGTGGGAAGGTATCGCTTTATATCCCACTACGTTCAAATAAAACCGCAACATCTTGTAAAGAATAATCAGTCTTAATAATCTTTATATCCTACTACGTTCAAATAAAACTGGGAAAGTTCGGTTTCCCATGGTGGGAAGGTGTCGCTTTATATCCCACTACGTTCAAATAAAACCCCTTACACAAAACAAAGCAAAAACCGCATTATATCTACAGAAGCATCATATCACATTTCTACCCTTTTACAGTGAACCACCGGTCTTGTTTCATACCAATTTTCAAAAATGGGTAGAACTCTTATGGCACATGGGCTCATTGGATTTTGCACTTAAGAATGATTCACTGCAAAATTTATTTTATTTATTCCTCTAATTCTTCTCGCTTAAGTTGTTATAGCATAGATGTCCCATTAAAGGAATAAGTCCCCAAAGGTTTTCTCTATACCGATTACTCTCTTCTTAATATTTCGCGGATTGCTTATTGTTCCGCCACTGTCGTTCAAGCCTTTTGTGGCAACAGATTTAAATCATAAGCCTGGATATATACCTTCGGCATATACCCTTCATTTTAGATCATAATACTATACTTTTCGTCTTCTGAAACTTGCAAGTTTGCGGAGCAAATCAAAACTTCACAATTACCTATCCTTCGTTTAATTTCTGTTTTTAATTTTTCTTTTGCGAATTCTAAAGACTGCGCTGGAACTGTTGCGGATTGTACAGTTGTTACTTTGTCGCTATACATCACAGAAAAATCAATTTCATATTGATATATCACTGTACCATCAATCCCCTTTCCCTAGCGTACAATTAAAATATATGCAAGTACTAAGCAAAAACTTTCCACTTATTCTAAGAATCTTTTTAAACGTCTTAATATAGTTAATAACAAACAAAATGGAGTTTAACAAAAAGAACTTGTAGCAATCACTACAAGTTCTTTTTGGGGTACTGATGGCAAAACGCGTATTTTATATGCTAAGGATATGCATATAAAATATGCGAAATGACGGCAGTACCTCTTTATTGGTTCATGGGTTGCTGACTATGACAGCAACCTTGTCACTATCCCTAGGACATATCCAACCTAATTCTTTTATTTTTAAGACAAAAGGATGCAACTTACTTAATGTACAATGCCATTCTTTCTTTTTCGTTAATTCATTATAATGAGCTTCAGCAGAATTCGCTCCTTTAATCCAATAAATAAATTGAATAACTTCATCATATTTCTCATGCGCTAAAACAAAATGACTTTCTGTCTCATATCCGTTTTCCCAAGCAAGCTGTAATGCTTGAGAAAACTCAAACGAATCATAAAATGCTGTAAACCATTTACGTAATGAATTATATGTCTTCATAATACTTCTCGGGAAACGCTCTGGATACAAATCATGTAACATTAAATATGGATTATTTCCCCAATAGTCGTATATAGGCATAGCAATTCTATGGTTTTTCATCCATTCAATATCATAGACACGTAGTAATTGTTCATCAGTTAATTTCTCTTTTTCCTCAATCGTCCAGCGTAGTGCTTCTAATCCTTTTTCTTTTGACCAAAAACCTTGACCAACCCTTTGTAATTCCCATTCTTTAAATCGATTTGGGTATAATTCATCTAACATCGCATAAGGTTTACCCCAAAATTTCTGAAAAGGAGTTACTAACCTATTCTCTGTTAACCACTGGATACCAAATACTTGTAATAATTGTTCATCAGTTAACTTCTCTTTTTCCTCAATCGTCCAACGTAAAACTTCCAATCCCTTTTCTTTTGTCCAAAAATTCCTAGGAACAACACTAAATTCCCATTCCTTAAACCTTCCTGGATACAAATCATTTAGCATCGCATACGGACTTAATTTCCAATGTGTCATTAATGGTGTAATTAATCTATTTTTTCTAACCCATGCTAAGTTGTATACTTTTTTTATTTCCTCGTCTGATAATTTCTCTTTTTCTTCAATTGTCCAACGCAATACTTCTAAACCCTGTTCTTTCGTCCAAAAATTTGAAGGTGCATGCTTCAACTTCCACTCTTTGAACTTTCCTGGGTACAAATCATTTAGCATCGCATACGGGCTACAGTTCCAAAACTTGCAACAAGGGGTATTAATTCTTTGCTTTTTAAGCCATTTTTCCCCGTACACTTGAAGTAGCTGTTTGTCTGATAACTTCTCTTTTTCTTCAATGGTCCAGCGTAGTGCTTCTAATCCTCTTTCCTTCGTCCAAAAGTTTAAAGGAGTAAACTTCAATTCCCACTCTTTAAATCTACCTGGATACAAATCATTTAGCATCGCATATGGACTACTTCTATAAAATAAAGAACAAGGAGAAGCAAGCTTATGTTTAGCTAACCATTTTTGATTATATAAATTTAGTAATTCTTTATCTGATAACTTCTCTTTTTCTTCAATGGTCCAGCGTAGTGCTTCTAATCCTCTTTCCTTCGTCCAAAAGTTTGAAGGAGTAAACTTCAATTCCCACTCTTTAAATCTACCTGGATATAAATCATTTAGCATCGCATACGGACTACTTTTATATACAAGGAGTATCATACCACCTAATTTGTATTTTTTAATAAGAGCTATAGTCCAGTTTTTTTTTATTTGATTCTCATCCCATTGTAAAACGGTTTCAATTAGATGCTTTGTAACCCTTCTTGCCAACAGGTTTTTATCTTCCTCACTCCAAACATAGTGAGGAAAATTATCTCTTTTACCATCTAGAATTTCTTGATAAATTTCTTCTATTCTAAGTGCATCCAAAAAATCACCCTCTACTGAACATTTGCGACATTTAATTCCATTTTACATGAAAATTCCTGTAATTCATTATTTTGTTACAGAACAGGATACTTTGCCCCTAATCACAGCTATGCTGGTACTGAGAGTATGAATAAAAAATGCCCCTTGGAATATACCGAGTGGGGTGCCGACAGCGGAACGGAAATAAATCACGCTAAGGATTTTTGAGTCGTTTTAGTACTAATTGGGGTACAGCTCATCGCTATCAAGCTAAGGTTTTAAAGTACCCCCTAAACAAAAATTTTGTGTTTTTTATAGCACGAAGGTCATTTTTATCATTTTGGGGCAACCTGTTCTGTTAGGTTGATAGGCATGGGGTACTGACGGCAAAACGTGGATTTTATACACTAAGGATATGCAGGATTTCATGCAGGCAACGAGAACGGTCTGAACTACGAAATGCTGTTGTGACAGGGATGTATGAAACCCTGCATACATCGGAGGGAGCAGAAGGCTGGCAAACTCTTGGTATGAATGGATTTCTGGGATTTGGTTGCTTCTGATAATGTTACGTTATGTTAACCGAGCATGTATACAATATACAGCCAATTTCTACAACAGACACCTCCCTTCAAATGGTACAATTAGGAAAAAAGGGAGGGATATTATGCTTTCTGTATTGATTGCAATAGTTCCACTCGTTTTTCTCATTCTAATTTGGGATAATCTTCGACTGATTAGAAATAATTCTGAGCAACAGATTAAACAGAATGAACAAATTATTAAACTTTTAGAAGAGAACAAACATAGGTAAGAAGCATTCTCCAGAACGGGAGGGGTTTGCTTTACATTAGGGGGTGGGAAAATGGGGTTTGTTATGTTTTGGCCTTTTATGATTGCTTCAATTATCTTTTCATTGATTGGAATATATTTTAAAAAATCATATTTTTTAATTATTTCTGCAGTACTAATTGTTCCTACATCATTATACTTAGCTGCTCTGCCTAGATTTTTTATTTGGCCTTTAATTCTCCCATTACTTTATGCATGTGCAGCAATAGCATTAAAAAAGCAAAAAGTTTGGTTATCAATTCTATTTTCAATACCCGTTTATTTATTGATTAGTTGGCTTGGATAGATAGTACTAAATCAAGAATCAATTAGTACTAAGACTGTAATTCAAGAAAAAAATAGAACCCTAAAAATAACTTCCGCTAACGAATTTTACGTCAACTAGTACCTCTTGCGGGGGCTAGTTGTTTTTTTACAGTAGCAAAGATAAGATTTCAATTTTAGAAACTGTCTTAGCTTATAAAATCCGCGTTTTGCCGTCAGTACCGCATTCCCATCAAGCTAAACTTATAAGTCCTTAAGTTTAGTATTTGTAAATAAAAGAAAAAGACTAGTCTTTTTTTAAGAAATAATATAATAAGCCCTATCATAAAAAATGCTACAATAAGTGGAATTATAGATAAAAAGATATGTAATTTTTTATCTAAATGAGTATACTTATGTTTATTAAAAATATATTCTAAGCTAACTAAAATACACACAAATATTAATACAGTTAAAATACAATTTTTAACTATTGGATTATTTGATATTTTATCATATAAAGTAAGACCTAAGAGTACGATTATAGAAGCAATTAGTCTGATATGTTTTACCATAAATCGTCCTCCTTTTTATAGGGTTTTAAGATCCTTACCGTTTTATTTCTCAATCTAAAATTGTATAAAACCTTGCACAAAAATGTAAATATTGGAAATAAACTCATACTATAGTATACTTTAAATGTGCGATATGTAATTTTGATCCTGAATAAAGTAATAATGTACCCTCTTGGGATCAAGGCATGCATGATATCTCCATGCATGCCTTTTTTTTACGCTGAAACCAGCCGAATATGCTGTTCTTTTATTGTTCTGTGGCCGCAATGATTTTCTTTGTTCCTAGGTATCGCCAACAAAACGCAAATTTCGTACGTTAAGAAGGTTCCTTAATTAACTTATATAAATTTAAAATATTTTTAGACTGATATCTATTCAGCATCCAAAGAATAAATGAAAAAATCAATCACTAAAATCACATATTATTTAAGAGTGAGAGGACATACAAAATATGAAAAAAAACTTAACCAAAATTATAACAATAAGTAGTTTTGTCTTAATATTCTATCACTTTCTAGAATGGTATTTAGTTGAATTCCTTACTCCATTTGTTATGCCATTTCTTTCAATAACAATTCATGGATGGTTTTTCATATTATTAATTTTATCAATTATACATCTTATTAGATACAAAAATTTGAAACCCTTAATTATTCAATTAATTGTAATAATTATTTGGGCATATACACCATTTACAAGTATCTATATAAAATTAGACTTTTTAATTTACAAAGATGATCGTAAACAAGTTATAAAACTTATAGAACATAAGAAATTAATACCAAATGTTGACTATAATGATAAAATGATTCATTTACCTAAACAATTTACATCTACTTCAAAAAATGGTGGAGATGTGCTTATTCAACAAAAAGAAAAAAGTATTTCCGTTTTCTTTTTTACTTATCGCGGTATATTAGATAATTTTTCAGGATTTATTTACACACCAAATGACATAAAACCAAACAAATCTGATTTTAATAGCGAATTTAAAGAAATCATAAAAATAGAAAAAAATTGGTATTACGTCACATCACATTAAAAATACAAAGTTTTCTTCATTATATTAAGAACATAACATATTTATAATAAGGGAATGCTTGTAGACTAATCTATACTGCATTCCCTTATTATATGTATGCTATATTCTTATTCGTCCTTTTCCAACATTAGAACCACGAATCTTGGCGAAGACATTGGTCTTTTCTCTGTCCTGGGGTCCATCCTCACTATTTATTCCACGTTTTCTTGACTACGAGCCTCTAAACTCCTCATAGTAAAGAAACTTTCGCGGCATAATCGCTTATTGTAAATCATAATTTTCTTCTCTCATATGAAAATTACACATTAAAAGTAACATTTTATTTTTGAAACAATATTATAGATATCTTTTTTATATGTTACAATTTAAATTTAATCAATACAAAATTTACTAAAAATAAGATAAATTAACAAATGAAACATTTAAAAACAAAAATTATGGAGGACAACATGATAAAACAAAATGCCCAATTAAAAACCAAATTCGAATATTTTTTACTTACATTTATCATTTTTCAACCTATTTTAGACCTACTTACATCTTTTTGTATTATTGTAATGAAATTAGACTCTACAATTGGCGTTTTCACTCGATTATTTGTAATGCTACTAAGTTCTCTTTATCTTTTAGTAAATATAAAAGATAAAGAGAACAAGAAATATTTTATTTATTTAATAGGACTAAACATTATATACATAACAGGATTTATCAATAATATATTTATAAAAGCTCCAATATCACTAAATGAAGAAGTTAAGTTTATAGCAAAATCTATGTATAATTTCATCATGGTTTTTTGTTACATTTCAGTTTTAAATTCAATGAAAACAAAAGAAAATATATATACAAAGATAAGAAATTATATTGTATACGCAACTTTAATTATCAATGTTGTAATGTTTATTTCAATTATTACTGGTACAGATTATAACAGTTATGATTATGATAAAACAGGATCAAGAGGTTGGTTTTTTGCTGGAAATGAATTAAGTTCCATTTTAGGTATTACTTTTCCAATTGTAATACTATACTCTATTGAAAAAACAAAATCCATTAATTCAATATATTACTGGATTCCAACATTACTCTCTATTTTTTCTTCTTTTTCCGTTGGAACAAAAGTAGGGTATATAGCTGTTATAGTAACAATTACAATTACAATTTTAATATGTTTAATTCAAATCATATTTACTAAAAAAAAGCCACATAAAAAACAGTTATTACTTAACATTTGTATTACTATTGGTATAGCTATAGGAATCGCCTTTACAACATCAGATACAGCATTTATGAAAAACATAACAGTTCACCAAAAAATAGTACAAACTCAAGAATTCAAAGAAAAACAACAACAATATAAACCAGAACCAAAAGAAATAACAAAAACAGAAGAAAAAAAGAATGAAGTGCAAAATATTATATTTAGTAGTCGCGAATTATTTGTTCAAAAT
>NZ_JBHTHG010000081.1:9877-11194 GCF_042676365.1 Bacillus sp. CGMCC 1.60114
TATAAAATCCTTTAAAGAAGCTCCAATATCTCAAAAACTATTTGGTATGGGATATGGAGGAAACTACAAAGAAAATCCTAAATTAACTGAAAGAGACTTCCATGATTGGTTCTATACATTTGGAATTATTGGCTTTATATTTATGATATTACCCTTTGTTTACTATAGTTTTAAAACCTTATTTTTAATAATTAAAAATTTTAAACAGGTACTTACAATTAAATATGCATTAATTGCAACAGGAATATTATTAAGTCTTGGAATTGCATTTATTTCTGGACATGTATTAACAGCTCCAGCTGTAAGTATATATTTTAGTGTACTTTTAGCAACCTTAATAGTTAGCTTAGAAAATAAACAGCTAAAAATTAACAATGAATAATTATAGTATTTCTAAATAAACATTTTGTTTTTAATACATAAAAAAAGAAGATCAAACTAGAAAAACAATCTAGTTCGGCCTTCTTTTTATTTTAAATTTATTAATGGTCATTTTTTTTAAATCACCATAAAATATCATTATCAGGGGTAGCACGCACATTTTAACGTTTTTATGCGCTAAGAGAATCTCAAAACTCAATATAGCTGATTTCAATTGAGATTTTGATTTTGAGATAAGTTTTGATAAACATTTAGTGGGTTTCCTATGACATTTTAAGATGAAATCATTCAGTCTCAAATACCATCATTTTTGAGATTAAATAAATCTCTTAGAGTAGTAAAATCAACGTTTTTTCGTGTCAAATTTGCTTAACGTATGTTTTCGTTAAAATGTGGATGGGACCCCTAAAGGAACCATATATTAACGTCAATTACACTGGAGAAAGTACAAATGATGTTATTCAGAGCGCAATTCAAAAAGCAACCCTTACAATATTATCAGCATTTGCAGAAAAAGAGCGCATTGATATTAAACAACGCCAAGCTGAAGGGATTGCTCTTGCTAGAAAACAAGGAAAACACTTAGGGCGTCCTCCTGTCGAAATAACAGAAGAATTTAT
Organism: Bacillus sp. CGMCC 1.60114; assembly: GCF_042676365.1. Classification (NCBI taxonomy): domain Bacteria; kingdom Bacillati; phylum Bacillota; class Bacilli; order Caryophanales; family Bacillaceae; genus Bacillus; species Bacillus sp. CGMCC 1.60114. The sequence continues at coordinate 10,879 of NZ_JBHTHG010000081.1, forward strand.
TGAAGCTTATAAGGAATGGAAATCCGGTTTGATTACAGCAGTAGGGGCCATGAAAAAGTATGGCATCAAACGTTCTTCATTTTATAAACTTGCCAAACAGTATGAAGAAAGAATCAAAAATTAGAGAGATGAAAATCCAATGGATTGTGTTGCTCCCCCATGCCTATCAAACACGTCACAGAATTACATACTATCGTATCCATTTCTAATCGGAAATACAAAAAGAACTTGTAGAAATCACTACAAGTTCTTTTTGGGATTAAAGTACATATTAGGGAAAAAATAAACAATTTCATTAGACATACTAACTTTAGGG
>NZ_JBHTHG010000082.1:0-935 GCF_042676365.1 Bacillus sp. CGMCC 1.60114
TACCCCACATCCATCAACTTAAGATTCACTTTTGTATAAAAATTAAGGTTTTCTAAGTAGTTTTTCATTGCCTTTATATATGTTTTAAAAGTACGCATACCAAATAAACCCGAATGGGTTTATTTTTTTTACTATGCTACCTGATGAGATGGAGTGGTATAATTATAAACAACACCCAAAATATCAAAGACTGTCTTTTTCTCGTATCGATGAGATTTTCGTCCGTTGTGCTGTAGGAGGTTAAACAGACGAAGGAGAACCTTTGATAGCTCTCGGGTGTTTTTGTGTAATGCCTGGTGAAAAAGTAAAAAATAATCCTTAATTATGTACATCGCTTTGTATTCACTTAGCTCTTTCTGTTTCTTACGTAACAGAAGTTCTCGCATTTTAAACATAGTAGAAGAACATAATAAAATACTAATGAGTTGTCCATAAAGGTGACATTCTAATCGCTCTTGTTTAATAGATTTACAACGATGAATTTGAAACCAAGATTTCCATATTTTAAATAACAGTTCAATTTGCCAGCGTAGTGAATATAAATCATAGATTTTCTCTTTTGGTACCCATTCCGTAGGAATATTTGTCATATATACCGTAATTCCTTGTAAAAACTTCGTACGCTCTGTATATGTAATCCCTTTTTTCTTTTCGCGAATCGCTCGATCGCGTAGGCGTTTCTGTTTTTGCTCCTCAGTACATCTATAAACCACAATGCGAGTAGGTAATTTTTCTTTACTCCCTACATATACATCATGTAATTCATACACTTGGCCAGGTTGTAATTGTTTCATAATGTCTTCTAAATGAATTTGTATATATACCGGTCTCAATTGAGCGGGTTTTGTTTTAAATACCACTGTTTCGAATTCTTTTCTATATATTTTAGTTGGTAACTTAAGACGTGATAAATAGTATCCTTGCTTATCTTGAAT
>NZ_JBHTHG010000083.1:0-1752 GCF_042676365.1 Bacillus sp. CGMCC 1.60114
GCTAGTAAGATCCCTGAAAGATGATCAGGTTGATAGGTTCGAGGTGGAAGCATGGTGACATGTGGAGCTGACGAATACTAATAGATCGAGGACTTAACCATATATATGAAGCAAATGTTATCTAGTTTTGAAGGAATATACCTTCATAAGTCTGGTAATGATGGCAGAGAGGTCACACCCGTTCCCATACCGAACACGGAAGTTAAGCTCTCTAGCGCCGATGGTAGTTGGGACTTTGTCCCTGTGAGAGTAGGACGTTGCCAGGCAATCTGAGACGAGTCAGTATGACTCGTCTTTTTTTGTATATAAACTGTTTTTCCTTTTACATAAGGCAATTGATAGACCGAGTGTTGAAGTCATCCTAAGTGTAAGAAATAAAAAGTATGCCCATAATTCCCCTGAAATTCACATAATACAGGCAAATTAACTTCACATGAATGAGATATATAGGGATACAATGTATCTATATAAATGAGTGAAAGGAGACTTCTTATTTTGAAAGCGACAAGTATTAAGTTTTATGAATTTGGAGAGCCTCAAAAAGTTTTGCAGATAGAGAATAAGGAAGTTAGAGATCCGGGTATTGGCGAAATTTTAGTACGAATGAAAACTCGACCAATTAATCCATCTGATTTAATTCCCATTAGAGGAGCATATTCTAATCGAATTTCTTTACCGGCTATTCCGGGATATGAAGGGATTGGTTTTATAGAAGAAGTAGGCCCCTCTGTTTCTAAATGGTTTGTTGGTAAGCGAGTATTGCCGCTACGAGGTGAAGGTACATGGCAAGAGTTTGTAAAATCTTCAGCTGAACTAGCTGTTTTAATTCCAGATTATGTTGATGATTATACGGCAGCTCAGCTTTATATTAATCCGATTACAGCATGGGTTATCTGTACAGAAGTATTGGCATTAAAACCGGGGGATGACTTGATTGTAAATGCTTGCGGATCGTCTATTGGCCATATTTTTGCACAATTATCTCGTGTTTTAGGATTTCGTTTAATTGCAGTAACACGTAATGATACTTATACAGAAGAATTAATTCGACTTGGTGCTTCATATGTAATTAATACAATGACCACCCCGCTTTATGAAACAGTTATGGAATTAACAAATGGTTGTAAAGTTAAAGCAGCAATTGATTCTATAGGAGGATCATCTGGTACAAATCTAGCTTACTGTATACGTGCGAATGGAACTTTGTTAACGATAGGCCTTTTGTCCGGAATACCTGTTGATTGGACAGAGATTATGAATAATACAAAAGTGCATGCAAACATATTTCATTTACGTCATTGGAATCAACAAATTTCTACAAGAAAATGGCATGAAACATTTCGTCAGATTATACAATGTATTCATGATAAACAATTAATATTAACAAGACCTTATGCTCAGTATCAACTTTCAGATGTAAAAAAAGCTCTTAATTCTGAACAGAAAGGAAAAATATTTTTAAATAGTTGAAACTAGGAGCATAATGAAGGATGGTTAGATCATTGTAATAACAGTAAGAAAGATTTTATAAAAAGTATTGACTATTAGTATATAAGTGTGTAATATAGTAGGAGTCGCTGATGCAACAAAGCAGAAAGCGAAAACGAAATGAAAAATTTAGTTGACATTGAAACACAGGGATGTTAATATAAGGAAGTCGCAATTAAGCGGCAGACAAGTTCTTTGAAAACTGAACGAAACAAACAACGTGAAACGTCAATTTTTATTTATGATGCTAGACAAACACTTTAT